>PMKV01000021.1 GCA_003157875.1 Chloroflexota bacterium
CGCCTTGGGGGCGGCGACCTTGGGTGGGGCGCTCATCGGGTCGGGTTTCTGGGCTCTACCTCGCGCGCGCCCGCCGGACCCGCCCACAGGCGGAACGGGCTTGTTGCCGCCCGGTTCCTCGCTCATCTTCTATTCTCCGCTGCGGCGAGTCGCCCGGCCCGTCCGAACCACGACTGCTCGTGCCAGCCTACAGCGATAGGCCCCGCTAGCGGTAGTAGCCCAGGATGTCCACGACCACGTGCGTGGTCGACCCGGGGTTGGCTCCGTAGGTCACGTACAAGTACCCATTCGCGCCCAGCATGCAGGCAAATCCGTTGGCCCGGTTGTCATTCACCGGGAAGTTGAGGTTCGAGGTTCCGACCGTAGTGGTCGGGGTGACGGCGAGCCATCCAAGAGCGGTCTGGGCAGTGACCGTGAGATTCCCGACCACCGCAACCGCGGTCAGCGGGACGGAAGCCTGGCCTCGGACCGCGAAGATCGTGCCGGAATACGGCCTTACGGGCGCGGACAGGCCCTGGCCGTATCGGCTGTCGACGATGCGTCCCGGGCTCAGCGGCACGAACGTCGCGCCCGACTGACCATGCACGAAGTAGCCGGTCACATCGAAGATGAAATGCACGCTATGGCCCGTGCTCGTCCGATAGGTGACCTGCATTGTTCCGTTGTTCAGGGGCACGGTGACGTTGTTGGCTCGGATATCGCCGACCGGGAAGTTGAGGGTGGACGAGGGCGGCTCGCCTGCACCCATGGTTGGTGCGACGGTTATGTAGCCGAGTCCGTCCTGACCGGCAATCGTGGCGTTGCCGACCACGGCGGTAGCGTCGGCCGGAACTCCGGCAAGGCCGCTCACCTGGAAGGTCGAGACGGTATTGGCGGTCAGTGCCCTTGGCAAGCCTTGCCCGTAGCGCGTGTCGACGATGCGTGTCGGCGTGACCGGGAAGAAGGTCGATCCGCCGGGATCGCGGGCGAAGTAGCCGGTCAGATCGAAGATCACCTGGACGGTGCCTGAGATCGACGAAACGTAGACGGCGGATAGCGAGCCATCGGAGGCAAGCCCCATCGTCACGCCGTTGGCTCGAGTGTCGCCCGCGCCGAAGTTGATCGTCGAGAAGTTGTTGGCGGTGGTCGAACCAAGCCGGACGAAGCCTGTCGCTGTCGGCGATGTGATCGTGAGGTTGCCTGTGACTGCCATAGCGCCCACGGGAACGCCGTGGTAGCCGGCGACCACGAGTGGTCGCGACTGGCCGGACACGAATGGGCCGCCGAGGCCCAGGTTGATGCGCGTGTCCATGATCCGGACCGGCGCCAACGGGAAGTAGGTGCCGCTGGGAGTGGTGTCGATGATCGCGCCGAAGTTTGCCCAGGCGGCGGCGTCGAACGGGCCCGGCGACGGCGCATAGTACGAGGTGGAGTCGTCGATTTTGCCTTTGAGTTGCAGCAGGTACCGGCCGTCCGGCAGGACCGACGTACCGTCGGTGCCGCCCCAGGTGTAGGTCTGAGCTCCGGCCCCGAGAGCCCCGAGGTCGATCGTGCCGGCCACGCTGCCGTCCGTTCGGTAGATCGAGAGCGTCACGTCCGCGAAGCCACCGCTGTCGTTCCAGCTCAGGCTCAACGTGTCCTTGATGCCGTCGTTGTCGGGCGAGAATGTCTTGCCGGCGTCGACGCCGGTCATCGAGGGCGGCTTCCCCGCTGTCCCGATCGTGAAGTTGCCGATTCCCGCGGAGATGGTCGTCGTGTTTGGCGCGGTCGTCGGTGTCATGTAGACGTTCGTCGCGTCACTCACAGCGATCCAGCAGCCCGGGAAGGTCGGCGTGACGGGGCTCAGCTCCGTGATCGGGCCGTCGACCTGATACCACGTGTAGCCGTTCGCGGAGGCAGGCCCGCCGATTATCTTGAAGACCTGGCCGGCGGTGGCGGTGAACACGGCGCCGTATTGGTTCCCAGGCAGGCCTCGCTCGGCGACGCTTGCCGCGGTTACCGTGGCATAGCCGTTGATGGCAAATGCCGGGCTGGCCGTGTAGGTCGTGGAGACGTCCCATTGTCCGACGTTGCCCACGCCGTCGGTGGCCCTGACTCTGAACGAGTAGTTGTGACCGTTGGCCCCGTCGAATGACGAGCTCGTGGCGGTCGTGCCGGTCAGCCAGTTGGTCCAGTCCCCGCCGTCGGTCGAGACCTGCAGGTCGTAGTTGCTCACTCCGTTCCAGTCGTCCTGCCCCTTCCAGGTCACCGTGAAGCTCTCGCTGGATTGGCTGGCGGATATGTTGACGATGCCCGCCTTGGGTGGATTGTGGTCGGTGAGGAACTTGTCGGCGAGGACCTGGTTGAGCTCCGGATGGCCGGAGTCGTAGCCCAGAACCCAGATTCCCACACCACCCAGGTTCCAGTAGTTGACCCGGTCATAGCGGGCCGCGAGCGCCTGGGCGTCGTCGTAGTACAGCTCGCGCCAGGTCGGTGCGCCGCCGAAGGTGCCGTAGTAGGAGGCCCAGGCCGACTGCTCGATCGAGTCGTATTGCTTGAGGTTGGCGGCAGCCATTTCGGCCGCGGTGTAGTACGGCACCATCACCGCCTGGCCGTAAGTTGTGCCGCTGATGTTCTGGGCGTACAGGCTGGTGTCGGGGGTGGAGTAGGCAATTCCGTAGTACGGCAGCCCGAGGATGATCTTGGAGGCGGGGGCCTGCGCCTTGTAGGAATTCACCGCGTCGGTCAGGTCGTAGACGCGGGGGCTCGTGAGCGGATCCATCGAGGCGGCATAGGCCGAGCCGCCGTCGCGGAAGTCGTAGCCCATGATGAAGGTGTTGTCGGCCGCGCCCGAGGCCAGCAGGTTGGTCAGGTCGTAGGTGCTTGGACGCCCGGTGCCGCAGAAGGTGAGTTCGTAGCCCGCGTGGATGCTGTCGAGCTGCGTTCGCAGAAGCCGGACGAAGGCGATGTAGTTGGCCGACATGCCCGATGCGATCGGCTCGAAGTCGAGGTTCACGCCGTCGGCGCCGCGGTCGCGGATCGCGGCCACGATCTGATTGACGGCATTGAGACGGGCGGCCGGATCGGAGAGGAGCTGCTGTTGCGCCGCCTGGCCGTCACTGCCCCAGGCGAAGCTCTCGATGGTGAGGGCAACCCGCACATGGGCGGCATGGGCGGCGTTGATCACGGTCGTCATCGACGAACTCGTCCAGCCGGCCCAGCCGGAGGTGCCCTTGTCCAGGTCGCCGTTGGTATAGAGGTCGGTGCCGAAGTAGGCCACCGTGGAGACCACGTCATAGTTGATGTAGTCGCCCAATCTCCAGTACGGCAGGAAGCCGTAGACCTCCCGACGAAGGACGTTTCCGGTCGTCGCCGGCACGGCGTTCCCGGTGGCGCTCGGCGTGATACTGGGGGCCGGCGCGACCTGCTTGTCCGAGCCGTTGCGAGGCGGGTCGGTCTCACCAACGGCCCACACAGACCCCCGCGTGCTGGCGGCCATGGCGCGGCCTGTTGCGCTGCCCGCCGGCAAGGCAACGGGCGTCGATCCATCGATGACCGTTTTGTCTCCGGCGCGCGGCGTGTACGGAATGACCACGGCGTCGCCCGGTGTGAAGGTGTTGGGGTCCGAAGCGTGCGCCATCGCCTCCTGATACTGGATCGTGGGCGAGTCGACACCGGCGTCGGTTTTGGTCGCGCCGTTGCCCAGGGCTCCGCCCGACCAGGCGCAGTTGAGCAGCAACGCCCCGGTCATCGCAACGGCCACCGTTCGGCGGACAAACAACCGGCCCATGGACCGGAAGAGAATTGTCATGGCAGGCATGCCGACCTCTCTACCCTTCCGCCGCAACTGCGTCAAGGCGACGGCCCCGACGCAATGGTAGCGTCAGGTTGAGTAAGGTGTGGTCTGATAATGCGGCCCGGGCCAACTGGTTCCGGGCGGGGACCCGAAGAAGCCTCTCGCCTACTTGAAGTATCCGCAGACGTCCAGGACGAGTTGGATGTTCTGGCCGGCCGGTGCTCCATACATGAGTTGGAGCTTGCCGTCGGTCGTCAGCGGTACGGTAACTCCGTTGGCTCGGTTGTCATTCACCGGGAAGTTCACGTTCGAGAAGATCGTATCCAGACTTATCGCGGGCCCGGCTCCCACCCAGCCCAAATATGTCTGCTGTGTGACCGTCAGGTTGGCGTTGAGGGCGACGGCCCCGGCGTCGACGCCCCCGGCCCCGGTGATCTGAAGCGTCTGCGCCTGGCCGGCCGGAATAGGACCTGTGAGTCCGACCGGGACGCGCGAGTCCAGGATTCGGGCGGGATTCAGGGTGTGGTACTGGGCCCCGCCGCCGGCCGTGTAGTAACCCGAGATATCGATGATGAGCTCGACTGAGGCGGGAACGCTGGTCCAGTAGGCGGCCGATATAGAGCCGTCCGGGCCGATCGGCACGACGAAGTTGTTGGCCCGGATGTCATTGGCCGGGAAATTGATCGTAGATGACGTGGGCGGGACCGCCGCCGTCGGGCTGATGTACACGTAGCCCAGATATGTCGGCGAGACCACGGTCACGTTGCCGGCGACCGCCACGATCCCCTTATCCGGCAACCCGGCGACACCGGCGACCCGGATGGCCCGCGGCTGCGACGAGTAGAACTTGCCCGTCAGGCCGTTTCCGACGCGGGTATCGAGGATTCGGTGAGGCCCGTACTGCACGTAGCCGTCGCCGTCCGTGTTGGGCATGAAGTAGCCCGTGACGTCGATGACGATGTCGGTCGAAGCCCCCGGGACGGCTCCGTACCACGCGTCCAGAGTCCCCTGGGGAGACAGCGGAACCGTGATGCCGTTGGCCCTGTTGTCGCCGCGCAAGAAGTTGATCGTGGAGGGGCCCGGTGCGCTGCTGATCTGTGGACCCACATAGACCCAGCCCAGCGCGGTTTGGTCGGTGACCGTCAGGTTGCCGGTGATGGCGATGGCGCCCTTCGGAACGGGCGAACTACCGACGACCGCAAAGGTGTATGGCCCACCCGACGAAAGTGTGCCGATCGGCCCGGTGCCGTAGCCGCGAGTGTCCACGACTCTGAACGGGGCGATCGGATAGTAGGTGCCCGTCTGCGCCGTCCAGGGCAGCACCGGGCTCGAGATCACGTCATCGGTGAGAAGGGTGGCGATCGCCACCATCGACCGGTAGTAGACCTCCCCGTCGGAGGCCGGGTGGTCGAGATCGGGGTCGATCTGGGAGACATAACCCGGTAGCGGACGCGTGGCCCACCAGGCCGTGACGTGGTTGTGGAACCACGGGTTTGCCTTCCACATCGCGTCGATGGTCGTATGCGAGGTGAAGAGCCCGTCGATGTAGTACTCGATGTCATTCATGCCTTCGGCGAGAACGGCTTTGGCACCGCCCCTGATGAAACCGGAGGCGTAGCCGTCGACGTGAGTCTCCGCTACCGCCAGCGACGGATTGCCGGCGCCGCCCTCGTTGTTGCCCGATGCGTAGCAGAGGTGATTGAGCAGCACCACCGCATTTGGAGCCAGGCCCAGCTGGGCCATGTAGTTCTCGCCGTAGTACTGGGTCACGTTGTCGCTACCGCCCGTGGGCGTGTTGAGGCCCATCCCGTTGTCGCCGTTCGGCTGCTCGTAGCTGAGGTATGGGTTCGGGTAGCCGCTGCCGTGGCCGAGGTAGAGGAGGATGTTGGCGCCGCGGGCCGCCGCCGAAACCGCGCTCCAGGTGGCGGACGGCGAATAGACCTTGGTAACGTTCACGGGACGGTCGGCGGTGCTGAATTTGGCGAACTCGGCTGCGGCTGATTCCGCATCGGCTCTGTAGGCGGCCGTCGCGCCCTGAGTGGCACCGACGACGATGACGACCTTGACTCCGGCGGATGCCGCCATTGCCTTGCCCGGCGCGGCCGTCACCGCGCTCGATGCGACGAGCATGCCGATCGCGAGAGCGAGGACGAGCTTTCGCATGGCGTTCTCCTTGTTGGCTCTTGACGTTGCCGGGGAGCAAGAGCTCCGTCGGAGTGGCGCCCATGCGGCGCGCACGCTGGTGGACCGAATCGACGGCATATGTGTAGCCTGCGTCGGGAGGCTGCCCGAGGCAATCGCGCCTTCGTCCCAGGACCGAGTGGTCCATTTAGGCGGCTTTTTGTGGACTCTTGTGCGGAGGGGGTCGCCCCAAACGAGGGCCTTGAGAACCCATCATAAGCAGGTCGGAGCGGGTTGCGCCACCCGTGTGAAGGAACCTTGCCCATATCTTCGAACGGCGAAGAAGGCTGCCAGTGGGTATGTTGCGGCCTCTATACCCCTCGACCGGGCAGGTCTACGCGCCGGTCGGGAGCAGGCGCAGGTAGTCCGCCAGGGCGTCGTGCCAGGTCCGCAGCGGCCCGCCGGGGAGAGGCGTCGGGTCGAGCACTCCCCACGCCGGCGGTGTGGAGGGACGCGGCCAGGTGCTCATCGGCACGTCCTCCGTTTGGAGATCGAGACCGGCGAGGCGAAGCAGCTCACGCGCCCACTCGGCCCGCGATGCTTTGCCGGCGTTGACGATGTGATGGATGCCTCCCAGGCCGTGGCCGTGGGGGACGTTGGACTCCCGAACCAGCTGCGTGATCGCGGTCGCGAGGTCGGTGGCGTACGTCGGGCAGCCGATTTCGTCGGAGACGAGCTTCAGGGGCGTGCCCGCCGCGCGCGCCTGACGGGCTGCCGCGAGGATCTTCTGAGGGAAGTCGGAGCCGGGAATCCCGAAGAGCCAGGCCGTCCGCACGATCGCCAGCGCCGGGATCGTGGAATCGCGGGCGATATCGGGCTGCATGGCCGCCGCACCGAAGTCGGGCCCGGCCGCCCAGTAGGCGGCTCGCGCCAGTCTCTCGCCTTCCAGCTTGGACTTCCCGTAGGCGTTGAGGGGGTTGGGCCTGTCGGTCGGACGGTATGGCACTCCATCGGTGCGCAGGCCGTCGAAGACCTCGTTGGTGGAGATCATGACCAGCGCCGCTCCGGCGCTCACGCAGGCTTCGGCCATCTCGCCCACCGCGGCGCCGTTGCGGCGCATCGCGATGTCAGGCTGCTGCGCGCAGTCGTCCACCGCAGTCCAGGCAGCGGTGTGGATGACCACGTCGGGCCTGAACCGCGTGAGCAGCCGTCCGGCCGAGGCCGGATCGTCGAGATCGTGTTGGGGCAGATCCCAGGCCAGCACCTCGCGCACGAATGAAGCTTCGCCGAGTTGCTTCACGAGAGCCGAGCCGAGCCTTCCCCCCGCCCCCGTGACGGCGACTCTCATGAGGCCGACGACCGCTTCATGTCGCCTCCTTGGAGCCGGCGAGGCGTGCGCTGTACTGGCGGCGGTAGTACGCCTGCCACTCCCCGGACTTGATGGGGCGCCACCAGCCCTCGTTGTCGCGGTACCAGTCCACGGTCGCGGCCAGGCCCTCGTCGAAGGGCATCTTGTTCTTCCAGCCGAGCCCGGCGAGCTTGGAATCGTCCATGGCGTAGCGACGGTCGTGGCCCGGACGATCGTCGACCAGGCGAACCAGCGACCACGGCTTGCCGAGCCGAGCCAGCAGCTGGGCCACGACGTCGCGGTTGGTGCGCTCGTTGTTGCCGGTGACGTTGTAGGTCTCGCCGGTTGCTCCGTGCTCCAGAACGTGATCGATTGCGCCGGCATGATCGGCGACGTACAGCCAATCTCGCCGCTGCAAGCCGTCGCCGTAGAGGGGCAGACGCTCGTCGTCGATGGCGTTGGTGATGAACAGCGGGATTAGCTTCTCCGGATGGTGATAGGGCCCGTATGTGTTCGAGCCTCGGGTCACCACCGTGTCCAGGCCGTACGTGACGGAATAGGAATTGACCAGCAGCTCTCCGGCGGCCTTGGCGGCGGAATAGGGCGAGCGTGGCTCCAGCCGATCGTCCTCTGTGCTCGCGCCGGACTCGACTGAGCCGTAGACCTCGTCGGTAGAGACCTGGAGGAACCTGGGCGCCGCCGCGCGCTCTCCTCCGGTGGCCCTTTGCTGTTCGACGCGGCAGGCCTCCAGCAGGACGTGGACGCCCATGACGTCCGTACGCAGAAAGGCCTCCGGATCGAGGATGGAGCGATCTACGTGGGATTCTGCGGCGAAGTTGACGATGGCGTCGACCTCGGCGACGAGGGGGGCCACGGCCGCCGGGTCGGCGATGTCGCCGACGACGAAGCGAAGTCGCGCCGCCTGTTCGGGATCGGCCTCGACGGGCGCCAGGTTGGCCCGATTCCCCGCGTACGTCAGCTTGTCGAGCACGACGATCGTCGTGCCGTCGCGCCGAGCCAGACGGTTTCGGACGAAGCAGGAGCCGATGAAGCCTGCTCCGCCTGTGACCAGCAAACGGGGATGGCGCGGCCCTCTCGGGGTCGGCGTCTTGGGCCGCGTGTCGTGCATCTGGGTCGTGTGCGGCATCTGAGCTACGACGTCGGACGCGCCGGCGGACCGGCCAGACGACCGGAGCGCGACTCCTGCTCGGCCAATTCGGCCGCTCGAATGAGTGAGGTCACAGTCCCCGCGTCGGTCCAGATCCCATCGAAGCGAGGGGCGAACAGGCTGCCCGGCAGGTAGTGGTTCAGCAGATCCGTTATCTCGAGTTCGCCGCGACCCGACGGGACGAGCTTGTCGACCACCTCGAAGGCACTCGGGCGCAGGAAGTACACGCCTATCGGGATCAGGTTGCTCTTGGGCTCGGCGGGCTTCTCCTCGAAGCCCACGACGTGCCCGGCGGCGTCCAGTTCGGCCACGCCGAATCGCTCGGGATCCGCCACCTCGTAGAGGAGCGTTCCGGCGCCCCACGCCCCCGCCTCGAACTCCCGGGCGAGGTCGGCGAGCGGCGGGCCCAGCAGCACGTTGTCGCCGAGGACACAGCAGAAGGCCTCGTCGCCGACGAAGTCGCGGGCCAGGCCGATGGCATGGGCGATTCCAAGCGCACCGCGCTGATAGCGGTACGTCAGGTCGAGGCCGAAGTGCTCGCCGTCGGCCAGAAGCTCGACTACGTCGCCGACGCTCTTACCGCCGACGATGACCATGACCTCCCGGATGCCCATCCCAGCGAGCGTGGCTATGGGGTAGTAGATCATCGGCCGGTCGTAGATCGGCAGCAGATGTTTGTTGGTGACTATCGTTAGCGGGAAGAGGCGGGTGGCGGTGCCTCCCGCCAGAACTAGACCCTTCACTCTGTCTCCGTGGGGCAGCGAGGCCGTGAGCGTACCAGGTCTGGCCCGGTGGCTGCCCTCGGCGCCGAGAGTCAGGAGCTGGGTTTTGCCGACGGTTTGACCGAAGGAGAGCCCGAACCGACCGGCGGGCATGAGCTCACGGGGCCGGCGGACGCACCCGGGCTGCGGGAGCTGCCGGGTCCGACGGAGGTGCCGGCGGCGGAGGTGCCGGGGCTGCGCGAGCCACCGGGAGTGGCGGAACCCGAAGCAGCCGGGCAGATCGGCCCGAATCCGCCCTGGTAGTTGGTGATGACCAGCAGGAAGGTGGCGTCGGTGAGGTGTGCGGCCGGCGCGATCGTCGCGCTCTTGACGACGGCGTTGGGGTCAACGGCCACATCGGTGATCTTGCCGATCAGGAGGCCCGGCGGAAAAGGCGAGATGTCGTTCGTGTTGGGCAGTGTCTCGCCGGCCGTGACGACCGGTTCGTCCTTGGTCAGGGTCGCTGCGACGTCCACGTAGTCCATCTCGAGCAGGCCGCTGACCGAGCCCTGGATCTTGCCCGTTGCCCCCGACTTGGCTTCCTTGCCGACCACGACCGATGAGGGGTCGCTGATCAGCAGGATCTTCGAGACGGTCGGATCCACGCTCTGGACCCGGCCGACGAGCGCCCCGCCGGAGTCGATCACGACCTGGCCCTTCACCAGGCCGTAGTTGCTGCCTTTGTCGATGATCAGGGATTTGGTCACGCCCGAGATGTCTCTCACGATCACTCGGACGGGCGTCGTCTGGTAGGGGATGCCGGCCGCCGCGACCGTGATCTGGGTCCAGTCGTCGCTTATCTGGGAGATGGCGCCCATGCGGTCCAGCTCTTCCTGGAGGGTCAGGTTGTCCTGCTTGAGCTGCTCGTTCTGGGTCCGCAGTCGGTCGATCTGGGTCAAGGCGGACCAGTAGGAGCCGGCCGTATCGGCGATGTTGTTGACGAAGGATTCGACCGGACTCGCGACCGTGTTCACGGCCGACTCGAGATCGTGGGCCGTTTGGGTTCCGGACATGCCCATCATGCCCACGCTGATGATCAGCAGAGCACCGAATACGGTCCATTCCCGGCGGATCGTCCGCCGGGTTGCCGTGATCGCGTTCATGCGGCCGGCCTGGCCCCGCCCTGGGTCAGCGTGCCGGGCGGGCGTAGGTGTCCGCGACCAGCACTTCTTCCATCAGATCGAGTTCCTCGAGCACTACGCCCGTGCCGCGCACCACGCAGGTCAGCGGGTCGTTGGCGATGTGGACGGGCATCTGAGTCGCCTCGGCGATGCGCCGATCCAGACCGTTGAGAAGAGCTCCGCCTCCGGCGAGAACGATTCCCTGATCCATGATGTCGGCCACCAGTTCAGGCGGCGTCTCCTCGATCGTGTCCTTGATCGTGTCGACGATGAGGGCCAGCGATGGCTCGAGGGCCTCGCGGATCTGCTCGCCGCCGACCTCGACGCTGCGGGGCAGGCCGGTCAGGAGGTCGCGGCCGCGGAGGGTTACGCGCTGGGTGTCCCACTCGCCGTCGCTTGCGGATCCGATGGCGATCTTGATGTCCTCGGCGGTACGCTCGCCCAGGAACAGGTTGTACTCGCGTCGGGCGTAGGACACGACGTCGGCGTCCATCTCGTCACCACCGATGCGGATGCTGCGGGCGACGACGATGCCGCCGAGGCTGATGACCGCAACTTCGGTCGTGCCGCCGCCGATGTCGATGATCATGCTGCCGGTCGGTTCGTTGATGGGCAGCCCCGCGCCGATGGCAGCCGCCATCGGCTCCTCGATCAAGCCGGCCCAGCGGGCGCCGGCGTTCATGGCCGCGTCTCGGACGGCGCGCTTCTCGACTTCGGTCACGCCCGACGGGATACCGAGCAGCATTCGCGGCCGGGGCACCATGCCGATGCGATCGTGAACCTTGCGCACGAAGTACGCGATCATCTGCTGCGTCACGTCGAAGTCGCTGATGACGCCGTCGCGGAGCGGCCGGACGGCGATGATGCTGGCCGGCGTTCGGCCGACCATGCGCTTCGCCTCGGCGCCGACGGCCAGGACCTTCCTGGTCTTGGCCTCCATGGCGACGACGCTCGGTTCGCTGATTACGATGCCTCGGTCACGGACCCAGACCAGTGTGTTGGCGGTGCCGAGGTCGATGCCGACGTCTCGCGAGAAGAGGCCGAGCAGGGAATGCAGTCCGAACATGATTCGAGGCTGTTCCTTCTTGTCGTGTCGCTGGCCCCCCGATAGTGGGGACGGGACGACCAGCCTGAAGACCAGAGCGATCGAGAGGCTCAGAGGCCCCCGGATTGTGGCGGTGGCGCCCCAACCATCTTGCGGGACGTTGACTCGACCCGCCTCGACCCTGGAAAAGCTCGTGCAGTATACGCGCCCAACCGAGTAACAGCCCTTTTCGGCAGGTTCCGGCAGGCTGTGGCAGTTTATCGCCTACGCCCGCCGGCTGGCGGGCTGGGGTTCGTGGCTGTACGTGCGGGCGTGTCCGAGGTCAGGAGTTGCGGTCGAAGGCTACGCCTCGGTCGCGCAGCGATACGAATCCGTCGCCGGCCACGATCAGATGGTCGAGCAGTTGGATGTCGAGGAGGCGGCCCGCGGCCAGCGCCTCGGCCGTCAGCCGCAGATCATCCGGACTCGGCGTGGGATCGCCCGACGGGTGGTTATGGACCAGGATGACGCCGGTTGCATTCAGGCGGACGGCGTCGCGGAAGAGCTCGCTGATACGCACCAGGCTCGACGATACGTTGCCCTGGTAGATGGTGACCTGCCGCAGGACCACGTTGCGAGTGTTGAGCAGAACCACTCGCAGCTCCTCGCGTTCCAGGTAGCCCATCTGCGGCACGAGCCGCTCCCCCACGTCACGCGGGGCGCGGACGGTCCAGCGGTCCTGGGGCCAGTCCGTCACGACGCGACGGCCGAGTTCGAACGCGGCGCTCAGCTGCGCCGCTCTCACCGGACCGACGCCGGGCACCGCATCCAGCTCGACATCCGTGGCGCGAGCCAGACCCATCAGCCCTTCGTGCAGACGCAGGGCGTCGGCGGCGGCATCGACCGCGGTGTGGCCATGGCTCCCGGTACCCCACAGCACGCCGATCAACTCAGCCGCGCTTAGCGCTCCGGCACCGTGCACGGCCAGCCTCTCTCGGGGCCGTTCGGGTGCCGGAACGAATCCAGTCCCTATCGAGGGTCGCTCGGCTGCGCCTCGGGAACCCGGCCGCCGCTCGGCCCCCTCGCCACGGCCGCGTTGCCGATCCACAGGAATGAGTCCTCCGAGTCGGCGAGCGGCTGGACCTACCGCTCCCGGAGCCGAACGACGGAAGCCCGCCGATTCCTCCCGCCATCGGGCTCCGGGAACGACGGGAGACTACTCGACGCCCCTTACCTGCGGCCCAACTCGCGCTTATCTGCCGCTCAACTAGAAGCGGCACGGCGCGCGGTCGCGAGGTGGTTCGGCCGTCAGCTAGAACGGAATCCGCGCGGCTCAGGGAAGCGAGTTGCTGATGAGCGTGATGAGGCCGTTGTAGCCGGCATGCAGCGTCCCCGAAGAGAGCATCGATCGGCGGCGCATGTACAGCCACGTCAGGGCGAATGCGACGGGGACTCGGGCGCCGAAGTTGAAGAGTGCGACCCGCCAGGAGACGCCCGCGTCGGTTGTGGCCGTGTTCATCACGTGGATGAAGGCGAAGAACAAGGAAGCCCGGATGACTGCCGAGTTGCGGCTGATCGATCGACCCCAGGCGTTCGTCGCGAAGCCGCGAAAGAAGATCTCCTCGCCGATCGGCGCGATCACGGCGACGGTGATGAAGATGAGCAGTCGATCGATGCCGGTCGTGGGGACGAACGGGTCGGGGTTGATATCGGCGTTGTTCAGGCCGAGCACGAGCAGCAGGCCTGCCGACGTCAGGCTCGAGGCGATCAGGAGCGGCAGCACCAGGGCCAGCGGGACGAGGAGGTCGCCGAGCTGAACGCGCAGGATGCGGGTGCGCCACGAACCGAGTGTTGCCGCCCAGCTCTGGGCCCAGGCCGTGCGCGGCACCGCTGAATCCCAGTCGTCGGTGCTGGAGGCGAGATGCCGTGGCCGAACCATGTCCCGCCAGGTAAGGGCGCCTGTACGCACCGTCAGGAACTGCACCAGGCCGATATACGCGGCCAGGTACACGAGTAGCTCAACCAGCGTCGAGGGGGCGGAGTTCACGTCGACGTTCAGCGCCTCGAGGACGGCCTCGAGTATCAACTCAAGGGCTGTGGTCAGGGCCACGAAGGCGCCGATCATCAAGAACGGCGAAGGCCCGTTGTAGTCCCGCCAGCCATCTGCCCGCCTCTGGCGTCCCTGGGCGATCGCCCATCCAATCAGGCCCACCGACGCCAGAACGCTCACGGCCTCGATGAGGATCCAGGACGTGGGAGAGCCCAGACCGAGCTTGAAGCCCGCGCTGTGGGCGACCAGGTAGAGGAGCAGCGCGGCTATTCCGGGCAGGCCGACGGTCAGGCCCAGGAGGTAGAGTCGCGGCGAGGTGCGGCCCGCCAAGGAGAAGAACGGCCGCTTCGAGATCGGCGGGTGGAAATTGCCCGGCGGCTCGAAAACGGGCGGCACCGCAGGAGGGTTGGTGTAGCCCCACGGGACGTAGCCGATGGGCCATGAGGCGGGCGAGGACGCCAGCCCCCAGGCGCCGTTCGGGGGCGTCTGCTGCCACCGCCCGGTTGGCGCCCACTGCCCGGGTGACTGCCACGTGCCCTGAGCCTGCCACCGCCCGGTTGGCGCCCCCTGCCCGGGTGACTGCCACGTGCCCTGAGCCTGCCAGCCGGGGATGGTCGTCCGCTGCCACTGCCCCTGGGGCTGCCNNTGGGGCTGCCACTGCCCCTGGGGCGGCCACTGCCCTGGCGCCTGCCACTGCCCTGGCGCCTGCCACTGCCCTGGCGCCTGCCACTGCCCTGGCGCCTGCCACTGCCCCTGGGGCGGCCACTGCCCGGGCGCCTGCCACTGCCCGGGAGGTGGCAACTGCCCGCCTGGCTGGTACGTGTCTGCGGGCGTCGGCACAGCCGCCGACAGTCCGTCCGGCATCGACCCGAGTCGAGGCGGATTCGTGCCGGTGTCCTCGCTAGGGCCTGTGCCCTCCCCGTCTGTGTCTCGCCGTTCGTCGGGCATGAGGCGTGGTTGAGCCTCCGATGATGATTCTCGCCTCAGCCGCCGATGGCGGGCTTGCGGTTGGTGATGGTACCGGCGGTGCCGCCGGAGGGAAGCGCACGACCGATACCCTCTGCGGTCGGAATCCCGAGCGTGCTTCCGGCGACCGCTCGGTCGATCGCGACCGGCCGTTCGAAGTCCTTGCCACACCAGGCGCACAGCGTCCAATCAAGGCCGACGAGCCGTTCGCAGTTGGGGCAAACGCGATTCAACCTGGACCGACACCAGGGGCAGATGATCCATTCGTCGTCGACGCGGCGATCGCATCCCCGGCACGTCTTGATCGCTTCCACCTCGGCCAGAAGCGCTTCCTCGGCCAGGTTCCGCTCGTATACCTCGCCCAGGCGCTCGGCCGGTCTGATGACCCGATAGACGACCACGCCCAGGACGAACAGAAACGGAGTGGCGACCAGGATGATGGCGGCGGCAACGTAAGGCAGGGCCGGATTCTCGGTCCGGTCGTGCATGTCGCGGAAGGCCCAGTAGGCAGCCGCCAGCCAGACCACGAAGAGGTAGATGACGATCGAGTACAGAACGAGCTGCACGATGGCGCTCGAGAAGAACGAATCGAAAACGCTCCCGAGCTGTCCGGACAGATCGCTTGGCATGAGCTTGGTTCTCTCTCGATTCCGCCAATGCGGAGCATTCGCCGCAGCTCCGAGGGCGTTTGGCAGTGTATCAGGCCGGCATTGGGCGCCGGCCGATCGCTGCCCGGCTGAGACGAGGCCGAGGCGAGGGCGGTGACGATTGTCTAGCTCCTGCTGCCACCGCTTCCGGCCGTCCCGCTCGCTGCGTCGGGCGGAAAGAAGAGCGTGACGACACCACCGGCGATCAGCAGTCCGGAGCCAAGCAGGATGCCGAAGACACCGCCGCCGCACCCCCACGGCAGGGTGAGATACAGGAGGAAGACGCCCAGGTACAGACCGCCGAGGATCATCGGCAGAACGAGGTCGGTGACACGAGCGATCAGCGTCGCGAAGTTCGGCAGACGCACCTGCGCGCGGTCGCTGCCGGATGCCGTGCCCAGGACGAGCGCGCTGAGCAGGAAGAGGGGAATGGCGGCGGGCATGTCCCAGCCCCAGTCATTTGGCGGCGGCGATCCGGTCGAGCCGATGCCGATGCCGACCGAGCCGGCCCAGGGCAGAAAGAGGCTGGCGATGCCGCTGCCGGCGCCTGCGACCACCAGACCGAACGCCACGAGCTCCTGGGTGGTCTCCTTGCGGGCCAGCACGTCGGAGGTTTGTTGATTTGTCGCATCGACGACCGAAACGGCGGGTGACGGCATAACGACCTCGGCCGCCGCCGTCGGAGTGGCCCAGGGAGCCATGGCCGAAGGAATCGCCGCCGGCTCGGGCTCGGGCTCGGGCTCGGACCCTGCGGGTTCGGGCACTGGCGCGAGAGCCGGCCCCGTCTGCTCCGGCGGTGCCGGCGGCCAGCCGCTCCACGGGCTCTCATGCGGTGCGTCGGCCGGTGAGTCATGGCTCACCGGCGAGACCGGCATAGCCCCGACGGAAACGCTCAGGCTCGATCCGACCGACCGCGCGACGGAACCTGCGCTCGACGGCTGGAGGGTCCACGCCGACGGCTCCGGGCCGACCATCGGCGGAACGTAGCTGCCGGGGATGCGGTCGGAGAGCCCCGGCTCAGGTCTCGGTTGTGCGGCGACTGCGGGTCCGAACTGGGCGGGTTGCGGCGCGGCGGCGAGCGCGGCCGCGGCTGCCTCGGCAAGGGGAGCCGTCGGCTTTCGCCCCGCCGTCGGCGCAACGGGAACGAGTGGCTCAGACGGCGCGTCGGGAGTCAGCCCGAGGGCTGCCAGCCGGGGGTCGATCGGGCTGCCGGCGTCGCCTTCGACGGAGTCGGCAGAGTCGACTCCCGCCGTGTCCGCGGCGGTCGCCGGGTCGACCGACGAGGGCGCTATCGGGGGCATGCTCGGTCCGGCCGGAGAGCCTGGCACGGCAGGCGTCCTCGGCAGGGCCGCGCCGCAGCCGGCGCAGTAGGCCTGACCGGGCGACACGGGCGATGAGCATTCTGGGCAGACAGACAACTCGACCACCCGAATTTCCTCCGCTGACATGGCAGGAACGATGAGACCACGCAGTGCCGAGGTTTCGCGCCGCGTGCCCTCTAAGTCAATCCCCCGATCTCTCCGTTGTCGAGCCCGATAGTCCCAACTGTCCGTTCAGAGCCTTCCCGGTTCCGGCGAGGGCCGCGGCGGTCTCGCCGGTGAACGCCGCGCTCCGCCATGCCGATGCGATGCCAGATAACGCAAGGGCGGAGATCCAGGCCAGCCCGAGGGCCAAAACGGCCAGGAGGAAGATCGCCGGCCGGAAGTCGCGGGTGGTGCTGTAGGGGCTGACGCCCAGCGTTATGGGAAATGGCTGCTGGTCTCTGGCGGCCCAGCTGCACCAGGCAAAGGTCGTCGCAGTGGCAATGATCGCCAGCGCGGTTGCGACGAGGCTTGCTCCGAACGAAACAGCGACCGTCGCTGCCGAAGAGATCGGACGCCGCAACAGCTGCACGATCGCCCCGACGAGCGCTCTCCGCACCCCCGTGTCGAGGATCACGAGACGCCTGACCGCGAGGGCCGCGACGGTCTCGGCGACCAGCCATGTCAGACCCACGACAATGACGGTGCCGGCGGCTCCCACGATCACGCGAACCGGCAGCGGCGTGGCCAGGTCCGATGGAACGGTGAGCTCGTTGTATATCGTGCCGTAGATGCCCGAGCTCGCCCATGCCACCGCCACCGCCAGCGGGACCAGACAGACGGCGCGGATCCCCGCCATGTCCAGAAGGATCCGCAGTTCCGGCAGCGGTCGTGGTCGATGTGTCGCGTTTGTCTCGCCGTCGAGCGCTGCTTCGATGAGCCAGACATCGACGAGTGAACCGACGACGAACGCCAGCAACAACCACGCGGCGATGAAGACAGAGGCGATCGCCGCCACCTGGAACAGCCACGGCGTGGGGCGTCCGTCGATGCCGAAAGCGTCCACGCCGGTGGCCCCGGCAATGCCGATGACCGACGGCAGCACGGCCGCGGGCACCACCAGAAGCACGATCCCGCCGCGCAGCAGGAATCCCGCCAGGGCAACCACGATCGAGTCGAGGTCGGTCAGCCCGAAGGTGAGCGACCGACGCAAGCGCCCGATCCAGCCCGGGCGGGCTGGATCGTCGCTACGGACTTGCGTCAGGCGACCTGTGGTGGCTGCCACTGCGCCTACGATCCCGACGGAACTGGCGATGCGGGAGCCGGCGTGCCCAGCACCTGCTGGAGTTGTGTCAGCAGCTGCTGGACAATGTTCATCTCCTTGCCGTAGGTCGCCCAGTCGCCGTTACGGAGCGCCGTCTGCGCGGCCTGGTAGTGGGCGTTGGCCTCCGCGATCAACTGCTGAGGCGTGCCGGTCAGGGACACGCTGGGTTGCGGGGCAGCGGACGCCGCCGGCGTCGGAGAACCCGCGGGTGCGGTCGTAGCCGCGGGCGTCGCCGATGCCCCGGGCGACCCGGAGGCTCCCGGCGATGTAGACGCCACAGGCCCGGTGGTGCCCTGACCGGCGTAGATCTGGTTCAGCGCGTCCTGCAGGGTGTCGCCCCACACGACCTGGCTCGGCGTGCCGACAACGACCTTCTCGAAGACGGGAATTGGGTTGTTCGTCGAAACCAGGTAGACCGGCTCGATATACAGCAAGGAATCCTGCAGCGGTATGACCAGGAGATTGCCGAGGATGACCTGGCTTCCTCCCTGGGTCCACAGCGTCACCTGGCCGCTGATCTGCGGATTCTGGGCGATCAGGCCCTCCATCTGCTCCGGACCGAAGACGTTTGAACTGACCGGGAAGTCGAAGACGCTGACCTTGCCGTAGTCGCTCGGATCATTGCTGGCGGCCACCCAGGCGATCATGTTCTTGCGACCCGAGAGCGCCATAGGCTGCAGGAGCAGGAACTCCGGGTTCGTCTGGCCCGGCATTCGCATCTGGACGTAGTAGGCCTCGAGCGACAGCTGCGTAGGGGGATTGGCGCCGCTGCCCGACGTGTTGCTCGAGTTCTGCGGAACTCTCCAGACGTCGTTGCCCTTGTAGAAGACCGTGGGATCGGTCACGTGGTACTTCTCGAACATGGTCGTCTGGGCATTGAACATGTCTTCCGGGTAGCGGAGGTGCCCGATCGTCGTGGCGTCGCCGCGGATGTCGGCGGGCATCGCGGAGAGCGGCTTGAAGAGGTCGGGGAAGACGCCCTGCCAGGCCTGGATGATCGGGTCCTTGGGATCCGACACGTAGAACGACATAGTCCCGTCGTAGGCGTCCATCACGACCTTGACGCTGTTGCGGACGTAGTTGAACGGATCGCCGGCCAGCCCGTTGACGGTGGCGTCGGTGCCCGGGTTGTAGGTGTTGGCGTCGGGGAATGACGAGCTGGTCGTATAGGCGTCCTGGACGTACGCCAGCCGACCGCTCGAGGTCACGACCAGGTATGGATCCTTGTCGTAGCGCAGGAACGGAGCGATGGCGGTGACGCGGTCCTGGATCGAGCGATTGAAGAGCAGCTGGCTGTTGCCGGTGATCTGGTCGCTGATCAGCAGGTTGAGATCGCCGAAGCGGGCCGCGAAGAGCAGTCGCGACAACGGCGTGTCCAGCTTGATGCCGGTCGTGCCGCTCCATCTCGTGGTCGCGTCGCCGGTGGCCGCGCTGGATGCCGGATAGTCAAACTCGTCGCTCGCCGCGTCGACGATCACGTAGTCGCTCGTGGTCGTGCCGAAATAGATGCGCGGCTCCGTGATCAGGGGCGCCCCGCCGGTGGACACGGGCGGAAGGTTCTGGATGAGCAGATTCGGCTGGCCGCCCTGGGCGACCTCGTTGACGGGCACCATGACCAACCCAACGCCGTGGGTGTAGCTGACGTGCAGGTTCACCCAGCTCACGTCTCCGCTGGTCGTGCTGGCGTATTTGGCCGGGTCGAAGTCTCGACCGGCGATCATTACCTGCCGCACGCACGGGGGAGCCGCCGGGGCGCACGTAGCCGCGTCGGTGAAGACGTACCGGTCGGTGTCTACATCGGCGAAGCTGTAGTAGTTGCGGATGACCTGAAGCTGATCCAGGGTCTGCCCGAGCGGCCGGTAGTCCCACAGCCTCAGGTTCTGGATGGTCGACGTCTCACCCTGAACGTCCGACTGGGTCACGGTGGCGGTCGGCTGGTACTGCTGCGTGTTGGCGGACCAGGGGGTCAGGTTGAACGCCAGCCGCGTCATGTCGATGTTGCTCTTGATGTACTGCGATTCCTGGGCCTGCTGGTTCGGGTCAACCGTCAGGCGCTGGATGAGCTGCGGGTAGCCGACTTCGAGGACGAGGAAGGCGCCGACCCAGAAGAGGACGGTGAGGACCAGCGGCGTCCGCCAGCGGGTGACGGTGAAGCCCACCACGAAACAGCCGATGAAAGCGGTCAGGACCGTCATCACGTTCATGACCAGCATCCTGGCGTTGCTGTCCGTGTAGCTGACGCCCTGGAAGATGCCGCTGGCGTTGCTGTACACGAGCTCATAGCGGTCGAGCTGATAGCCGATGGCGATCGACCACAGGTACAGAGCCGCCAGGATTCCCAGATGGACGCGGGCCGCCGTCGGCATCGAGGCGCCTGAAGCCACGGCGACCAGGTAGCGAGTCCCGGCCAGAATGAGCGCCATCAACACCAGGATGTTGGCATACGACTGGACGAGCCTGTAGAACGGCAGCTCGAACAAGAAGAAGCTGATGTCCTTGCCGAAGGTCGGGTCGGTCTGGCCGTATGGAACCCTGTGCAGGAACAGCTGGATCGTGTTCCAGCCCCCAAGCAATAGTCCGCCCAGGGCCAGGGCGAGCAGCACGCCGACGCCGAGAAGGGCCCAGAAGACCGGACGGCTTATGTCCGGCACCTGGACGGAATCGCTCTTGACGACACGCTTGGGCGGCGACCCGAATGGTCCGCTGCCAAAGCTGTCGCCGCCGAGGTAGCGATCCACGCTGAAGCGGTCGAGAAGATCGTCCAGGGAGAAGTTCCGAAGCTGGCCCTTGGGGATGAACCTGCCGGCGAGCCAGAGGTTGATCCAGATCGCCAGAAAGGCGAATACCGCACCGCCGGCGAAGAAGAGGGCCTGTGATCCGAGTCGGGTCCAGAAGACGCTGCTGTAACCGACGCTCCCGAACCAGATGGCATCCGTCGCCAGGCCCACCGTCGATGCGAAAACCGTCAACAGAACGACGATCGCCACGGCGATGATGCCGATGATGACCCAGCCGCGCCCGATCTGAATTTCGGGCATCCCGTCGGTGGGGCCGCCCGCGTATCTCCGCGAGCCGCCGCCGAACCCACCACCTCGTCTGTAGATAGGGCTCGGGCCGCCGTCCTCGCCGCGATCCGTGTCGTCGGAGTCGGGACCGTCTGATCTCATCGTTGCGTCCTCCGGTGCTCCCTTGGTGCCCGCGCCGTCGTTGGCCGGGTCATTCGAGCCGTTCGACCGGTCGAGGCTGCCATCTCGCTGGGCCTGCCGCCGGCGCAGCTCTTCCATGAAGTCGTCGAACATGTTGCTCATGACCGCGAGTCTAGCGACCTGCGCCGATTCGAGATACGAGGGTCGGCCTCAATCGCGCGGCTGGGGCGTCGCTCGTTCGCGAAGCCGCGGCCCGTACCATCAGCGTGCCATCAGTACGAGAGCCTCAGCAGGGCGTCTCGAAAGGCCCGCAGCACGGTCCCGGCCAGCTCCGACTCGCGCATCGAAAGCACTCGCGCCGGTTCGAACCGAAAACCGGCCAGGACGGCCAGGGGCGCCTCCCAGGGAGCCTCTTCGTCGAGCGGTGGCTGGCCGAGCCGCAGACGCAATTGCTGGCGGCCGCCCTCCTCGAGGACGAGACCGGAGAGAGTGCCGGAGAGCCCCGGGCCGAGGCGCAGCAGCGGCGAACCGGGCGGAGTTCCGTAGTCGGGCGCGAGGTCGTTGAAGCTCAGCAGACTGCCGTCTCGCTCGCACCACAGAAGCGTGACCCACCAGCCGTCGGCGACGGTCTGCGGCTTCGACATGCCGACCAGCCTGGAGTCGCCGGGTCGCAGTTCGATTTCGCGCAGGTAGGATGGGCCGGGTGAGGAGAGGGTTTGCTGCAGGTCGGCCATGCGGCTTCCTAGGATAATCGGGTCGAATTCCCGCCTCCTCCGCGGCGCAGCCTGATCCGCCGTCCGCTACTGCGCCGCCGGGGTCTCGGGCGTTTCCGCGGACGGTGCGTCCGGGGCCGTCTCTGCCCCGTTGACCCCGTCCGCGCTCAGCGGCATGGCTCCGGCCGCGATATCGGCATCGAGACGGGCCATCTCCGCCTTCAGCTCGGGGGTTGGTGGCCGCAGGGCCGCCGCATCACTCGGCGGAGGTGCGTCGATTGCGACTGGGATAGACGAATCGCCCAGCACCATGCCCAGCAGGCTCTGGCGCTTCTTCTTGTCGCGCGCGTTCTGCAGGTACCGCTGCAGATTCGGCGGAACCTCGGTCAGCCCAGGGATCGAGATCTCGTCGGCGGCAGGTGCGTCGAGCGTTGCGCCGCAGTTCGGGCAGGCTCCGACGCCGGCCGGTACCTCGGTCGAGCACCACGGACAGGCGCGCATCGCCACGCTCGCCCGGCCCCGCGAGCCGCGGCGGGCGCGCCCCGCACTCGGCCCGCCAGCCGGCTTTGGCGTCACGACAGGAGACGGATCGGTGGCGGCGCCGGCCGCGGTCGAGTCCGGCGGTTGCCCAGCCGGGGATAGAGCCGCGGCCGATTCCGGAAGCATCGCGCCGCGATGGACCAGGTCGCCGCCGACCCACAGAAACGCGGCACCGGGGAGCAGTGGCAGCCCGAAGACACGGCCGAGAGGGTCCGGAAGAAGCGCTGCGCCGCCAATCAGGAGCACCACGGCCAGTACCCTGAGCGTTCGTCGGGGATCGACCGCGACCAGTGCCGCCGCCAGCGGAACCGAGGTGACGACGGCGGCGGCGGCGAAGATCCACAACACGAGCAGGCCGGAGAGGCCGTACACGGATTGGATCGGTGGAGCGTCGGCGGTGTGACCCAGGCCGAAGAACTCTGAAGTGATCAACCCCGCCATGGCCCCGATCGGGATGCTCATCCAGCCGGCGAAGATCGCTATAGCGCCGAATATTCTCTGCACGGGCGTCGCTCCTGCTGGCTCGCTAGCCTCTGGCGTGGGTCCGGGGTCGTTCCGGCGCCTCGGCTCCGCCTACTCCCATTCGATCGTGGCTGGTGGCTTGGAGCTTATGTCGTAGACGACACGGTTCACACCGGGTACTTCGTTCACGATTCGGGAGCTGATCTTGCCCAGGACCTCGTACGGAAGCTTGGCCCAGTCGGCCGTCATGGCGTCCTCGGACGTGACGGCCCGAATGGCCACTACGTTGGCGTAGGTTCGGCCGTCGCCCATCACTCCCACGGACCGGAGCGGCGTAAGGATCGCGAACGACTGCCAGACCTCCCGGTAGAGCCCGGCAGCCTTGATCTCGTCGATGACGATCCAGTCGGCCTCGCGGAGGGTGTCGAGCCGATCGGACGTGACCTCGCCGATGATACGGATGGCCAGGCCGGGCCCCGGGAAGGGCTGACGCTGGACCATCGAATCCGGCAGACCCAGCTGGGTGCCGACGGCGCGGACCTCGTCCTTGAACAGGTAGCGAAGCGGCTCGATGAGCTGGAAGGTCATGTCGGCGGGTAGGCCGCCCACGTTGTGGTGGGTCTTGATCTTGGCGGCAGCCTTCTCATCGTTGGAGTTCGCCGACTCGATGACATCGGGGTAGAGCGTCCCCTGAGTCAGGAAGGCGATCTCGCCGATCTTGGCCGCTTCCTCCTCGAAGACGCGGATGAACTCGGCCCCGATGATGCGGCGCTTCTGCTCGGGGTCGATCACGCCTTCCAGCTTGCGCAGGAACCTCTCGCGGGCGTTGACGACGATGACCCGCACGCCCAGCTGCTCGAAGGCCTTGGCCAGCAGTTCTGTCTCGTTCTTGCGCATCATGCCGTGGTCGACGTGGACGCAGGTCAGCCTCTCGCCGACGGCACGATGGACGAGGGTCGCGGCCACGGCCGAATCGACGCCACCGGAGAGCGCGCACAGCACCTTGCCGTCCGTGCCGGTCGCGCGGCTGTGTTCGTCGACGCGGCGGCGGATAGCCTCGACGTTGGAGGCGATGAAGTTGGCCGCGGTCCAGTTCTGGTGGGCGCCGGCGATATCCACCACGAAGTTGCGCAGGATCTCGCGGCCGTGCCGGGTATGGACGACCTCCGGGTGAAACTGGATCCCGTACATGCTTCTCGCGGGATCGGCGAGGGCGGCCACCGGAGTCGAGTCCGTGCGGGCAGTCGGGCGGAATCCGTCCGGCAGGCGTTCGATTGAATCGCCGTGGCTCATCCAGACCGACTGCTCGGCTTCGAGCCCGGCGAAGAGTCGATCGCCGCCGGTGACGGTGACGACGGCCGGCCCGAATTCCTTGCGTTCGAACGAGACGACCTCACCGCCGAGGGCCTGGGCCATGAGGTGGAGGCCGTAGCAGATGCCCAGGATCGGGATGCCGCCGCTCCAGAGCGCCGGGTCGGGGTGGGGCGAGCCGGCTTCGTAGACGCTGGCCGGGCCGCCGGAGAGGATCACCGCCTTTGGCTCTCGGACCGCGATCTCGCTCCAAGGAGTGTCGAAGGGGAGCAGCTCCGAGTAGACGTTCAACTCGCGGACGCGGCGGGCAATCAGCTGGCTGTACTGGCTGCCGAAATCGAGGACCACGACGCTATCGGCTTCGACTCTGCCCGATGCCTCGGTGTCGTTGGCCGCCCGATCCGCCACTCGCCCGTCGCTCAATCCCAACCTCCGCTGCGTGAGGCCAAGTCTAGCGGCGCGCGCGCCGGCCGATGAGGACGTGCGTTAGCGAAGCGCGCAGGCGACACCGTGCCAGCTTGCGCTGGCCCACGGAATCCGCCGGCTGACCGAGCGAACTAATGCTCGGTGGGGTAGCCCTCTTTGCGCCAGCGCTCGAGCCCGCCGTGCAGTTCCTTGACCTTGAAGCCGAGGGCCTCGAGGCGCCGGGCCGTCTTGGTGGAAGCGTGGCAGCTGGCGTTCCAGCAGTACACGACGTAGAGGGCCTCGCGCGACAGGTGCGCGGTGGTTGTCTCGTCGAGTACGCGCCAGGGCAGGTTGATCGCGCCCGGCACGTGTTCGACCGCGT
The DNA here is from genome assembly GCA_003157875.1 of Chloroflexota bacterium. Lineage (GTDB taxonomy): Bacteria > Chloroflexota > Limnocylindria > Limnocylindrales > CSP1-4 > Fen-1039. Next base: position 24,545 of record PMKV01000021.1, read on the forward strand.
ACGCTTCGGCGAACCGCGCATCGACGACGACCAGGTTCGGCGTGCCGGCGACGATGTCCGCGTACAGGTCCGCCGGATGGCGGAGGTCCACGAACGTTCCGATCCAATGGATGCGGGCGGTCGGCGCGGTGAGCGTCACGACCTGGGCCACCGGTACCGTGGGCGGTTCCGACGGCGAGATGCGAACGGCCTCGACCGGTTCCGCCGAGTCCACTGGGGACGGCAGCAACTCGAGGTGGGCAGTGTGGACGGTACTCGCAGGCTCGTCGGCGGCGGTTACCGGCGCGGTCATCATCGGCGGGAACTCCAGTCGGTGCGGCGTCGTTCGGGAATAGTAGCGAGTCACGTCAATAACCGCGACCCATTCGGAGCCGTTCCGGGGCCCCGGTTCGGTTGCGATTTGGTTGCGACGCGTGTGGAAAACGGCGATCGCCGGCGAATCGTTGCGCGGTGTGGGCCGGGCGACCCGCGACTAGCCGATCGCGCGAACCGCGGCTGCGACCGACCCGCGAAGGATCGCGTCCTTGGCCATGGAGATGCGCCGCCGGTCTTCCTCCGAGGTCATGAAGACCGTGTGGCCCACAGCGAGGTTGTCCATCAGCACGAAAGCGCCGGCGCTGGGAATACCGAAATGGGCGGCCGTCGCCGCCGTAACGGCGCACTCCATCTCAACGCCCGCATAACCCTGTCGCCGCCATCGGGCGATGTCGCTGTCTCTCTCGTGTGCGATTGTCGTGGTCGTGAGAAGCGTTCCCGACCGGACGGTGGCGGCGTCCAGGCGGGCGCGGATCTCGTCGCGGACCAGATCCGAGAGGACCACATTCGGATCGATCGGTCGATTGCGCGACAGCTGTCGTGAGACCCCGTCACGGCCGACGATTAGCGACGGAACCAGGACGTCGCCCACGAGGCAGCCGTCGGCGAGGCCGCCGTATGAACCGATCTGGATGATCGCCTTCGCCCCGAGGACCGCCGCCGCATGGGCGAGCATTGCGGCCATCGCGCCGCCGAGCACCACCCCGATCCAGATCCGGCGCCCCTGCTCCTCGATCACGAGGTTGTGGGATCCGGCTTCGTGGGCGCCGGGCCATATCGCCCGAACCCGCTCGAAGTAGGGACGCTCGACCCACTGGCCGACCAGGATTGCGGCCTCCGGAAGATCACCGTCGGCGATATCGAAAGCGCGCTGTATCGATTCCGCCGGTGCGTTGAGGTAGGGCATCGACGGGCTACTCGTCGTCCAGGTTGGGAGCCAGCCAGCGCGCGGCCTCGTCGAGAGACCAGCCCTTGCGGCGGGCGTAGTCCTCGAGCTGGTCGTGCCCGATGCGGCCGAGGCCGAAGTAGTGGGCTTCGGGGCGCCAGAAGTAGAAGCCTGAGACCGACGCCGGCGGAAGCATCGCGAACGATTCGGTCAGGCTGATCCCCGCGCGCGCCTCGGCGTCGAGCAGCGCGAAGAGAGTCGCCTTCTCCGTATGGTCCGGGCACGCCGGATATCCCGGCGCCGGTCGGATGCCTTGATACTCCTCGCCGATTATCTGCCGCTTATCCAGCGCTTCATTGGGCGCATAGGCCCACAGTTCGCGGCGAACGCGAGAATGGAGGAACTCGGCCAGGGCCTCGGCCAGTCGGTCGGCGAGGGCCTTGCTCATGATGGCGTGATAGTCGTCGTTGGCGGCTTCGTACGAGGCGGCCAGCTCCGCGGAACCGATCCCCGCGGTGACGGCGAATCCGCCGAGGTAGTCCGGGGCCTCGCCCGAGCGGGGCGCCACGAAGTCGGCCAGGGCCTCGTTCGGGCGGCCCGGCGGCTTCTCCATCTGCTGACGCAGCGTGTGGACCACCGCCAGAGCGTCGCTCCGGCCTTCGTCGCGGTACAGCTCGATGTCGTCGCCGACGGCCGCCGCCGGCCAGAATCCAACCACCGCCCGCGCCCGCAGCAGCTCCTCGCCGACGATCCGGTCCAGCAGGCGCCGCCCGTCCGCCAGCAGCGTTCGCGCCGACTCACCGACCCGCGGGTCGGCGAGGATGCCCGGGTAGGCGCCCTTCAGCTCCCAGGCCGCGAAGAAAGGCGACCAATCGATCCAGTCGACCAGCTCGCTGGTCGGCACTTCCAAGCCGCGGGCGCCCAGGAAGATCGGCCGCGGGGCCGCTCGACCGAAGTCGACCGCCGTCCGATTCGCCCGCGCCGCTTCGATCGACACCTTCGCCACGCGCTCGCGCCGGCCGGCCCGCTCGACCCGCGTCCGCTCCTGGTCCTCGCGGACGCCGGCCGCGTACGCCGCGCTCCGATCCCCCAGCAGCTCCGAGACGACGCCGACTGCCCGCGAGGCGTCGGCCACGTGGACCACCGGCCCCGAGTAGCGCGGCGCGATCTTGACTGCGGTATGAGCTCGGGACGTTGTCGCGCCGCCGATCAGCAACGGCAGCGAGAACCCCTCGCGCTCCAGCTCTCCGGCCACGTGGGCCATCTCCTCGAGCGAGGGCGTTATGAGCCCGGAGAGGCCGACAACGTCCGCCTTCTGAGCCCGCGCCTCTTCCAGGATGCGGGCGGACGGAACCATGACCCCAAGGTCCACTACCTCGTAGTTGTTGCACTGCAGGNNATCAGGATCTTGCCGCGCGGCCGCGAGTCGCCGAGGGCGGCCTTCTCGGCCTCGAGATAGGGCACGAGGTGGGCCACGGCCTTCTTCATGACTCGAGCCGTCTTGACGACCTGGGGCAGGAACATCTTGCCGGCGCCGAAGAGGTCTCCGACCTCGTTCATGCCGGCCATGAGCGGTCCTTCGATGACGTCGATCGGATGGGCGGCAGCAGCGCGCGCCTCTTCGGTGTCCTCGACGACCCATGTGTCGATGCCCTCGACCAGGGCATGAAGCAGCCGATCCGAGACCGGCCAATCTCGCCAGGTCAGGTCCGCCTCGGGCCGGGCCGTGCCCCCGGCGGCGTATTTTGAGGCGATCTCGAGGAGCCGCTCCGTGGCATCGGGCCGGCGGTTCAGAACGACGTCCTCGACGCGCCCCAGCAGCTCCGCCGGGATCTCCGAGTAGATCGCCAGCGCTCCAGGATTCACGATTCCCATGTCCATGCCGGCGGCTATGGCGTGGTAGAGGAAGACGGCGTGGATCGCCTCGCGGACGGCGTCGTTGCCGCGGAAGGCGAACGAGACGTTGCTGACGCCGCCCGAGACGCGCGTCGCCGGCAGCTCGGCCTTCAGCCGCCGAACCGCCTCGATGTAGGCGACCGCGTAGCCGGCATGCTCTTCGATCCCGGTGGCGACGGCGAAAATGTTCGGGTCGAAGATGACGTCCTCTGCCGGGAAGCCGACGGTCTCGGTCAGCAGACGGTAGGCGCGCCGGCAGATGTCGACCTTGCGGTCGACGGTGTCGGCCTGGCCTTGCTCGTCGAAGGCCATG
>PMKV01000039.1:0-8822 GCA_003157875.1 Chloroflexota bacterium
TGACCAAGAAGATGGCCGAGGATCTGGCCGACTATTTGCACGAGCTCGGCGTCAAGGTCCAGTACCTCCACTCGGAGGTCGACACGCTCGAGCGGGTCCAGATCCTGCGCGACCTTCGTCTGGGCGTGTACGACGTGATCGTCGGCATCAACCTGCTCCGCGAGGGGATCGACCTGCCCGAGGTCACGCTGGTGGCGATCATCGACGCCGACAAGGAAGGCTTCCTGCGCAGCGCCTGGTCGCTCATCCAGATGATCGGCCGAGCGGCCCGCAACACCGAAGGCGAAGTCGTGATGTACGCCGACCACATTACCGAGTCGATGCGAGTGGCCATCGACGAAACGAACCGGCGGCGCGCCATCCAGGAGCGCTACAACACCGACCACGGCATCGAGCCGGTCACGATCGTCAAGGGGATCCGCGATATCAACGATCGGCTGCGCGCCGTCGCCGAGGCGCACGGGACGTATGCCACGGCTCCGGGAAAGGAGCGGGCATTCACGGAGATGGCTAAGGGTCAGGTGGAGAAGCTCGTCGGGCAGATGGAAGCGGAGATGCGCCAGGCCGCCCGCAACCTCGAGTTCGAGCGGGCGGCGGCGTTGCGCGACGAGATCCAGGAGATCCGGCTGCGAGTCCTCGAGGAGGACGAGTCGGCGGCGATCGGGCGGGCGGCCGAGCGGGCGGCGAAGTCTCGGCCGGCCGGGCCCGAAGGAGGGCTTGCCGCGCCGGGACGGGCGGGCCGCGTGATCAAGCCGGTTCGCCAGGCGATGCGCGGTGCCGCGCGACGGGGCAGGGGAGCGGTCGGCGGCGACGGCCAGGGGCCGGAAGGTCCGGAACTGGAAGTCACCGAGGTCAGGGTTCTGCCGGCCGGCGAGGAACCGGGCGACGAGCTGGGCGCGTCCGGCGATGGACCGGGCGACGAGGCGAACGGCGCAGAGGTCGAGGGCGCCGCGTCCACGGCCTCGGACTGGCTGCCCGGCATCCGCGACGAGCACGAGGACGACGGCTGGGCGGCCAAGTGGATCGAGCGCCCGACGTGGGACCATACGGTCACCCCGAACGTGATCAAACGCACCGGCAGTCGAACGCCGGGTCGCGGCAGGCGACGCCGCTAGCCGCGGGCTTCGAAGGAGGATCGAATGGATGGCTTGAGCGAGGCGTTCCAGCACCACACCTGGGCCACCGAGAAGCTGATCCGGCATCTGCGCGGGCTTCCGGAAGCGGCGCTGACCGCGACCGCCGTGGGCGTCTACGGAGAGGTTCTGCCGACGCTATCGCACCTGCTCGCCGCCGACGGCCGGTATCTGAGCTACCTCGAAGGTACGCTGCCGCCTCCGCGCACCCCCGGTCCGGACGCGGTTCGGTCGCTCGACCAACTGGCCGACCAGCTCCGCGACCAGGCCGTCAGATGGCGGGTACTCATTCCCCGCCTCGGCGAGGTTGACGTCACGCTGGCTCCCCGCGGCGAACGGCCCGAGTTGCCGCACGCGACGAATCTGCTGGTCGTTCAGGCGCTACACCACGGCAACGACCACCGCACCCAGATCTGCACGGTCCTCTCGACCTCCGGCTACGAGACGCCGGACCTGGACGTCTGGACCTACTGGATGGACCGCCGGGCGGAGTAGAGGGGCTACGCAGACTCGGTGGACGTGGAATCAGGCCGCCCCTCATTGCGATCGCCAGTCCAGATGGCCTCAGCCTGTGATGATGCTAACGCCCAAGTCCGAAACGATTCTCGACCATGGAGTGGCGACCATGATGTTGGTCCCAGAGAGCGTGCCAGTGTGAACACCGGCGACGTAGATGTACCCACGGGGGTCGTAGAAGTACCACGGGGCGCCGGAGTCACCGTGCTGGGCTACGGTCCCTCCAGTGAACATTGCGAACCCTGTGTAGCAATACCCTCCGTACTCGGCCGGCATGCATTGAACGCCCGTAAGTCCGGCGTATGTATGCCCGCAACTCTCGGCCGTCTTCATTCCGCTCATGCAGTACGTATTCCACGACACGGGATCGGACGCACCCGTGATGGCTTTCCCTGTGCCAGTCAACGTGCCAACGTAGATTGCGCCTGCGTACGGGACACCTCCGATCAGTTCAGTGTCCGTATTCGAGCCCAAGTACTCCACATTGCCGAACGATAGGAAGTTCGGACTGCCGCCAAGAACGATTGGAAGAGCGGGAAGCAATGCTTGGCCGTCAACATCGTCCTCTCGCTGCCCCTTCGGACCGCAAAGGCGCTTGTGCACTGGGGTACGTTGCTGCCGTAGTCAAGCTCCGCTCCGCCCCAGTGGGGAGCCGTGTCGTTCTTTCGGCTCTGCAGCTCTAGTCCTGCCTGCATGAACTCAACCTGGCCCGGGAAGCGTCCCTGGAAGTATTGGAACGCGGTGGGAGCCGCATCACTGGCGATTACGACCTTTCCCTTCTTCGCATCGAAGTAGCTCAAGAAGGCGGTACCTCTTGCGCTCGGGTCCCACTTCCAGTCCCGGAGCTGGCTCTCGATCTCGTCGACAACCTCCGGCTGGATGTCCCTCGTCTCCACCCGCAGGTCCAAGCCGAGTGAGTCAAGGTCTGTCGTCTTGAACGACGACGTCCCGGAGGCCGGCGTCACGACCACGATTTGGTCGGAGGCTGTGTCCCAGTACGTCCCGAGGGCCCCAGTCCTGGTGACGTACTGCTGGAGCTGAGCCGCTCTTTCGGACTGGACGGCTACGGGCAGCTCACGAATTGCCTGCATCCGCGGCGAGCGCGCCGTGACGCTGGCGGGCATTGAAGCAACGACCAGAACGGCCGTGACGATCGACACGAACGTGCGGAGTGGCTTCATGTGATCCCCCTTGGTTTGGCTGGGCTCGTCGGATCAAGCGACGGGCGTGAACGACAGTGATAGCCCTGGACTGGCCGCCAAATGTGGCCCCTGCCACCACTGCTCCCCGACGGCATCGCACCGGGACCGGGCGGCGTCAATTACGACATGACACCTGATCTCACGAGCGCGGCGTCACCGCAGCACTTGTCCCTAAGGAGGGTAGTGGCCGGCACGGGCCGACTCCACCGGGCGGGAGGGCGCTCGGCCGCATGGTCGGAGGCAGCTCTGCAGCCGAGCGCCGCCCACCGACAAGCGATAGTCGACAGCCCATGGACGTGCGCTTGGACCTCAGGGCTGCACGATCTCGATCGAGCAGACATAGAAGGCTCCGTCCGGACCCAGTCCTCCTCCTAGCTCCAGGAGATCGCCCTCGTGGGCCACTATCTGGCCCGAGGGTGAGAGCAACTGGGCTATGCCATCGACCACCCGGCCCGTATACCCGTGCGGCCACACGAGCCTCTCCTCCACGCCGGTCACCCTCGGTATGAAGACCATGGCCGATCCCGTTTTTGCCACCCGCACAGGACCGGGACCATACCTGGCCTGCGGGCATATCAGCCCGGCCGACGGCGGCAACGACCACTCGGCCTCCGTGTCGAGCGTCAGCGGGATCGGCGCAGTCGACGCGGCGGTTGTTGGCAGGGTCGATGGCGTAGCGGCACCACTCACAGATCCAAAGCGCAGCCAGGCCGAAGCCACGACGATCGCAGCGACCAGCACGACAGAGCAGACCGCGATCGCGCGGGTTGTCGCGCCCAAGCCGAGGCGATCGTCGGACGGCGCGACCTTGTCTGGGATCGCGGAGACTCGAAGCCGGAGTGCTGCTGGGGCTTGCAGGCGCGCCTTCTCCGACATCAATGCGCCGAGCTCGTCCTCAAAGTCGCCCTTCATGTGTCGCTCCTTGATCCCGAACGAAGAGCCGCTTCATAACCGGCCCTGAGTTCTCTGAGCGCGTAGTGCAGCCTCGATTTGACGGTGCCGCTTCGGACACCCGTCCGGTCCGCGATCTCTTCGACCGACTGGTCCTCGAGGAACTTCAGCGCAATGACGATCTTGTGGTCTGTGCTGAGCTGAGCGAGGGCTCGCGCGAGGAGGTCCCGATCACCGGTGCTTTCGGCGACTTCTTGGCCGCTCCTCTCATCGAGCGAAGCCATCCACCTGCGCGAACCTGCCTGGCGCAGTCGGTCTCGACAGACATTCACGACGATCCGATCGAACCAGGCATCGAAGCGGTCTGTTTCGCGAAGGCCGGCCCAGTGCGTCCATGCCCGTACGGCCGCGTCATGCACGGCGTCCTGGGCCTCCTCTTCGTCGCCGAGGATCGTCGCGGCAAACCGATAGGCGCGGTCGAGCTGCCGCTGAGTGAGGCGCTCGAATGCATCGCGCGCCGTCGCGACCGAGGCCGTGGAATCTGACGTCACCAAGGCATCATCCCCCCGCCGAGCCACTGCCGTTCGATTCATCATGCCAATAGACGGATCTCGGAGAGTGTAGGTTCAATCAATGGAGTCGCGCTCGCTTCACGCCGCTCCGGCCGACCTACGGCAGCTCCGTCGCGACCGCCGGCTCCGGGATCATGACGCGCGACGAACCCAGGGCGCGGCCGGCTGTGGCCGCCAGAATCAGCAGCAACGCCACGATCATGAAGAGCGCGGCGCGCAGCCCTACGACCCCCGCGACCGTGCCGATGATGGGCGGCGCTGAGGTTGTCCCAACGGCGCCCATGGTCGCCACCGCGGCGATTCCCACGCCGGAGGCAATGCCCGGCTGAGACCCGCCGGCCCGGAGCGCCAGCGGGTTGGTGACAGCGATGCCCACGCCCAGGAACGCGAACCCGATGATGGCCGCGAGCGGTTGAGCGATCGCCAGCGCCGAAACCATGCCCACGGCGGAGACGAGTGCCCCGAGCGCGACCAGCCTGGCCGGGCCCAGGAGTTCGGTCAGTCGGTCGCCTGCCAGTCGGGCCGTCGCCATCGAGGCTGAGAAGACGGATATCGCGATGGCAGCCTGCTGCGCGGTGCCGCCGATGGTCTCCTTGATGAAGACACCGCTCCAGTCGCCCACGGAACCCTCGGCAACCAGACCGCACATGGCGATGAAGCCGATGATCGCCAGTCTTCGCGGAGGCCGCCGGAAGACCGGGCCTTCCGCCACGGGCTTGTCGGCCAGCATCGTCTGACTCAGGAGGGCCGCCGCAATGACCATGACGATGGCCAGAAGGACGAATTGCTGGAATACCGACAGGCCGGCCGCAAGGGCGACCGCAGTCGAGAAGGCGCCGATGAACGAGCCGATGCTCCAGGTGCCGTGGAGGCGCGACATGATAGGCGACGTCCCGGCTCGTTCGATGGCCAGCCCGTTCGCGTTCATGCACACGTCCATCGAGCCGTGCGCCGCGCCGTAGACGAGCAGTGCGCCGGCCAGCATGACGAACGACGTCGAGGAGGCGATGACGGGCAACATCGCCGCACAAGCTGCGAGCATCAGAGCGCTGACCCGATGGCTGCCGATCTTGCCGGCCGCGTATCCGGCGAAGGTCATGGTGAGGATCATTCCCAGCGGAGCGCCAAGCAGGGCGAATCCGAGGTGGACCGAATCGAGGCCGGCCTGCTCCTTGATCGCCGGAATTCGAGATGCCCAAGAACCGTACAGGACTCCGTTTGCCACAAACGCCATCACGACGGCGATCCTGGTGCCGCGGAGCCTCGGCGTTGGTTTGGCGCCGGACTCGGGGCCGCTGCGAGCGGAGGTCATGCGGCCCCCGCCGCTCGCGCCACTGCCACGAGGATCACCGCCGCCCCCACCCCCAGGAACAGCTGGCGCGTCCGCCACACGATCACCACGCAAATGCCCACCGCAAGCGGGCCGACACCGAGGGCCAGGCGTGGCGGAGAGTCGGCCGTGAGCAGGCAGTTTACCGCGGCCAGTGCCGCCAGCGCGGCCGGCCCGGCGAGTCGCAGGTAGGAGACGGCCCCCGACGGCAGCCGCTCGATGCCCGGCGCCAGCATCGGCAGGGCCCGTGCCGGGTAGGTGACGCCCCACATCATGAACACCAGTGGGATTAGGCCGAGGCTCACGGCAGGCCTGCTTCGGCCGACGGCTCGGGTGTTTCGGGGGCGCTCGACTCGTCCTTCGGCGACGCAGGCACTGCCAGCCCGAAGAATGGCCCGACGACAGCCCCGGTCACCAGTCCGAGCGAGGCACCGCCGACAAGGCCGACCGGCACGGCGACGGCGACCGCTCCAAGTGCAGCCGCCACGTCGCGCCGTCCCGAAACCATTCCCAGCGAGAGCCCGGCCATCGCGGCCGGGAAGGCGACGTCGAGGCCGAGTCGCCGCGTGTCGACCGCGCCGCCTGCCAGGAAGCCGATGCCCGAGCCGAGGGTCCACGGCACGAGGATCACCATCGCCGCCACCCAGTAGCCGCGCTCGTCGAAGCGACCGATGCGTCGGAAGTGGGCCAGCGACAGGGCGAACGTTTCGTCGGTCAGGAAATGGGCCATGAAGGCCCGCTCCCGGCGTGGCCGATCGGCGACGTACGGTGCCGTGGCGGCGGAGTAGAGGAGGTGCCGCGCGTTGACGAGGGCGGTCACACCGGCGATTGCGAGCCACGGGGCTCCGTCCTTGACCATGCCCGCGGCCGCGAACTGCGCTCCGCCGGCCAGCACGATCAGGCAGGATGCGATGACGTCGAGCAGCGTGAAGTGGGCCTGCAGCGCCGCGAGCCCGTAAACGAGCCCGACCGGCAGCGCGTAGGCCGCGATGGCCATCGCATCGCGCGTCAGATGCCGCCTCGATGCCTCGACCGTTTCCCCGCTGCCCATTGGTGTGGCTCCTGCGTGCACGTTGTCGGATGGTACCGAACGCGGGCGGATCGGGGGCGTATTCTGCGGCGGTGGACGCCGCGGGGGATCTGAGGGTTCGTCTGGCCGCCTTCGACTGGCTGCGCGAGCAAGTCGAAGTCCACGGCGACGTTTTCCCGAGGTCGCTCCTGGAGAAGGGCTTCGCGTTCGAGGGTCAGCGAGTTCCTCTGCTTGGTCCGCAGGGCATCTTCAAGCCGCGGGTCTGCGAGTACCCACTGTCGATCACGACGATCCCGGGCGGAGACTACGCAGACAGGATCTCGGGCACCGACCTGCGGTACTCATATCGCGGAACCGATCCCAGCCACCCCGACAACGTGGGTTTGCGGAACGCGATGAACCGGCATGTGCCCCTGGCTCTCTTCGTCCGCCTGAAGCCCGGGCGCTACCTCGCCCACTACCCGGTCTCAGTGATCGGAGACGACCCTGCCCATCTCGCTTTCGACGTGGACGTTGACGCCAGGCTGAGTGAGTTGACCCAAGCTGGAGCCCTTGCCGCCAGGGACGCCATAGAACGACGCTACGTCACTGCGGCGTTCCGTCGGCGTGTGCACCAGCGAGCCTTCCGCGAACGTGTGCTCGAGGCGTACCGAGAGCAATGCACGATCTGCCACCTGCGCCATCAAGAGCTGCTCGATGCTGCCCATATCGTCGCCGACGCCGAGGAGCAGGGAGATCCCGTGGTGAGCAATGGACTCGCGCTATGCAAGCTCCACCACGCCGCGTTCGACAGCTTCTTCCTGACGGTTCGGCCCGACTACACGATCGAGATCAGGCAATCGATTCTGGAAGAGAACGACGGGCCGATGCTGCTGGTCGGTCTGAAGCAAATGCACGATCAGCCGATCCAGCTCCCGAGATCGGGCGTGGACCGACCCGACCGCGATCGGCTCGAACAGCGCTATCAGCGCTTCCTTCGAGCGTCCTAGCGGCGAACCAATACGGTCGCCACCATCGGTGCCCGCGGCGCCCCTGAGCCGGGCCGAGCCGCCCATCGGCGGACGGCTGGGGCCAATATGAGTCACCCGGCGCATCAGGTCGAAACTGTGAGAGCGGCTGCCGGTGAGTGCGCCCGGCGGGCCCGCGGCCTGGGTCACGGCCCAGAGACACGGTCGGATGCTAGGATCGAGGCCGCGATTGGGGCCATGGGAGGGACGTCGATATGACCACGTCGGACTTGAGCGGGCAGCAGGCTGGGGCCGCCGAAGCGGTCGGCGAGACACAGAGCAACGGCCTCGCGCGGCTTGCGGAGGGCAACGCGCGCTTCCTCGACGGCATCGCAGCTTCGCCCGATCCGGCCGGCCTGGCGGCGGCGCTGGTCGCGGCGGATCCCTACGCCATCGTCCTCGGCTGTTCGGACAGCCGAGTGCCGCCGGAGCTGATCTTCGACGAGGGCGCCGGGCGGCTCTTCGTGGTGAGAGTGGCCTCGAACGTGGCCGGCCAGAGTGAGATCGGCTCGATCGAATACGCCATCGCCCGCTGGAACTGCCCGCTCCTCCTCGTCCTGGGCCACACCCAGTGCGGCGGGGTCGCGGCCGCCATGGATCGCCTGCCGGCGGGCGCCGACGCCGTACCGGCGGACCCCGGGGCGGTGAACCTGGGGCCGCTGCTCAGCTCGATCAAGTTCAACGTGGGGAGGGCGTCAACGACCGCACCCGATCCCTGGCTAGAGGCGGTCAGGCTCAACGTCGACGGAACGGTCGAGGCTCTGCAGCTGTGGTCGCCGATCATCCGGGCGCGCGTCAAGCTCGGAGAGCTCGCGATCGTCGGGGCGATCTACCACGTGGAGACCGGCGCCGTCGAGTTCCTGGAGCCGGCCGGCTAGAGCCCGGACCAAGTCGGGCAGGGGCGCGGCCCGCCGACACGCGCTCGGCCTGCAGCCCGCGTGAGGATCGTCCGGACACGGCGGGCACCGCACCGACCGGCGCTACGAAGCGCGCGAACGTCTGTTCTGTTTCCAATGATTGGCCTACAATGGGCGCCTATGCCGCAGGAACAGCTCGTCGTTCGCGGTGCCCGCGAACACAACCTGAAGAACGTGACCGTGGCCATGCCGCGCGATCGGCTGGTCGTCATCACCGGCCTGTC
>PMKV01000039.1:8829-30471 GCA_003157875.1 Chloroflexota bacterium
CCGGACGTCGATCAGATCGACGGCCTCTCCCCGGCCATCTCGATCGACCAGAAAGGCGCCAGTCGAAACCCGCGGTCGACCGTCGGCACGGTGACCGAGATCTACGACCACCTGCGCCTGCTCTTTGCCCGCATCGGCCATCCCCACTGCCCGACGTGCGGCCGCGAGATCGAGCGCNNTCATCAAGGACCGCAAGACCGAGGGCAACCGCGAATACGAGCAGATCCGCCGCCAGGGCTTCGCCCGCGTCCGTGTCGACGGCGAGCTGATGGACCTGACCGAGACCCGTCCTCTGGACAAGTACAAGCGCCACATGATCGACGTGGTCGTGGACCGCTTCATCGTCCGCCATGCCGAGATCCCGGCGGATGCGCCGCGTGACCGCGAGGGCCGCCCGATCGACCCCGAGACCAACGAGCCGATCAAGCCGCCCGACTCCACGCGTTTGGCGGACTCGGTCGAGACGGCCCTGCGGCTGGGCGAGGGCGTCGTGCTTATTGCCCCGGTACTACGCGACGGTGAGGCGCCGGCCTTCGACGAGCGCCGCTACAGCGAGCGATACAGCTGCCCCTACGACGGCACCACTGTCGACGAGCTCGAGCCGCGCAGCTTCAGCTTCAACTCGCCCCACGGCGCCTGCCCTGATTGCACCGGCATCGGCAGCCGCCTCGAGATCGATCCCGAGCGGGTCGTTCCCAACAAGAACCTGTCGCTGGCAGGCGGGGCACTGGTGCCCTGGGCCCGCATGCCTATGGAGAACTCCTGGCACGGCAAGATCATCGAGGCCGTCTGCCAGGAGCACGGCTGGGACTACAACGCCCCCATCAAGAACCTCCCGCCGGAGGCGCTCGACTACATCCTCTTCTCCGGGCGCGGCGAGCGGGTCGTGATCGGCTATCGCCACGAACGCGGCGAGAACACATACGGCGCCACGTTCGAGGGGATCATTCCCAACCTGGAGCGCCGTTTCCGCGAGACTGAGTCTGAATTCATCAAGTCCGAGCTGGAGCGCTACATGGTGGCCCGGCCGTGCCCAACGTGCGAGGGCAAGCGGCTGAAGCCGGAGATCCTGGCCGTCACGGTCGATGGGCGAAACATCTGGGAGGTCTCGACGCTCTCGATCAGCTCCGCCTGCGACTTCGTCGGCGGCCTGCCGGAACGGCTGACCGAGCGCGAGCAGACGATCGCCCGCCAGGTGCTCAAGGAGATCTCGGCCCGGCTCGGGTTTCTGCTCGACGTCGGGCTGGACTATCTGACCCTCGATCGGACCAGCCAGACGCTCTCGGGCGGTGAGGCCCAGCGCATCCGGCTGGCCACACAGATCGGGTCGAGCCTGATGGGTGTCCTGTATATCCTCGACGAGCCTTCGATCGGGNNCGACAACGCCAAGCTGATCGCGACACTCACGCGCCTGCGGGACCTCGGCAACACCGTTCTGGTCGTCGAGCATGACGAGGAAACGATCCGCACGGCCGACTGGGTCATCGACATCGGGCCCGGCGCGGGCGAGCACGGCGGCGAGATCATTGCCAACGGTCCGCTCGAAGTCATCCTGAGCGAACCGCGCTCGATCACAGGCGCCTACCTCCGCGGCGAACGGGCGGTCCCGATTCCGGCGACCCGGCGGGCGGGGAGCGGACGTTCGCTGATCCTGCGCGGCGCCCGCGAGCACAACCTCAAGAACCTGGACGTGGCGTTTCCGCTGGGCAAGTTCGTGGCCGTGACCGGGGTCTCGGGGTCGGGCAAGAGCACGCTCGTCTCGGACATCCTGTTCCGGGCCCTGGCCCGCGAACTCAACGGCTCACGAGACGCGGCCGGTGCGCACGACGCGCTCGAGGGTCTCGACGCGATCGACAAGGTCATCGACATCGACCAGAGCCCCATCGGCCGGACGCCGCGCTCCAACCCGGCGACCTATACCGGTCTCTTCGCCCCGATCCGCGAGCTCTTCGCCGGCACGCCCGAGTCTCGCCTGCGTGGCTACATGCCCGGCCGGTTCAGCTTCAACGTCAAGNNNGAGATGACGATCGAGGAGGCGCTCGACTTCTTCTCACCGGTGCCCAGCGTGAGGGCCAAGCTGCAGACTCTGTTCGACGTCGGCCTCGGCTACGTGCATCTCGGCCAGCCGGCTACTACCCTCTCCGGCGGCGAGGCTCAGCGCGTCAAGCTGGCCACCGAGCTCTCGAAGCGGGCCACCGGCCGGACGGTCTACGTCCTCGACGAACCCACCACGGGACTCCACATGGCGGACGTGGAGAAGCTGCTCCAGGTACTGCACCGTCTGGTCGACACGGGCAACACGGTGATCGTCATCGAGCACAACCTGGATGTCGTCAAGACCGCGGACTGGATCGTGGATCTTGGTCCCGAGGGAGGCGATCGCGGCGGCTACGTGATCGCCCAGGGGACGCCCGAGGAAGTTGCGAAAGTGCCCGCATCCGCCACCGGCGAGTACCTTGCCCGCGTTCTCCGGGGAGAGCCTCTTGTGCCGCTCTCGGCCGTCACCTTCACCGAGTCGGTCGGACACGCACACCATCCGTCGGCCACGAATCCCATCGAGATCGCCCCACTGCCGGAGAAGCGGGCGGCGGCCGCGGGGACGCGCCACACGGCCGAGTGACGGCCGCGGCAAGGCAGCGCTCGGCCCCGAGTCGTGGAGGGCGAGCCGCTCGCCGGGTAGCCGGGGCGAGATACCTGTAAGGTTGTTCCTCCTGGAGCAGCACGAGAAAGGAGCCCGATGGTCGGGAGAGGGTTGCGTTTCATGGCTCTGGCCGCGGTCTCGGTGCTGGTTGTGGGCGCCTGCGGCGAGCCGAACCCGACGCCCTTGATCATCGTGGATACTCCACCGTCCGCTTCGGCCTCGCCGACGGCCGCTTCGGAGTCGGCCGCGCCGGGCACCGTGGTCCGTTGGTTCGTCGGCCTGGGTGGCGGAACCACGACCGCCCAGGTGGCGGCGGAGAAGCAATTCGTGACCAGCTACAACCAGATCAACAAGGACGGGATCGTCATCAGCCTCGAGGTTCAGCCGCAGGCATACGCTTACGACGCCCTCAAGAGCGAGATGGCGGCCGGCAATGCCCCGGACATCGTCGGGCCGGCAGGCATCGGGGATAGGAACGGCTTCGAGGGCCTGTTCATAGATCTTACCCCGGAGGCCGCGAAGTTCAACTACGACCTCAAGGCCTTTCCCGATCAGCTGATGAAGTCCTTCCAGCAGGGCAAGGACGGTCTCGTCGGCCTGCCCTACCTCCTCGACCCCGGCTACATCTGGTACAACAAAGATGCCTTCGCCGCGGCCAACCTGCCGGACCTGCCCACCAAGGTTGGCCAGCAGTATCAGGGCCAAACCTGGGACTGGACCGAGTTCGGCAACGTCGCGGCCCAGCTGACCCTCGACAAGACCGGCAAGAAGGCGACGGACAAAGGCTTCGACAAGACCAGCATCGTCAAGTACGGCATGGACTTCGACGGACTGGACGCTCGCCAGATCGGAACCGCCTTCGGCGCCGGCTCGTTCGTGGACAGCGACAACAAGACCGCGGTGATCCCGAGCGCATGGGCCGACGCCTTCAGCTGGTACTACAACGCGATCTGGACCGGCCACTACGCGCCGACGGCCACGGCCTTGGCCAGCACCCTCCTCACGGGTGGCTCGATGGCGTCGGGCAACGTGGCGATGAGCGTGGCCTGGAGCTCCGGCATCAGTTCTCTGTGGAATTCCACTACCAAAGCCGCCGCGATGAAGTCGTGGGACATCGCCGTGATGCCGTCGTGGAAGGGCAGCACGACCTCGCCCTTGCAGGCCCAGAGCTTCAGCATCACCAAGGCGAGCAAGAACCCGGACGCGGCCTTCAAGGTGATGCTCGCGATCATGGCCGACACGACCTTCATGAAGGACTACGGCGGACTGCCCGCGAAGACGGCCGATCGGGCGCTGTTCACCTCTTCCATGAACGCCACGCTGAAGCCGATATTCCCCAGCGTGAACGTAACCTGGAGCGTTCTCGACGAAATGGTGGCCCACCCGGGCATCCCCAGCCAGGACGCCAACCTGCCGGGGCTGGCCAAGGCCACCACGGACTACGCGGCTTTTGTGACCAGGCTCCAAACCGCGAACCCGCTCGATGTCACCGCCGAGCTGACGAAGCTGAAAGCGACTCTCCAGGCGGACTTCGACGCGTCGCGGCCGCTGGCCGGCTGAGGAGGGTACCCATGCCGGATCTCGAGTACGCGTTTCTTGCCGATGCCGCGGAAGTCCAGCCCGGGTCCAAGTTCCACGTCCTGGGAGGCGGGGTCACGCGGCTGGCCGGCCCGGCCTTTCCGTTCGTCCATCCGCACCTGGCGGTGGTTGTGGGGTTGCGACTCACTTCGGTTGAACGGAACCGCGAACACGAACTTGGCTTCATCGTCACAGCGCCGGATGGCGCCGAGGTTGCCAGCGCAACCGGACGTGTCGTCTCGCACGGATCCGGCGATGCCAACGATGTCGTGCTCACCATCGCCATCGACCTGTGGAACCTGACTCTCAAGGCTGCCGGCGAGCATGCGGTACGGATCACGATCGACGGCTCGGAACGCAAGCGGCTTCCGCTCATCGTCACCGGCGCACGCGAGATGAGCGCCCCCGAGCCGCAGCCGAAGTACCTGACCTGAGGTGGCGAAGGCTCCCGAGCCGGCGAGGCACGAGCTTCCGGCGATAGACGAGGCCGCGCTGGTGGCGGCGCGGGCCGCCGACAAGCTCCTCGATTGCGCGCGGGAGCGAGGCGCGCAGCGGTGGGCCGATTTCCTGGCTGCCGTGCCGGATCAGCTTCGAGACGCGGGAGTCACGGAGCTTGGACGAGTCGCGCTGCGAGCACGCGCCGCCTACGGCCCGAAGGATTCGATCCGAGAGGCTCTCCCGGCGGAGTTGACCGAGCCCTTTCTGCTGGCACTCGATCGATTGCGGAGGGTGCTTGCCCGCGAACTGGCCGACCGGTAGACCCGGGGCGCTCGGAACGCCCACTGCTTCGACGTGGGCTATCCTCGACGGCGCACGGAACCGTGCCAGTGCCGAGACCTTCGGAGGTGTTGCATGGGCGGGTGGGTAGCCGAACGGCCGCCGACGCCAACCCGAAACGGCACGTCCACATGATGGGTCGGTCGGTGCCCCCTGACTCCGGCAGGGCCGGCTTGCCGCCCGGTCTCCGGATCGCGGGGATGGTTCCCCGAATCGGCGCGTGGCTGATCGACAGCTTGATCCTGTTCGCCGTGACAACAGGGTTCTGGCAGCTTGCCGTGATGGTCGGGGCGCTGACCGTGAATCCCGAGGCGCAGCGGCAGTTGGACGCATCGCCGCTGTCGATGCCGACGGTGGCGCCCTACGGGGCCGACCTGCCTCTCCTGGGCGCGATGCTGGCGGTGTACGTCGTCTTGAACGTGGTGTACGCCACGATCTGCTGGACCCGCTTCAGAGCCATGCCCGGTCAGAAGCTGTTCTCGCTCCAGGTGGGCGTCGCAACAACCGGGCGCAACCTCAGCCCCGGACGCGCCTTCGTCCGCGCGGCGGTTGTGCTGGGCGTTCCTGCTGCCGGGGCCGCCGGGGCGATGGTGGGTGGCCTCGCATATCTCAGCTCGGTGCCGTGGTCGGAAGTGGCCAACCCTCAGCCGGGAGGGCAGGCCGAGGCGTGGCTCAACGTTTGGGGCGCGCCACTCTACGCGGCGGTGCTGCTGGCATTCATGTGGCCCGTACTGCTGCTGATCGTGACGGCCTCGAGTCCCATCAGGCAGGGCCTGCACGACCGACTGGCCGGGTCTCTCGTCGTAGGCAAGGTAGGTCGGACGCAGGCGGGGGCCGCCTTAGCCTCAGGTCGCTGGCCGGGCGTAGGTTCGCCCGGCGGCGGTCAGCCACCGGGACACTGGGCGCCCCCCGGCTTGGGTTCGCCGCCGAATGCGTGGCCGCCCGGGACGGTGCCGCCCGGCTTTCTGCAGCCCGGAAACGAGCCGCCCCCTGGTGAGTGGCCCGTCGGTCAGGTTCCGCCCGAGGCGACTTCCGCCGACGCGAAGCCTCCGGAGGCCGACTACACCCAGGCCTGGCTTGGGTCGGATGGCGAGGCCAAGACCACGCCCACCACCCACCCCGCCACCGTCGGGCGGCGGATCGGCGCGTACATGTTCGATTGCGGCTTCGTCGTGGTGGTCTACCTGATGATCGAATCGGTCGTATCGACCATCCTGAACGCGGAGCCCGGCACTTTCGACGAGCGGACCCTCATCCTGATCGGTCTCCTGGGTGGGCTGTGGCAGCTCGTCTACTTCACCGCCGGCTGGGCGCTGTGGCGGGGAACCCTGGGGCAGCGAGCGATGAGCCTGCGGGTCACGGATGCCACCAGCCGCAAGGCGTTGCCGTGGATCGATGCGGTCGTCAGGTGGGCCATCCTGCAGGGGCCGTTTGCTCTCTCAACGATCGTGCCACTGATAGCCCGAGGGCCGATCGAGATGGCCGCGTCGATCTGGGTCATGTTCCTGCTGTACACGACCACGAACGACCCGAACCTTCGCGGCCTGCACGACCGCTTTCTCAACAGCCGAGTCGACCTGGAGCTGTGACGGAGCCAAGCTCGGCGTCGCTGAAGGCCTCGCACATGAACTGCGAAGGCGACGACGGATCGTAGACGAGGGTCAGCGTCCGGCGAGCGCGGGTCCAGGCCACGTATGCCAGCCGGCGCTCCTCCTCGAGTGCGCGAGCCGGTTCCGGGGCCTCGCGCAGGGAGCGTGCCGACGGGAAGCGTCCGGCGTCCAGACCAATGACGGCGACGTGGTCGAACTCGAGGCCCTTGGTCGAGTGGGCGGTGGCCAGCGTCAGGGCCGCATCGTCGCGGCGAAGGTCGGCTATGAGCCGGCGCTGACGCTCCACGGCCGCGGCCAGTTCCGCGAGTGTCGCGTGCGGCGCCGCCCAGCCTACAACGGCCGCCAGCAGCTCTCCCGTCTCGATGGGGAGTGGCTCGTCGAGGTCGCGGGCGTCGTTGTCGGCCGTTGCCGTAGCCGAGGCCGGGCGTGGCGGCGGTTCGGGCAGAAACGGCCCATCCTCGCCGGACCGGGCGAGCGCGGCGAGCAGCGGCAGGGGCGAACCGTCGGGGACTCCCACGCCGGAGGCGGTAGCCGCCGCGGCCGCCAGGATCGCGTCGACCCTACGGTCCTCCGATAGAAGCCGCAACTTCGGCGCCCGAAACGGCAGGCCCATCTCGATCGCAACGGCGGCCGCGGGAAGCAGTTCGGCGTTGGTGCGGGCCAGGATCGCCCGCGTGGCACCGTCGTCCGGCCAGCTCTCGAAGACGTGGCGGATTCGAACGGTCTCGTCGGAGCCGTCCGGGGCAAGAATCAGGCGACCCTCGGCGGCCGGACCGGCTCGAATCGTCTTGACGAAACGTTCGTCGTTGTGGGCGACCAGCCGGACTGCCCGCTCCACCACCACCCTGGGGCAGCGGTAGTTGACGGTCAGATCGATGCGGCGCAGGCCGGGCAGATCGTCGGCCAGGGCCAACACCCGCCGCACGTCGGCCAGGCGCCAGCCGTAGATCGTCTGATCGTCGTCGCCAACCAGGAAGATCTGGTTCTTGGGCGCCACAAGCAGGAGGGCCAGTCGGAGCTGGCTGCGGTCGACGTCCTGGGTCTCGTCGACGAGCAGATGCTCGCAGCTCCCGTGCCAGCGGCGCAGCAGGGACGGCCGGGTCTCCAGCAGACGAAGCGCCCGGGCCACCAGGTCGTCGAAGTCGAGCCCGCCGGCGTCCTCCATGGCGCTTTCGTAGGCGAGGAAGGCTCTGGCGATCGGCCCCGGCTCCGGATCCGTGGCGACTTCCGCCGCCGTGACCCCGATGTCGAGCTTGAGCCGGCTGAAGGCGTCGTCGAGGCGGCGCAACGTCCCTCGATCGATCTCGGGCCACATGTCGCGCAGCACCGACTCGCGGTCCAGTAGCGGTTCGACGCTCTGCCCGGCATCGGCGAGGATTTCGCGCCCGAGAGCATGGAACGTCTTAACGCGGACTGCCCCGGCGGCGATACCGAGCGGTTCCAGCGCCGCGTCGACCCTCGCTGCCATCTCGTCGGCGGCGCGCTTGTTGAACGTCACGGCGGTAATCGCTGCGGGATCAGCGCCGGTCGCCACGAGCCAGGCGATCCGGGCGACGAGGGTCGTGGTCTTGCCAGACCCGGCTGGAGCCACGCACAGCACCGGCCCGGGCGGCGCAGTGGCAGCCTCCCGCTGGTCGGAGGCGAGGCGATCGAGTCGTTCGGCGACGGAGGAGGGGAGCATGCGCCCAGGATCGCAGGTGCTCCTTACCCCGCGCTTATCTGAGGCCTCTTGAAGGCGTATCGGCCGCGGCTGATCGCTAGCCCGTTTGCCGCTGTCTGCGACGGAGGGTTACGAAGGTTCCGACGAGAAACGCGGCCAGGCCGAACGCCAGGGTCCAGGTCGGACCGCCCGGCTCGGTCAACGGCAGAGGCGTGGCCGTGCTCGTCGCTGGCGGCGTGGTGCCGTCCAGGCTGAACGCATACAACCCGCCGCTATACGACCCGACATAGACGGCTCCGTTGGCCACGACGGGCGAAGAGAGCACGGTCTGGCCGATGATATGGTCTCTGACGAAGGCCTTCCAGAGTGGCTCGCAGGTACCGCCGCCACTGGCGCAGCCGACCGCGTAGGCATACAGATAGCCATCATCCGACGAGATGTAGACGACACCGTTGGCAACGGCAGGCGAGGACTCGATGCTCCCCCCGGTCTGGGCCGTCCAAAGTGGCGTGCAGGTCCGGCCGCCGCTGGCGCAGCCGGTGCTGTAGGCATACAGGTTGCCGTCCGTGGACCCGACATACACGACGCCGTTGGCTACGGCCGGCGACGATGTGTTGCCTGTGTAGCCCGGGCTATCTGCAAAGGCCGTCCATAGCGGCTTGCACAGTTCACCGCCGCTGGCGCAACCAACCGTGTAGGCATACAACCCGCCGTTGCTGAGCCTGACATAGACCACGCCGCTTGCGCTCGCGATCTGAGAACTGAGCTCGCTCGTGAAGGCCCTCCAGAGTGGCGCACAGGTTCCCGCGCCCAGGCAGCCGGACCCGAATGCCAGGACATCCCCATCTTCCAGCCCGGAGTAGATGACGCCCTCGTCGACTGCGGGCGATACCACAGGAAAACTCGCACCCGCTTCATCCGCCCATCTGTCGCCGGGGATCGTCCAGATAGGACCGCAGAACTCGGTCTCGTATCTGGAGGAGTAGGCATTCACTGAGTTCCGACCCGTCCCAATGTAAACGACGCCATTGGCGATGACGGGCGAAGTACCGTTCGACAATTGTGAGCCGACTGGTCGGTTGCCTTTCCAGAGCGGGGAGCAAACTCCTCCGTGGTCGGCGCAGCCCACCGCGTAGGCAACAATCCCGAAGGGCTCGGGCGCCGTTGCGTAGACGACGCCGTTGGCGACTGCGGGCGCACCACCTGGGCCCCCATCGGTAGCTTTCCAGAGTGGCATGCAGATGCTGCCGGCATCTCCACAACTCGCGGCGTATGCGAAGAGCCAGCCCTCTGGACCACGCAGCCCCGCCACATAGACGACGCCGTTTGCCACCACCGGCGATAGTGCCTCTGTCGAGCCCGTCTGGGCCGTCCAGGCGAGCCCCAAGCGGGCAACGTTGGATGCCGAGATGGTGGTCTCGCCGGGGTTGTAGCCCGTGTTGGCGGAATCGTGGCGGAACTGCGGCCAGTCGCTCGGAGTGCCAGCGGCCGCTCCAACTGGCATCCAGAGCAGACTCAGGGCCGCCGCTGCCCCAATGGCCAGGAACTGACCGACTACCCGATGGGTTCGAGCCTGAGCCCGACTCCCGCGTCCCACAACGGTCAGCATCGAACGCTGGCCTCCCTCTCTCCCTGATCGGACCTACCCTTGCCGCGCGCTGAACGCCGATGCCGCCGGCCCCGAAATCGAAGCGCGATGGTTACCGCTTCCCGGAGTCGCACCGGGTCGCGCAACAGGTTTCCGTTGCTACTCGTGCGGGGTTGGACAACGGGAAGGTACAGCGTCTTTGACGACGAGATATGGCGACTTGGGGCGAGGTCAACCAGACGCTCCACTTGGGTTGTCCGTCCTGCCGGCCGGCTCGCCGACCGCCGTCCCTCCGGCCCGCGTCGCCTGTCCGCTACACTCGACTCGCGTTCCGACGCTCGGGCCGTCCCGCCGGACCGCTGATCCACGGAGAGGGCCGCCCGCAGGAGGCGCCGCGATGGACGAGTCACGCGCCAGAGTTCGACCGCCGGTCCCGGAGCTGATCCGGGTCGGCCGGATCGTCGCCATCGGCCGGAACCTCGATCCGGCGACCTTGCCGACGATCGCCGACGGCCTGCGGGCCGCGGGCATCCCGGCTTTCGAGATCACGCTCAACAGCCTCGACGCGCTCGATTCGATCGCCGCGCTTGCCGCGCGCTTCGATCCGGAGGAGATCCTCATCGGCGCGGGGACCGTCCTCGAACCAGCTCAGGCGAGCGCCGCAGTGGATGCCGGGGCGCGTTTCCTGGTCATGCCCAATACCGACCCGGAGATCATCCGCTGGGCGGCGGAGCGGGGGATCCCGGCGTTCCCAGGCGCCTTCACGCCCACGGAGATCATGGCCGCCTGGCGGGCGGGTGCGGCCGCGGTCAAGCTCTTCCCCGCCTCGGCCGCGGGCCCGACGTTCGTGCGGGAGATGCGCGGTCCGTTCCCCGAGATTCCGCTCATTCCTGTCGGAGGCGTCACCGTGGAGACTGCCCCGTCGTTCTTCGACGCCGGCGCCCTTGCCGTTGGGATGGGCAGCTGGCTGACCGGCGGCGGCGATCCCGCCACGATTCGCGAGCGGGCCGCTCAGCTGATCGCAGCTCTGCCCGGAGGCGCCCGGTGATCCGCTTTCTCTCGTATCCGGTCAGCCCGGAATCGCCGGTCTTCCCCGACTGCCCGACGGCGAGCTTCGAGCCGCTCTTCCGGATCGACCGCGGCGACGTCTGCAACATGGTCACCGTCACAACCCAGAACCACGTCAGCACCCACATGGACTATCCCTGGCACTTCAACCCCAACGGCAGGCGCATGACCGAGCTCGAAGCGGCGGAGTTCTTCTTCGAGACGCCGCGGCTGCTCGACCTGGCCAGGGCCGACGACGAGCTGATCACCGATGCCGATCTGCGGGCCCACGCCGATGAGATCGCGGGCGCCGACATGCTGCTGATCCGGACCGGCTTCGGGCGGAAATGGCGGAGCGCCGACCCGATCCGGTACAGCCAGCATGGCCCGGGCTTCGCGGTCTCGGCGGGCGAATACCTGATCCACGAGCAACCCAGCCTGCGGGCGATAGTCCTGGACTGGATCTCGGCCGCGAGCCCGACTCACGTGCCGGAGGGCCACGAGTTCCATCGGGTCGTGCTCGGCCGCCGGCGCGAGGACCGCTACATCCTGATCGTCGAGGACGCGAAGCTGGACGCGGAACTGTCCGGGGCGGACCTGGGCCGGGTGGTGATCGCGCCGCTCCTGCTCCAGGACCAGGACGGCGGTCCGGTCACTCTCTTCGCCGACTCCCGTCGGACGGCATAGCGGGGTCCGGTCATGCGCATAACCGATGTCACGACATACCTGGTCGGCAATCGCTGGAAGAACTGGCTCTTCGTCCGCGTCGACACCGACGAGGGCATCCACGGAGTGGGCGAGGGGACGCTCAACGCCTTCTCGGCCACGGTCGCCGCTGCCATCGCCGAGCTGCGCGACCAGTATCTCGGCGCGGACCCGGAGGCGATCGAGCTGCTCCTGCAGCGGATGACCCGAGACGTCTACAGCGAGGGCGGCCAGATCCACATGTCCGCGGTGGCGGCGATCGAAGTCGCCTGCTGGGACATCGTCGGCAAGGCGACCGGCCGGCCGGTCCACCAGCTCCTCGGCGGGCGGGTTCGAGATCGAATTCGAGCGTACGCCAACGGCTGGTATCGGACCGACCGAACACCCGAAGGCTTCGCCGAACGGGCCAGGGCGACGGTCGCCCTGGGCTATACGGCCCTCAAGCTCGACCCCTTCGGCGCCGCCTATCGCGTCATGGACCGGCGCGAGGAGGACCTCTCGATCGACATCGTGGCCGCCGTCCGCGAGGCCGTCGGGCCGGTCGTGGACGTCATGATCGAAGGCCACGACCGGTTCTCCGTGGCCACCGCGCTGCGGGTCGCCGACCGGCTCGCGCCCTTCCGCCCGGCCTGGTTCGAGGAGCCGGTGCCGCACCAGGAGATGGCGGCGATGGTCGAGGTCGCGCGCCGCTCGCCCGTCCCGATCGCCACCGGCGAGAGCTTCAGCTCGATCCATCAGCACGCCGAGCTGCTCTCCCACGACGCGGTCCACATCATCCAACCCGAGCCGCTCTACCTCGGCGGCCTGTGGCGGACGCGCATGGTCGCGGCGATGGCCGACGCTCACTACGCCGTCATCGCCCCGCACAACGCCCAGGGCCCGGTGTGCGGCGCCATCAGCATGCAGCTGGGCGCCTGCGTCCCCAACTTCTACGTCCAGGAATCGTTCGACGAGACCAACGACGCCTGGACCCGCGCCATAGTCGACGAGCCGATCACCCAGAAGGGCGGCTTCGTGGAGGTTCGCGACCGGCCCGGCCTTGGCATCGAGCTGGACTGGGAGCGGCTCGCCGCGCATCCATACGAGCGTCAGCATCTGCTGCGTCTGTTCACACCGGGCTGGGAGAAGCGCGGCGGCGGCGAGGTTCAGCACGGCGGCGAGGTCCAGCACGGCGACGAGGTTCCGCACGGCGGCGAGGTTCCGCACGGCGGCGAGGTTCCGCACGGCGACGAGGTTCCGCACGGCGACGAGGTTCTGCCGGCGCGGGCTCATGGCACCACGGGAGGAGATCCGGCATGACTGATCTTGTGACCTTCGGCGAAGCGATGGTCCGGCTCTCGCCCCCCGCGCAGCGCCGCCTCGAGCAGGCGTCATCGCTCGACATGACCGTCGGCGGCGCCGAGCTCAACGTCGCGGCCGGCGTGGCCCGGCTGGGCCTCCAGACGTCGTGGGTATCGGCCCTGCCCGATAACCAGCTGGGTCGGCTCGTGCGCAACAAGGCTCGCGAGTTCGGCGTTGACGTGTCGCACGTGGCGTGGGATCAGACGAGCCGGATAGGCCTGTACTTCGTGGAGTACGGCGCCTCCCCGAGACCGAGCAGCGTCCTGTACGACCGCGCCGGATCGTCGATCGCGGAGTTGCGGCAGGGGTTCGACTGGGCCGCGATCCTGTCCGGCGCCCGGGCCTTCCACACGACGGGGATCACGGCCGCGCTGAGCGACCGTACCGCGGCCGAGGTCGCGACCGCTCTCAAGACCGCCAGGGGAGCGGGACTTCTCACCAGCTACGACCTCAACTTCCGGACCAAGCTGTGGACGCCGGAGCGGGCGCGGCAGGTCCAGGAACCGCTGATGAGCCTGGTCGACGTGCTCATCACCACCGAGGAAGACACCAAGGTCGTCTTCGGGATCACCGGCGCCGACTATCGCGAGGTGGCGCGCAAGCTGGCCGAGGCGTACGGGTTCAAGGTCGTGACGATCACGCTGCGCGGCGACACCTCGGTGCTGCGAAACACCTGGACCTCGATCGCCTGGGCCGGCGGAACGATCTACGACGACCGGAGCTACGACATCGAGCTGGTCGATCGGGTCGGCGGCGGCGATGCCTACGCGGCAGGCTTGCTCTACGGCATGCTCACCGCCGACGTGGCGACCGGCGTCCGCTATGGCGATGCCTTCAGCGCCCTCAAGCAGACTCACCCGGGAGACCTGAGCTACGCCACGCTCGGCGAGGTCGAGGCGCTGCTCAAAGGCGGAGGATCGCGCATCGTCCGGTAGCGGCGGTAGCCGCCGTGCGGCTCCTGAACGTATAGTGCGGCCATGCTCGGACCCATCGTCCGCCCCGTGGTGATGTCGCCGCGGCTCGTTCGCATCCTTGCCGGCACCGTCTGCGTCGTGCTGGTCGGCGTCGTCTTGTGGCAGCTTCCGGGCGCGTTGGGCGGCCCGGGGGGCTCGCCGTCAGCGGTCGCGTCCGCCGATCAGTCGCCGTCGGGGATCGGCCTGAGCGTCGCGACGCCGACGCCATCGGCCATCGCGTCCGCCACGGCTTCCGGCATCGGCCCCACCGCGACCGCCGCCGTGCTTTCGCCCGACGTCGGCCCTACCGCCACCGCGACGCCCCGCCCGAACCCAACCCGGACCCCCTCGCCGACCGCCGGGCCGACCCGGACGGACAGGCCCTGGCAACCGGACCCGGTCCTGACGCAGGCCAAGAACGAGGGCCGGGTGACCGTCGATTCGGGCGGCCACGTCGTGATTCTGGGAGCGGCGCCACCACCACCGACCTATCCCGCGGCGGCGTCGCTCAACACGAGCTGGAGCGGCCTGATCCAGGAGCCGCCGAGGACCGGCACCGACGACAAGGGCCATGCCTACACCGACTACAACTACTCGTCCTTCTGCGGCGCCGGGACGGGGGCGGTGGTCCTCTACTACTGGCCCGCCGCGCGGAGCGCCGTGACGACAAAGGCCGGCACCTTCGTCGAGCCGGTGAATCTCGGCGCCAATCGCTACGCCAGCACGTACTGGAATGCCCAGGACGCCGGGGGCTACAGCCGGGGCATGATCATGTATCTGGCCGAAGTCGAGTGGCCGCCCCTGGACCAGGGCCTGTCGTGGTGGGCGAATCCGGGCGTGATGAGGTGGGAGACGAACCCGAGCACCTACGTCGATAATCTGGTCGACGCGATCAACTGGGAGGCTTCCGCGGGCGCGACGCTCAACTACTTCTACGTCATCGTGCCGGCGTCGGGGCTGACGGCGACCGCGCTTCGGGATCATGTCCACGCCGACATAGCCATGGGCGTGCCGGTGGTGATAGCCGCGCGGACCAGCGATGGAGCCAACTCCCTGCCGTTCTGGAACGTCAAGTCGACCCGGTCGGCGGTCAACCACTTCGTCACCGTCGTGGGCTACGACGACACGGCCGGCACCTATTCGGTCATGGACACGTGCGGCGTGACCTGCAACGACCGAACCATCCGATCCGGTGTCGGGAGCATCGGCCAGGACGCCCTCTTCGCGCTGATCGGGGCGGAGTCCGACAACGACGGGATCATGTGGTAGGGCGACGGCCCGCGCTTGAGTCGTAGCGGCCGCGGCCGCCCACTGCCGGCGTCAATTGCGAGCGTAGATGATCGCCTGTGAGTTGAACCAGATGCGGTGATAGCCGGCCTCGGTGATCACCGTTTCGAAAGTGGGCTGCAGACCCGCGGGCTCGAACACGACGTAGCCGTAGTCGGAGGCCAGCTCCCGATCGAGCCTGTCGAAGCCGAGCAGCCGACCCCCGACGGTGTGGATGCTCAACTCCGGTCGGACCGAGATGGAGGTCTCCATCGCACCGGTGAAGACGCCGATCGGAACCGAGCTCCACTGCTGGAAGTCGTAGGCGATGTGCAGCACCCGAGTCGCCGGCCCGAGACGGCCTGCTTCTTCCTCGGCGCGAATCGCGTCGACCACTTCCTGGCGAGGCTCGTCGATAATGTGGCGCGTGTCGGGATAGGTGAGCAGATCCCAATAGCCGCGCTCGGCCTCACGCAGCGCGAGCCCAAGCGATTCGGCGGCTCGGTGCTCGCCTATCTGCACGTCCGTCGTCAGCGGCATCGACGGGAACACGGTCACCACGAGCAGGACGCCCACGACCGCCGGCCGTGTCACCCAGAGCCATCTCTGCCGGCCGAGCGCCGCGAGCGCGCCCGCGCCGCCGATGGCGAGCATCACGGGTAGCCAGTACTCCATCGACTTGGGGACTTCGTAGTGGACCGCCTGTTCGGTGAGGTTCGAGGTCCCGACCAGGCCCGAGGCCGCCCACGCGGCGAGTCCCGCCGCAACGCCGCATCCGAGCACGAGCCAGCCACGACTGAAACGGAGCACCGAAAGGGCGACTCCGGCCAGGCTGAGCCAGACGAGGTGCGGGAAGTCGAGCATGAGCTCGGCCGCCGGGTCGTTTGGGGCAGCGATCCGCGCCGCGGCGATGACGAGCATGGCGACGATCGCGGTGGCGACGAGACCTGCCCGCGCCAGATCGGGGAGCCAGCCGAGGCGAGCCCCGGCCGTGGAAGCGGCGCCGTCGGAGGCGGTGGCGCCGGCCATGGCCGCCGATAGCCGGTCGGCCGCTGCGCCGACGATGAACGCCAGCCCGAAGGCGAGGGCCACGCCGGTGCCGATGAAAACAGCACCGACCCAGGATTGAGCCTCGATCGCGCCCATGGTCAGGACCTGCGGGATGGCGATGATCAGGCCGCTCGCAAGAGCCGGCACGAGGCGTCGCCCGAGGGTCGCCGGGTACAGGATAAGGGCGCCGACCACGGCCGCGATCGCGGCCAGGCCGACCAGCGGATGGACCAGGAAACTGCCACCGATGGCAAATGCGAGAGCCAGGTCTGGGCGGCGGGAGCGTCTATCGGTGGTTCGGCCCGCGGGTATGTCTTCGCCGTGTGGCTTGTGCCTTGCGCGCAGCTCCGCGGCGACCGTGCACAGAGCCCAGGCCGCCAGCGGGAAGACGACGACGGTACCGCGGCTGTCGGGGATGCGCATGAACGTGAACGTGAGCGGGAAGGTCAGCAGCACCCAGAAGCTGCTGCTGCCGCCGAATAGCTCGCCGGCCAGCCGGCGCAGGGCCAGCGCCATGAGGATCGTGAGCGGTAGGGCAAAGGCCGCCTCGGCCAGGACGGCGTCGAGGTTCGTGATCGTAGTCAGCTGCCCCAGCAGCGCGACGTATCCCAGCATCAGCCGCGACGGGCCGTAGAGCGGCGATGGGGAAGTCGTCAGAGTGGCGAAGCTGCCGAAGACGCGGATGTGCTCGACCGGGGCGACGTGATTGGGCAGGACGTCCTGGAACGGCACCGTCGGTGAGGCGAGCTGGATGATCAGCGGGCCCAGCCAGACGAGCAGCGGGAGCACCCACCACACCGCGGGGCGCCTCAGGCGCACGTGAATCGGGGCCGCCATCAGCGGCCGGCGCCGGCGAGTCGCAAAGTAGGCGACGGCGACAACGGCATGCAGGGCCAGCAATTCAGGCCAGCCGAAGAAGCCGACGTTCCCCAGCGTGAATACGGCCAGCGCGTCGAGGACGACGGCGGCGGCGAAGCCGGCAAGGGCCACGTCCGAGAGGCGTCGGAATGCCGGGGCGCCGAGGAAGCGGAGGACGATCGCCCCGGCGAGAACGTTCGCCAGAGTGGCGACGGCCATCAGGACCGCGGCCGGTCCGGTGACCGCAAGCTGCGACGTGATGCCGTCGAGCGCGCCGCTGTAGGTGAATCCCCAGTCGAGAGAGGCGCGGACGACCTCCAGCCCGGCGATCAGCAGCCCGAAACCGATCGCCAGGACCGCGCTCAGCCCGACGATGTGGTTGCTGCGGCCGATCAATCCGCCCGACAAGAATCGGGCGATGAGCTCTTGTGGCTCCGGATAGCCGGCGAGAAGGCCGCGGCGGCGAAATGTAGGCTGCGGCCCTTGGTCCTTGGATTGCCCGGCGGGATCCGTCACGGCCAAATCATCCCACAGGCCACACGACCGACACCTCAGGAGCCCCGGCACCTCCTGCCGGGGCTCGAGATTACGGGTGACCCCCGACGCGGGGCGGCCGCCCTCAAAGCTAGGATTCGGTCATGACCAGCCTCACCCGCGACGTCTGCCCATCGTGCGGAGCCTGGCTGATCCTCGTTGAGGTGCTGTACGTATCCCCGCCGTGGCGCCGCTACCCGAACGTCGGCAGTCGGGCCGTTTACGAATGCCCCAGCTGCGCCGGCGTATACGAGACCTGGGCCGTCGATTCGGACCCGCTCGAAGAGATAAGCCACCAGCGGAGGACCTTGCGCAACAGCGTGGCCGCCCGACGACCCACGCCGAAGATCTGAGGTCACAGCGCTTCGAACGACTCCAGCTGCTGGGCGGTCAGGCGCCGTCCGGCGGCGGCGACGTTCGCCCGGACCTGCTCGGGCGTGCTGGCGCTGGCGATGACCGAGGCCACGATCGGCTGACTGAGCAGCCAGCCCAAGGCCAGGTCCAGCAATGAGCGTCCGCGTTCCACGGCCCACTTCTCGAAGGCGCCGATCCGCTCGAAGTTGGCCGGGGTCATTACGTCGGCGGCGCGGTAGCTGTCTGGGAGCCTGCCGCGGCCCTCGCCACCCGCCTTGTACTTCCCGGTGAGGAAGCCCGACTCGAGCGGGAAGTAGGGGATGACGCTCAGGCCGTGGGCGCGGCAGGCCGGGATCACCTCGGCCTCGATGCCGCGCGTCAGCAGGTTGTAGTGCATCTGGGCCGAGATGGGTCGGACGAGGTGCTCGGTCCGGGCCGTCCAATCGGCGTCGATGATCTGCCAGGCGGCGAAGTTGCTGTGACCGACGTATCGAACCTTGCCCGAACGGACGAGATCGTCGAGAGCCCGCAGAGTCTCGTCGATCGGGGTCGCCGGATCGGGCGTGTGGATCTGGTACAGGTCGATGTAATCGGTCCGCAAGCGCCGCAGACTTGCTTCGACAGCCTGCGCGATCCAGTGGCGCGACGCGCCCCGCTCGAGCGGCGACTCGGTCATCGGCATGCCGAACTTGGTGGCGACGACGAACCGATTCCTCCGACCGGCGAGCAGGCGGCCGAGCTGGCTCTCGGAGGCGCCCGTGCCCTCTTCCGAGCCGCGCCCGTAGACGTCGGCCGTGTCGATGAAAGTGATGCCCTGCTCGAGCGCCTCGTTGAGGACCAGGCGCGCGGCCTCGTCGTGGAGCCGGCCGGCGAAGTTGTTCGTGCCGAGGCCGACAGCCGAGACCAGCAAACCCGAATCGCCGAGTCGTCGCAGTTCCACCGGACACCTCCTTGGGTGGCCCAAGACTACGCGCAAGGTCGACGGATCGCAGGCGGCCTCGGCCGGGCGGCCCGACCACGTGTGGACGGTTCCCGACCACGTGTGGACGCTATGCGTCCACACGTCCGGGCGGTTCGATCGAACGGGTGAAGCTCTCGGTCCGTAGAATTGCGCCCAACCAAGCGCCGGCCTCGCCTGACGCGGATCGGCCGGCGAGGTCGAGCGAGCGAGCGAGAGAGGATGGCGGGCGGATGACGACGATGCGGACTGGACGGGCAGCCGCCGACGAGGTGGCGGGGGCGGGACTCGTCGAACCAATGCTGGGTTTCACCTTCGATGACGTCCTGCTGATCCCGCAATACAGCGAGATCCTGCCCGGCGAGACGGACGTGAGCAGCCGGTTCTCGAGGAACATAGGGCTCAACACGCCGATCGTCAGCGCGGCGATGGACACCGTCACCGAGGATCGGATGGCCATCGCCATCGCCCTCGAAGGCGGCGTCGGCGTCATCCACCGCAACCAGGCCCCGGAGCGCCAGGCCGAGCAGGTGGCCGCGGTCAAGGCCGCAGCCGTGCCCGCCGACGCGACTCTGGCCAACGTCGACGGGCACGGCCGCTTGCGCGCCGTCGCCGCCGTCGGCGTGGGCCCGGACTCCGTGACCCGGGCCGAGCTGCTGGCCAAGGCCGGCGTCGACGCCCTCGTCGTCGACACCGCCCACGGCCACACCCGAAATGTCATCGAGGCGTTGCGCCGCTACCGAGCGGCGTACGGAACCGCGATCGATCTCGTGGCCGGCAACGTGGCCACGGCCGAGGGAACCACCGCTCTCATAGAGGCGGGCGCGGACGGCGTGAAGGTGGGCATCGGCCCGGGCGCCATCTGCACGACCCGCATCGTTGCCGGCGTCGGCGTCCCGCAACTCACCGCCATCATGCTGGCGGCCTCGGTCGCGCGGGGCCACGGCGTGCCGGTCATCGCCGACGGCGGCATCCGCTACTCGGGCGACATCGTCAAGGCGCTGGCCGCCGGAGCGGATTCGGTCATGCTGGGCCGACTCCTGGCCGTCGCCGAGGAGAGCCCCGGCGAGGCGGAGCGCGTCGGCGGCCGGGTCGTCAAGCAGTTCCGCGGCATGGGTTCGCTGGCGGCGATGTCGGCCGGGAGCGACCGCTACCCGCAGGTCGATCGCCGCAAGCTCGTCCCCGAAGGAGTGGAAGCGATCGTGGCCGTTGCCGGACCGCTGGCCGGGATCCTGTACCAGCTCATCGGCGGCACACGGGCCGGCATGACCTACTGCGGCGCCGAGTCGATCGCCGACCTGCGCGTCAAGGCCCGCTTCGTCCAGCTGACCCACTCGGGCCAGATCGAGAGCCACCCGCACGACATCGAGATCGCCCGCTCGGCCCCGAACTACCCGTAGGCACCTGGCCGGGTTCAATCCACGTGTCTGACATCGGGCCAGACCTCCGGCAGGGGTCATGGCGGCGCCCGGGCAGACGAGGATGCCTCAGCCCTATTCTCGGTCGGCGGGTGCCGTGTGGGTTCGGGTGGCGATAGCCTACCCCGTGCGACGGCCGTCCGCCGTTGGGGTGAATTGGCGAATGATCCGGCCGTGGCAAGCTGGCGGCCATGGATCAGCAGAGACTCGGGGCACTGATCGGATCGGTGAGGCGGCGCCGCGGATTGCGGCAGATCGATGTCGCCGTTGCTGCAGGCGTTTCCGATTCGACGGTGTCACTGCTCGAAAGGGGCCATTGCGGGACGCTAGCCGTCGAGACCATCGGGCGGATCTCCGCCGTCCTCGACGTCCGAGTCGAGCTCGTCGGCTACTGGCGCGGCGGTGACGCCCGGCGGCTGCTGTGCTGGAGGCATTCTCGGCTTGCCGAGAGTCTCGCTCTCGTGCTTCGCGGATCAGGTTGGATCGTCGAGCCCGAGGTCTCCTTCTCGATCTACGGGGAGCGGGGCGCGATCGATCAACTGGCTCTGCACCGGCAGCGGCGTCACCTGCTGGTAGTCGAGATCAAGACCGAGCTGGTCGATGTGAACGAGACGCTCGCGACCTTCGATCGGAAGTTGCGTTTGAGCAGGACCATCGCCCGCGAGCGCGGATGGGAGGTGGACCGGATCAGTGGCTGGCTGATCATCCTGGACACGCGAACGAACCGGCGGCACGCCGCCCAGCATCAGGCACTCTTGAGGTCCCGGTTTCCTGAGGATGGACGGCGGCTTCGGCCATTCCTGCGCGAGCCACACGAGTCGACCATGGGCCTGGCATTCATGCCAGATTCCAGCGGCCAGGGAGTTGGGCGAAGCGGCAGTGGCGGGAGGTCCCGGGTTCGCCGGGCCTAGCCACGCTGGCCGTGGTTCAGGGCTGGGGGACCCCTTCAGGATGGCTCGAACGCCGGTGGGAGGGGCTCGAACGCCGGTGGGAGGGGCTCGAACGCCGGTGGGAGCGGCTCGAACGCCGGTGGGAGAGGTGCCTGGCCGGCGCGATCTCTGGAGAACGTGCCCAACTCCGCCCGGGCTGGAATCTGACAGGAACGCCCGATCGGGTGCGCGGTCTTCCGTGCGACAGTAGGCCTAACTCCGCCCCGGCTGGAATCTGGCAGGAACGCGTATCCGGGCAGGCGTTCAGCCGGGAAGCCTCACGGACCGGACGGCGGGCTCGGCCTACAATCGGCCCGTGACCCCCGATCTGGCTGCGACCCTCAAGCGGCTCCCCGACAGGCCGGGCGTGTACCT
>PMKV01000039.1:30479-32168 GCA_003157875.1 Chloroflexota bacterium
CCGGCCGCGCTACAACGTCCGGCTGAAGGACGATAAGAGCTACCCGTTCATCAAGATCACCATGGCCGAGGCTTTCCCGCGCGTCGAGCGGACGCGCGAGCTGCCGGCCGACGGCAGCCGCTACTTCGGGCCGTACGCCTCGGCGAGCAGCGTCGACGAGGCGATGAACCTCATCCGGCGCATCTTCCCGTTCCGGACGTGCACGCTCGATATCCACGAGGGCCGCAAGGCGATCGAACGGCCCTGCCTGCTGTACCACATCAAGCGCTGCCAGGCGCCGTGTGTCGGCTACATCGGCAAGGCCGACTATCGGGCCGACATCGGGCAGATCGAGCGATTCCTCGCGGGCCGGCAGGAGGTCGTGGCCAAAGAGCTAAGCCGTCAGATGGAGGCGGCGTCGGAGGCGACCGAATACGAGCGCGCGGCGGCCCTGCGCGACAAGGTTCGGGCCATAGAGCGGACGATGGAGAGCCAGAAGATGGCCGCCCACACCACGACCGAGGAGGACGTGCTCGGGCTGGCTCGACAGGACAACCAGGCCGCGGTCCAGCTGTTCGCCGTCCGCGGCGGGAAGATGGTCGGGCGTGACGTCTACCTGCTCGACGCCCCCCGCGAAACGGACGATGCCACGGTGCTCGCGGGGTTCGTGCAGCAGTACTACGAGCGGGCCACCTCCGTCCCGCCGGAGGTGCTCCTGCCCGCCCTGCCCGACGACTCGGCGGATCTGGAGGGTTTCCTGGCCGGCCGTCGGGGATCGGCCGTCCGTTTCCGCGTCCCGCAGCGCGGCGACAAGCGCGAGCTGCTCGAGCTGGCGACGCGCAACGCCACCGAGACGTTGCAGCGCGAGCACGCCCGGTGGCTCGCCGACCAGGGCAAGACTCTCGCCGCCCTCGAGGAGCTGGCCGCCGCGCTGGGTCTACCCGGCCTGCCCACGCGAATCGAGTGCTACGACATCAGCAACTTCGGGGGTGCGCAGTCGGTCGGAAGCATGGTCGTCTTCGAGGAAGGGCGGCCCCGGACCGGCGAATACCGCCGCTTCCGGATCAAGGAAGTGCAGGGAGCCAACGACTTCGCCAGCCACCAGGAAGTGCTGAGGCGCCGTTTCAAGCGTGCGCGGAGCGGCGAGGAGGGCAACGAAGAGGAGCTGCGCTGGCAGATGCCAGATCTTGTCGTGATCGACGGCGGGAAGGGGCAGCTTTCGGCCGCGGTGGAGGTGCTCGGGGAGCTGGGCTACGGCGATCTGGCGGTGGTCGGCCTGGCCAAGGAGCGCGAGGAAATCTTCCTGCCCGATCGCGACGAGCCGGTCCTGCTGCCGACGACCTCCCCGGCGCTCTATCTGATGCAGCGGCTGCGTGACGAGGCCCACCGATTCGCCATCACCTACCACCGCTCACTGCGAGCCCGCGCAGCCACCCGCTCCGCCTTCGACGACCTGCCCGGCGTGGGCCCCAAGCGGCGGGCCGCGCTGCTGCGCGTCTTCGGTTCCGCGAAGCGCGTTCGTGAGGCGCCTCTGGATCAGGTCGCGGCGGTTCCGGGAATCGGTCCGGCTCTCGCGGCGAAGATCAAGGCCGGGCTGGAGGGGTAGGCCGGGGGCGCCGATGCGGTGCCGAGGATCGGCCGGCTCGCTCCCGCCGGGGGTCTCTTGTGTTGCGATGCCGCGCCGGTCGGCCGAACCCTGCTATCATCCCG
>PMKV01000062.1 GCA_003157875.1 Chloroflexota bacterium
TCGTTGTCGTAGTACATGCGTGCGGTCATCGCTTGACTGCCTCCTCGATCGACCCGGCACCCCGGGACATGACGACGGTACCCGAGCGGACGAGCTCCTTGATGCCGAAACCGCGAAGGAGCGCGATCAACGCGTCCACCTCGGACTCGGTACCGGTCGCCTCGACTATCAGCGACTCGGCCGCCAGATCCACAACCTTGGTCTTGTACATCTCCGCGATGGTCAGGACCTCGCCGCGATTGCGCTCGTCGGCGCGGACCTTGATCAGCGCGATCTCGTGCTCGACGGTCGGGTCGCTGGTGACGTCCTGGACCTTGAGCACGTCGATGAGCCGGTAGAGCTGCTTGGCCGCCTGCTCGACCGCCACGTCGTCCCCGCGCAGCGTGATCGTCATGCGGCTCACCTCAGGCTGATCAGTGTGACTGACAGCGAGAGTCTCGATGTTGAAGTTGCGCGCCCTCATCAGGCTGGCGACCCGGTTCAGGACACCTGGCTTGTTGAGGACGATCGCCACCAGTACGTGGCGATGCGCCTCGCCGTGGCCGGGCATTGCCCGAGGCGGGGCTGCGGTATGGGCCGGCGCCGGCTGAGCCGGATCGGCGTTGCCGCCGGGAGTCTGACCGGACGCGCTCATTGCTTGGGCTCCTCGAACTGTTCCTCGAGCAGATCCGAGAGGCCCTTGCCGGCGGGCATCATCGGATAGACGTTCTGCTGTTCGGCGATTACGAAATGGACCAGGGCCGGCCCATTGACGGCTCGGGCCGCGGCGATCGCGCCCTCCACCTCCTCCGGCGTCTCGGCGCGGAAGCCCGGCATGCCGTAGGCCTCGGCCAGTTTGCACCAGTCGGGGCCCAGGAGGTGCGACGAGTGGTAGTTGCCCGCGTAGACCAACTCCTGCCACTGCCGGACCATGCCCAGCTTGTGGTTGTCGAGCAGGGCGATCTTGACCGGGATTTGGTCCTGGACGAGGGTCATCAACTCCTGGACGGTCATCTGCAGGCCGCCGTCGCCGACGATGGCCCACGTCTCCTTGTCCGGGCGACCGATCGCCGCGCCCATCGCCGCCGGCAGGCCGAAGCCCATCGTGCCNNCATCTGGTTCTGGCCCACGTCGGCGACGATGGTCGCGTCGTGGCCTGAGGCCTCTCCGATCTTGCAGACGACGAAGTCGGCCGAGAGCTGGCCGTTGCGCCACGCTCCGGCGCCGTGCCACGGAGCCTTCTCCGATTCGGCCCGCCACTCGGCGATCTCGTGGAGGTAGTCGGCGCGTTCCGCCGCGGTGACGGGTTGAACCTGCGGCAACAGCGCCGTCAGGACCCGCTTCACGTCGCCGACGATGGGGATCTCCACGGCCACGTTCTTGCCGATTTCGGCCGGATCGATGTCGACATGGATGATCCGGGCGTACGGCGCGAAGGTGGGCACGTGGCCGGTGACGCGGTCGTCGAAACGCATTCCCAGGGCGATCAGCAGGTCGGCCGACTGGATGGCCTTGTTGACGTGCTTCCAGCCGTGCATCCCGACGAAGCCGAGACTCAACGGGTGCGTCTCGTCCATCGCGCTGACGCCGAGGAGCGTGTGAGCCACGGGGATCTGAGCCTTTTCGGCCAGTTCCCTGAGCTCCTCGGTGGCATCGGAAATCAGGACGCCGTGGCCGGCCAGGATGACCGGTCGCTTCGCCCTGGCGATCTCGGCGGCGGCGAGCTTGACCTGCCGGAAGTTGCCCTCGAGCGTCGGCTTGAAGCCGGGCAGATCGAGCGGCTCCGGATGTTCGGCCGAGCAGACGCCCATGAGCGCGTCCTTGGTCAGATCGATGTGGACCGGTCCGGGCCGGCCGGTCCGGGCGATGTGGAAGGCCTCGGCGAAGACGCGCGGAATGTCGTTGGCGTCGCGGACCAGGTAGTTGTGCTTGGTGCAGGGCAATGTGATGCCGGTGATGTCGATCTCCTGGAAGGCATCCTTGCCCAGCAGCGAGGCGACGACGTTGCCGGTGATGGCGACCATCGGGATCGAGTCGAGCATGGCATTGCCGATGCCGGTGACCAGGTTCGTGGCCCCAGGGCCGGAAGTGCCCAGGCAGACGCCCACCTCGCCGGTGGCTCTGGCGTAGCCGTCGGCGGCGTGGGCGGCGCCCTGCTCGTGACGGACCAGGATGTGGCGCAGCTCGGGATAGTCGCCCAGGACGTCGTAGAGGGGCAGGACAACGCCGCCCGGGTATCCGAACCAGACGTCCACGCCCTGACGGAGCAGGGACTCGCAAACGGCGTCGGCGCCGATGCGGGGCCGCCTCAGGCCACGCTCGGCCAGGGTCTTGATCTCGTTGCGGTGGGCATCGTTGAGCATCTCGCGGCGGCCGGCGCTGATCGCCTCGGCGCGGGCCGTGCCGGCACCGGGCATATGGTTGATGCGCTCGCGACCGGCCGGCACCGCGACGGCTGGCGTTCCGCCGGTCGCCGAGGCTGCCGCCGTGCTACGCGAACCGCCTTCACGCGCGGTGCCAATGGCCCGTGCGTCGTCCCCTTTGCTGCCCATTGCCACGTCCCTTCCTGCCCTTCCCCCGGATCGAGGGCTTCACCCCTCGATCTTAGGTCTTGCCTGGTCACGAAAAAACCCTCGCCATCCGGCGAGGGTTCTGGTCGTTTCGGGCTTGCGTCGCTAGCGCTTGTCCCTGCGTCCAGTCTCCCGCCGGGAGCCGGTAATGAGTACGAATACGCGCTCAATGCCAAGCTCGATGGAGCGGAGCAGACCGAGAAGGGATACGTCGACCAGGCCAAGGTTGTCGGCCGGCACCTGGACATGTCGACCATCCGTCCTGATAAGGATGGCAACGTGGCGGCGGTTACGGCTGTCGAACAAACCCAACCTGGTCTCCGTAGCTAACGCACACCGGGCTTTGCAGCCCGTGGTGTTCGGCGAGTGTAGCAGGGGTGGTCAACCTGTGCGCCATGCCCCAGTCGGGGGGACCGGACCATGGTACCGGAGGTATCGCCGAGGACCGGCGAGACTGGAGTCGTGGCCGTCCCGTACTCTTCGGCCCGTCCGTCGCCTATGCGTCCCGCTTCGAGGCGGCCCGGAGATCCAGCTACACCGGCTGCGAGCCGACCGGCTCGCCGCCGTCGGC
This sequence comes from Chloroflexota bacterium, assembly GCA_003157875.1. Classification (GTDB taxonomy): domain Bacteria; phylum Chloroflexota; class Limnocylindria; order Limnocylindrales; family CSP1-4; genus Fen-1039. The sequence continues at coordinate 3,121 of PMKV01000062.1, forward strand.
GAGTTTCGACAGGCGCGCGGCGGCATCCTGGAGCGGCTGCAGCGTGACGTCCGCGCTCGAACCGGCTTCGTAGTAGCCGAAGGGATTGTCGAGGTCCCTGATCAGCATGAGCAGAAAGATCATCAGGTATGAGATGACGCCGGCGAAGAAGAGGGATTCGTAGAACGGATCGACGCTGGTCAGGACGAGCCCTACGCATAGCAGGAAGGTGATCAGGTCGGCCAGCAGGTAGCCGGTGGAGACGAACGACGTCTCGCGGATCGTGTTGATGCGGACCAAGGTCCGGCGCAGGTTGCTCTGTTCCTGCTTCAGCCGGGCTATGAACGTTCCCTGGGTCGAGGACTGCAAGGACTCGAACTGCGGGGTCAGCGAGTTGACGCCCTCCAGCAGGGCTCCGATCTCGACCTTCTTGTAGAAGTAGCCGATCGTGTCGTCCGTCAATTGCGACAGCCTGGCCAGACAGGGGCCGACCTTGGCTTCAGGTTTCGTGATCCCTATCCCCAGCGCTTCCGTGGCCATGTTCTCCAGGCAGGCGCTCAGCTCTCCCGGGAGCTTCTCACTCTCCTTGTAGTCAGACAGGACGCCGCTGAGAAGGAACCCCATCAGGAAGACATTGGCCGCGATGATGCCAGTGAACAAGGCGTTGAGCGAGATCACTTCCCCGCCGACGGCATGGACGATCACCTTGGCAACCACGACCACAGCGGTAACCAGGGCAACTCGAATCAGAAAACGGAGTTCACTGGGGAGGAACCTCATTTTCCCGTCCCATCTCCTGGTATCCCGATGCCGCCGACGGCCACGCGCGCGTCCCGATGGGGGCGGCGGAAGTCCCGCGATGATAGCCAGTCCTCGGCGCCACCGCGAGGCCGCGGCTTCGCGGTACTACGCTCCGCGCCGGTGAAACGGCCACCAGGCGCGTTCGCCGATGAAGGCCGTTATGGCCGGTACGAGCAGGCTGCGGACGACGAAGGTGTCGATCAGCACGCCCAGGGCCACGGCCAACCCGACCTGGAAGAGCAGCTGGAGCGGCGAGGTCACGAGCGCCCCGAACGTGCCGGCCAGGATCAGGCCGGCCGAGGTGATGACCGTGCCGGTCCGCGCCGAGGCGACGCGAATCCCCTCGCGTAGCTCCCGCGTCGCGCTCTCCTCTCGGACCCGGGACATCAGGAAGATGTTGTAGTCGGACCCGAGGGCCACGAGTAACACGAAGACCATGAGCGGTATGAAGTAGTTCATCCCGGCCTGGCCGAAGAGATGCTGGAGGATGAGCGCCGAGACGCTCAGGCTCATCGCGTACGACAGGAGGACCGTCAGAACCAGGTAGATCGGCGCCACCAGCGCCCGCAGCAGCAGGATCAGCACGAGCAGGATGCCGATGATCGTGATCGCGGCCACGCGCAGGAAGTCGGCCGAGATGGTGTCCTGGACGTCGGCGAACTCGGCGGTGGCTCCGCCGACGTACGCCTGCGGAGCGGCGGTCGACACCACCGCGAAGTGCCCCGGGTCGGTGGCCAGCAGGGCCCGCAGATCCCGGATCGTCCCGAACGACGCCGTGTCGTACGGGTTGGTCGAGGTCGTGACGTAGAGACGAGCCACCGTGCCGTCGCCCGAGACATATGCCGAGCGGAGGTCGGACGAGGCGAACAGATCGGTCGGGGCGAAGGCCGAGGCCAGCGCCTCGAGCTCGCCGGGAAGTCCGGCCCGGGCCGTGGCCACGGCCTTCTGAACCGTCACGATCTCGGGAGTGGCGGGCATGGCCGTCGGCGAGAAGTAGAACGCTGTCGGCTGCGCCTTGAACCAAGTGGACAGGTCCCGAACCGAGCCGAGCAGTTGCAGGAATGTGACCGGGTTCGAACCGGCGGCGAGCGCCGCCACAGCGTTCTCGGCCGCCGCGTAGGACGACACCGACTTCACGGCGGGGTCGGCGACTCCCAGCTCGTCGAGATATGACTTGAGGGCCGCGAGTTGTGCCGCAGTGTCGGCGGCCGCGGTCGTCGAAGTCGCGGCGCCGGACTGCGCGGCGATGGCGCTGAGCTTCGCTTCGATGGCATCGAGTTGGTTGTGGACCAGGGCTCCCGCCCGCAGTTCGACCATCCCCGACGTGAGCGCGGCCAGATCGGCCCTGGCGGCGGCCACGTCGGTTGCCGGCAGGTTCGGGAACGCCGCAGCAAGATCGTCGACATACACCGCGGTCGACTTGACGGCCGCCAGGCTCGCGTCGCCGAGGGCCATGTTGAGGTCCGTGCTGGGCATTTGGCGGAATCCCGCTGCCGTCGCCGCCAGCCGAGCCGAGGGCGAAAGCAGGTCCGAGACCGCCCCCTCGCCCTTGGGGTCTACAAGGCTGCGCACCGACTGCACGTTCGGCAGAGCGTCGATCGACTTCTCCAGGGCGGCGATGTCGGACATCCCCTGCGCGTTCGTGAAGGCGGACGAGGAGCCGCCCGGAAGCTTGACCAGAACCGTGATCGGCATCAGCTGACCCTGGGCCAGATGAGCGCTGAGCGTTTCGAAGCCCTGCCGCGATTCCGCGCCGGACGGCAGCTCATTGAGCACGTCGAAGTTCTGCTTGAGCAACGGCAGTCCGAGCGCCGGGACGACCAGGAGGACCAGCACCACGCCGGCCAGAGCGCCGGGCCGGGCCGTGATCCGGCGAGCCAGAGCAGCCCAGAAGCCACGGTCCTCATCGTCGGCGGAGCGTGTCTTCTCGTGGAGGGGCCAGAAGAGACGGCGACCGAAGATCGCCAGCAGCGACGGGGTCAGCGTCAGCCCTGCCAGAAGAGTGATGAAGATGGTTATCGCGAGGGCCGGGCCGGTGGTCTGGATCATCCCGAAACGGGCCGCCAGCATCGACGTCAGGCCCACGATCACCGTCGCCGCCGAGGCGGTGATCACCGCACCGATTCGGCTGACGGTGACCCTGACCGCGTCTTCGCTGCGGTTCCTGCCCAGCTCCTCACGGAAGCGTGATATCAGGAAGATCGAGTAGTCCGTCCCCACGCCGAAGACAAGGACGACGATGAACGAATCGAGGACCGACGACAGCTGCCAGCCGGCCTGCGCCATGAACCCCAGGACGCCTCGAGCGACCAGGAAGGCCGACCCGATCGTCATCAGCGGCGCCAGTGCCGCGAGCGGAGCGCGATAGATGAGCAGCAAGACGACGACCACCAGGATGATCGTGACCAGGGTCGTGCGGCTGGTGCCGTCCTGGATGGCCTGCAGGTAGTCGCGGCCGATCCCCGCCTGGCCGGTTATCTGGGCGGTGAGACCACTCGGCAGAATGCCCGACTCGGCCAGATGGGTCCTGATGACATCGATCGAAGCGTTGGTTCGAGGCAGGAACGACGGCGTGCTCATGTCGAGCCGGGCCAGCTCGACGACGCCGTCGCTGCTCCGGAACATCGACGCTAGCGAGGGCTCGGCCTCGGCCGTTACGTATCGAAGAACAGCGTCGGGATGGGCGCTGCCCTCGAAGTAGCCGCGCAGCCCCTCGATGGCGCCGCGGTCGTTGTCCGTCAGACCGCCGGAGCGGGAGAAGACGATGAGGGCCACGGACGGGGCGGAGTCGTTTGGAAAGGCCGTGGCGATGACCCCGCGGGCGGCCAGCGATTCGGCGTCCTTGGGCAGGAAGCTCGTTTCGTCGGCCGATCCCGCCGTTGTTAGTGAAGGCGCGAGTGCGCCGAGGATCACGGCCGCCGCCAGCCACGCGACCACCAGGACGAACCGGAGACGAAGCACGAGCCCGCCGAGTCGATCGAACATCAGGACTCCCCTGGAGGTTTACCCTCGGCTTTACCCCGACGAATGGAAAATGGAAAGCAGCGGATACGGGTCAGCGAGATTGTATCGATCGCGGTCTCCCGGGGTCATCCGGCTATCCGGCAGGTACTGCGGTTGCCGCGTCCGAGACAAGCGGACTGCCCGCGGCCCGGTCGCGATCGCCAGGCCGTGACTTCGTCCTCAGCCTCGGGAGGGCTACCAGCACGGCCGGCGTCGTGACCCAGAAGACGGGCATGGCCAGGGCCGTGGCCAGGGGCACGACCCAGCGGCGGTCCGTGCGGGCTCCCCAGACGACCAGAACGGCCGCGGCCGCGACCCGCAGCCAGAGCGGCGGGAACAGGAACGCGTACCAATCGTTCGCGCCGGCGCCCGTGTCCTGTGACGTCGTGAGGAACTTCACCCAGTCGAACCACGCGCCCGGGGCTATTGCGAACGAGACCGCAGATATTGCCGCCGTCGCGCCGAGGGCCCAGGCCAGCGACCGCCACTCCCGCCGGACCGCGAACCATAGAAGCGAAACGCCGGGCGTGACCTTGGTCAGTAGAGCGAGCGACCACAAGGCGGGGTAGTCGAAGCCGAGTACACAGACCGTGGCCAGCAGTATGTGGACGTTGCCGTGGAACAGCTCCAGCGGGACCGGCAAAAAGACCAGCCAGACGAAAACCATTCGCCGCGTCAGCCAGACCAGGTTGGCGACGAGGAAGGTATCCCAGATCAGGAAGAAGAGATCGAACGAAACGAGGTGGGCCGGGCTGGCCACGAGCGCAAACGCGGGCGAGTAGGTGAACGAGCCGAGCGTCCCCAGGGCCGCCGTGTAAGGATGGAACGGATCGACGTTCCAGTACGCGAACGAGTCGAACCCGATCATGCTGTCGAAGTCCGATCTCCGCGGCACGATCAGCATCAGCCACGCAAAGATGAGGTAGCCGAGGATCGACAGCCCGAGGATCGCGGGCTTGCGGTAGATAGGCAGACGAGCCCTGATACTCGAACTCAGGGTCGGGGCGGCTTGGGTGGTCACTAGGCCGGCTCGGTGGATTCGACAGCGCTTGGCGAATCGGACGTCCTTGCGGGTCGCCTGGCGCCCGGCCAGCCCGCGGGTCGGAAGCTCCACAGTCCGACAAGCGGGGCAAGGCGGCTAAAGGCCATCACCGGGCAGGTTATCGATGCCGCCGCGTAGGCCAGCCAGCCTCGTCCCCAGTAGGCGGCCAGCACGGCAACGATCGCGGCCAGGCCAAAGCGGGCCACGAAGTCGATCCCGCCACCCGACGGTATCAGGTGGAGGACGCCCTGCCCGGAGAGGGCGGTCTCGTTCTGGAAGCGAAGCATGTTGACGTAGTCGGCCCACTGTCCCGGCGCAACGGCGATCGAGACGAGACACGCCGCGAGGAACACCAGAGTGCCGATGACCAGCGGGCGTCGTGTCTCAGGCTTCCGTAACCACAGGTAAGGGACTATCAAAACAGGCCCGAACTTGATCATTGCCGCCCAGGGCAGCAGGTAAGCGCCTCGCTTGTCGCGCATCGCGAACAGCACACACGCCGCCAGCTGCAGCGTGACATTGGCGATCGAGAGCTCGATGAGCACGGGCAGGAAGATGCAGGAGACGACCGCAGCCGGCCACGATCCCGTGATGTAGCGCAGGCAGAGAACGGCGCTCATGCGCGAAAGCCAGGCAAAGAGCAGTTCGGGAAGAAGCGCGGCCGGGACCATGAACTGGGCGAAGATCGGCGGGTACGTGTACAGAGCGAGCGTGGTGTAGGGGTCTGTCTGGTAGAGAGGCGATCCGTCGAGGACGTGGCGCCCGGCGTCCCAGTAGGACGGAGTGTCGTAGCCCAACCCGCCGTGATCCTGCACGATCGTGACAAGGGCGGCAAGAGCGAGCGCTCCGCCGAAGACCAGGCCCGCGTCTATCAGGACGCGCCCTCCCATCCTCCGGAGACGTTCGGAGCGAAGCGAACGGGAGACCAGGCTCATCTCAAGAGGCGCTCGTTGACGCATTCGACGTAGCCATCTTGTCGTTCCTCTTGTACCACTCTGAACACTACGGCAGCTTAGGCCAGACGGCGAACCCACATGAGTCGCCGCGAATCATCAGAATCATGGCCGCAAGTAGCAACTTCCCGACGAAGTTGAGGTCACGAGCCGAGCTCCTGGGAACCAGCGGTCAACCAGCGCCTGATCAGAAGCCGGACCGAAGCTGATGAAGACCAGGCGCCCTCGGAGCGACTGGTCATCGGCGAATGGCAGCGTTGCCCTGTCTGTGATCTGGTAGTCGATGAAACACACGTCGCCACCCTGTGCCGCCAGGGCACCTAGCGACGAGTCGTCGACGCGAGCGGCTTGAGTCGTCTGATACGCGTAGGCAACCTCCAAGGGAACCACCAGCACGAGTCCAGCCAACGCGGCGGCCACGGCAATTCGACGGAGCTCGTCCGCGCCCGGGCCAACCAAAAGGATCCCCGCAAGAATCGGGAGAGCACCCCAGGCCCCCTGGTAGTAGCGAGCGCCCCAACCGAGACCTTGGTCGACCGGGAACAAGACGTAGAGGAGGACCGTCAGTCCGAAAGCGACGCCCAGGATCCACGCACCGGACATCCGGGGTTGGCGTCGCCAGGCGACCACCGCCAGCACCAGCAGCCCGGGCGCACTCCACACCCACAGGCGGACGAGTTCCCAGAAGCGCTCGCCGACAATATAGAGAGTCGGAATACTCACGAACGCGGGCAATCGGTCCAGCCAGAAGTTGCCCGCGCTCCCGGATGTGCCTGCGTGGAGCGATGATGTCGCCAGCAGCCACAGGACCGATACGACGAGCCACGGACTGTAGCCGATCGCCATCCAGAACAGCCGGCTTCGGCGACCGCGGTCCAACGCCAGCCAGGCCACCCACGGCAGCGCAAAGAGCGCATGAGGCACCGGGTTGGCAAGGTTCAACGCAAGACCGCCCACGAGTCCGGCCAGCAAAGCGTTGCGCCGGCCACCTGTCAGCAGGAGCCAGGCGTAGAGCAAGTTGAGGGTCAGGAATCCGCCGGACGGGTAGATGCTCATCCCGGTGACCACGAACGAGCCCGAGGTGACGGCCAGCAGGACCGCCACGGCGGCCGCCTGGGCATTCGCAAACAGGGCTGCAAGGCGGCCAAGGACGTACAGGCCAAGCGACGCCATCACCGGGCCGAGCAGCCACGGAGCGCCGATCCACACGAATGGCGTCATGAGTAGCGCCCAGCCCGGCCAGGTCACAGCCATCGCCCGGCCATCCGGAGCAACCAGAATGTCGAAGTTCTGATAGCCGGCAGGGATGATTCGCGAGATCAACTCCGGCGGGTAGCTCGCCGTGATCTTGAACTGGGCGAACAGTCGAGCCTGAAACAGATTGGTCTGCTCATCGGTTGAAAGAGGCACGGTTCCGAAGACGAGATAGCTGCCGGCAGCGAGGATCACAAGGGCGGCCAGGGAGACCAGCAGCAGATTCCGAGGACGGACCATGGCATCCAGGAAGCGCCCGCACCCTTCCCATCGACTCAGCAGAATCCCGACCAGAAGCGCCAAGACGAGGAGGAGGGCGGCCGGCGCGTCCGCCACCTGGCCCGGCAAAGCCTCGATACGTGTGACCAAGAGCAGGATCGAAAGCGCGGCGGATGCGGCGATCCCCGTCCACAACATCGCACGGGGAATCCCGGGGGGCAGTATTCGCGAGCTCATCGCCGTTTACTCCCGCGTGCGACGGAATTACACACGGCAGTGCTCGAGCATCGATCGGCGGCATTCATAGGAGCGACGGATGGGCATAGTCGTCGCAAAGTATGGTATCCGCCGTCGGGAGTGAACCAGTACTTCTGTGCAGGCCGCACGTCGCCCTGGCGCTTTTCGTGCAGCGATTCGACCTCATCTGGTAACCTCGATAGCCCCCGTCCGCTGTGAGGCGGGGCAATCGAACGCGAGTGGAAGAATGGCTGAGAAACCGCGCACGCTCTTCGAGAAGATCTGGGACGCGCATGTCGTGGCGTCCGAACCTGGAGCTCCGGCCATTCTCGCGATCGATCTTCATCTCGTCCACGAAGTGACGAGCCCTCAGGCATTCACCGGCCTGCGTGAGCGCGGCGCGAAGGTCCGCAAGCCCGGCCAGACCGTCGCCACCGCCGATCACTCGATCCCTACGACCGATCCATCGCTGCCGATACTCGACGAGCTGGCCCGCAAGCAGCTAGCCCAGATCGAGGAGAACTGCCGCGAGTTCGGCATCCCGTTCCACGG
>PMKV01000050.1 GCA_003157875.1 Chloroflexota bacterium
GCGATCTCCTTGGGCGTCAGGCGGATGTTGATCGGGTTGAGCACCGCGCCCGCTTCGAGGACGCCGTAATAGGCCTCGAGCAGCTGGTGGGTGTTGTAGGTGATGAAGCTGACTCGATCGCCCGGCCCGATGCCGAGCTCCTTGAGAGCGTTGGCGAGGCGGTGGGTCCGTTCACCGAACTGGCGATAGGTGAAGCGCTTGTCGCCGTCGATGACCCCGACCTTCTCGCCGAAATACGTCTCAGCCCGGTCGCGGAACTCGAGCACCGAGAGGGGTACGAACACCGAAGTCCTCCTGCGCCTGTCTCCCGGGGGCGGCCGATTCGCCCGCGGTCGACGCTGGAACGCCCCCGTAACGCTCAAACGATACCGTCCGCGGAGCCCGCGCGAGTGGCGGGAGTGCCATGGGGCGTGTGGCGGGGCGCTGTGCGGCCCGCGCGGCCGCGGCGCAACCCGGCCTCAGGCCCCGGGCACCGCCTCGAACTCGATGGCGGCTCGGACGAAGGCCTCCCAGACGCCCTCGAACTCATCGGGCGTGGATTCGGTGCGTTCGGGGTGGCACTGGACGGCGACGATCCAGCGGCCGTCGCGACTCTCGAGCGCCTCCACCAGGCGGCCGGAACCACTGGCCGCCCAGCCCACGGCGCGCAGGCTCGGGGCCAGAGTGGCCTGGCTGACGGCCTGATGGTGGTACGTGTTGACCACCAGCTCGACCGTGTCGTCGTCTTCGTCGGTGGCGGCCAGCCCCTCGGGAGCGCCCGCGGCCAGCGCGCGCGCAAGGCGGCTGTTCGGGTCGATCTCCATGTCGTGGGTATGGGCGGGGCCCTGGCCGTAAGGAGTGCCGGCGTGGTCCGGCACATCCTGGAGCAGGCTGCCGCCGGAGAACACGTTGATCGCCTGCAGACCGCGGCAGATGCCGAAGACGGGCACGGAACGCCGGGCCGCCCCGTCCCAGGCGAGCCGCTCGAGAGCGTCGCGGGCGGGGTCCATCTCGACGGCGCCGACCACTGCTTCCTTGTACTGCCCGGGGTCAATGTCCGCGCCGCCTGTCAGGACGAGCCCGTCCATCTCCGCGATGAGGCGGTCGCGCTCGGCGGCGGGCGTGGCCTCGGAAGCGAAGACCGCGTTCCCGCCGTGGCGCCTGATCCCGTCCGCGTACAGTTCGTTCTTGCGGGTTGTCAGGTCCGGGTTCGCCGCCCGCGCCGGGTCGGCCACGACAAGGACGATGAGGGGGGAAGTGTCGGACGAGTCGTGGGATGGCATGCCGGTCAGGATAGCGCGTGGCGTTCGATCCGCCGAAATGACTTCGAGCCGGTTCGCCCCGCGGGCTTGACGGCGACCCGGTTCAAACCCGACTCTTTCGACAGCGATTCTCATAGCATCGAGTTGCCGTGTTCGAGTCACTCCTGGTAATCGTTCTGGCGGGGCTCGTCGGACCGCTCATAGCGGCCGGTCCGCGACCGCTGGTCCCGGCCGTGGTCGGGGAGCTGGCGGCCGGTGCCCTGCTCGGCCGCACCGGCACCGGTCTCATCGACCCCACCACTCCGACCAATGGATTCCTGTATGCGCTTGGCTTCGCGATGCTCATGCTCGTGGCCGGATCGCACGTGCGGATCGAGAGCGGGATGGGCTCCGGTCTTCGCTCGGCGGCCATCGCCTTCGTGGTCGTGCTGGCAATCGCGCTGCCGCTTGGACTGGGAGTCGCGATGCTCCTGGCGCCGTCGGCGCCACCAGCCCTCTTCCCGGTCCTGCTGGCGGGCAGCTCCGCCGCCGTCGCGTTTCCGATCCTGGAAGAGCGCGGCTTGCTCGGGCCACCGGTCAACCTGCTGCTGGCATGGATCCCGCTCGCCGACGCGGTGACCGTCCTGGTCATGCCGCTGACCCTCATCGGCACCGAGAAGATACCCGTCGCCCTTGCCGGCGACGCGGCGATCATCGCCTTGACGGCCGCGGTTCTAATCGTCGGCCGGCGGGTAGAACGGGCATCGCCGGCGCTGACGCTGCGCGATCGGTCGCAGTCGCGGGGCTGGGCTCTTCAGGTGCGGCTCACGCTGCTCATCCTGATCGTGCTGTCGCTGGTGGCCACGCAGACGGGTGGCTCGACGCTGCTGGCCGGCTTTGGCGCCGGCCTGGTTCTGTCTCGGCTTCGTACGCCCGAACGTCTGGATCTGCAGCTCTCCGGCATCGCCGAAGGCTTCTTCGTGCCGGCCTTCTTCGTCCTGCTCGGCGCCCAACTGGATTTCAGGGCTCTCGCCGGGGATCCGCAGGCCATCAGCCTCGCTGTTGCGATGGGGGCGGCCGCGATCGTCATCCACGTGGGAGCGGCGCTTGTCGCGGCGCCCAGGCCGCGGGCGGCCTTCGGACTCGCCGCGTCGGCTCAGCTCGGGCTCCCGGCGGCGGCCGCTTCACTCGGACTCTCGACGGGCCACCTCTCCGCTGCGCTCGCCGCCGGCCTCGTCGCGGCAGGCTGCATCACCGTCCTGCCGGCATCGTGGGGCACGCGCCGCCTGGCCGATGAACTGCGGCCGGGGGTGGCGGCAGGGCCGCGTGGGGGGAAAGCGGCCCTGCCATGAACCGATGGTCAGGCCGAGTCGGCCTGCCTCGATGCCGGAACCTGCCAGTCGCTGGCGCGGCGGCGTGGGATGACGTTGCCCGCCACGATTGTGTCGCCCGCCTCGAGCCTGAACCGGGCAACCAGCTCGTCGAGGGCCTGAGCCATCTCGGCCAGCGTGGCTGCTGAAGCTACCACCTCCTGAGCCTGCGCGGACATCTCCTCTGTGGCCGCGGACACCTCCTCGGCCGAGGCGGAGTTCTCCTCGCTGATGGCGGCGATCGATTCGACGGATTGGCCGACTACGTCGGCGGCCGATGCCATCTGAGCCGCGGCGTCGTTCGTCTCGGTTGCGATGTCGGAGATGCTGTCCGTAGCCCGAACGACCTCCCCGCTCAGCGTCCGGATCTCCACCACCGCCGCGAGCATGTCCTCGAGGACGACGTTGCGCGCGGTCGCCGCGTCCCTGATCTCCTGCAAAGCCCCGGCCGCCTGCTCCGCCAGCTCGGCGCCAGTCTCCACCTCGTTCGCTCCGGCCAGCATGGCTTTCACCGCCGCCTCGGTGCCGGACTGTACGTCCCCGATCAGCGCCGCTATCTCCTTAGTCGCCCGCGACGAGCGCTCGGCCAGCTTGCGTACCTCGTCGGCGACAACGGCGAANNCGGCGATGTCGTCGATCGTCTCGACAATCGCACCGATTTGCTCGCCCTTGGCCCCGAGCTCGGTGACCCTGGCGGCGGTGACCTCGACCGAGGACTTGATCCTGAGCATGCCGGAGGCGGTCTCGTCGACGGCCATGGCGCCCGCGACCACGGCTGCCTCGACGCGCTCATTGAGCGGCGCCATCTCCTCGGAGTCGTTCATCGCCTGGCCGATGGCCCTGGTGGTAGCGCTCAGCGCCCGAGAGGCGTCCTGGATGCGGATCCTGGTACTGGCGGCGCCCTCGCCGACCCTCTCGATGATCGCGGTCAGATCGTGGCTCGCGCCGCTGGTCTGGCCGGCGGCGGTGGCCTGGTCGCCTGCCCCGGCCGCAACCTGGTTGATGGTCCGGGCTACCTGCTGAGCGGTCTGGCCGGACTGCGCGGCGATCGCGTCCAGTTGACCCGAGGCGCCGGACATCGCCTCGGAAGCCGCCTTCACCTGGCCGATCGTGCCGGCAAGGCTCGCCCGGGCCGTTTCGTAGCTCTCGATCGTCGACCGCAGCTTGGCCAGCAGATTGTTGGTGACGGCTGCCGTCTGGCCGATCTCGTCGGTGCCGTGTCGCTCGATGGGCGCCGTCGCCGCATGCGCCTCGACCGAAAGGTCGTTTTGGGCAAGTGCTCCGAGGCCGGCCTCCAGGGCGGTGGCGCAGATGTCGGTCATCGAGGTCAGCGTCTCCTGGACGGCCTTGACTCCGGCGAGAATCCCTCCCGAGACCTTGATCGAGAAGAAGAGCCCCACGACCAGGGCAATCAGGAGGCAAATCACGGCGATCATCCGCGACTGCTCGAAGATGGCCTGGATGCCGTCGTTCAGCGCCTGCGCATGGGTTCGTGCCGCCGCGGTGAGCTTGTCGAGGCTCGCCAGCATGGCGTCTCCGGCCAGGCTCTCCGCCTGCAACTCCGCGAAAGCGGGGGCCATGTTGCCGGCTTTCGCGTCGCCGTAGAACTTCGTGAAGGCAATCGAGTATGCGTCCAGCTTGGGCCTGAAGTCGGCCAGGGCGGCCTTCTCGGCATCGTCGAGGGGCAGCTTCTCGAAAGTGGCCAGTTGCGCGGCGATGGTCGCGTCGTCGGCCGCGATCTGAGCATCGATCCTGGCCTGCCCGGCCGCGGCCGTGCCCCCGAGGGCGAGGTCGTATTCGACCTGGGCCGTCTTGTCGGCGAGGGCGACTCTGATCGAGCCGAGCTGGTCGACCGCGGCCGTGCCCTCGGTGAGGGTGCGGTCCGCCTGGGCGTTCACATCCGACAGACTCAGGGCCATGCCGACGGTGATCACCAGCATGGCCAACAACATGAGGCCAGATGTCGCCAGCAGCTTCATACGCACGTTGAGTCGCATGTATGGGTCCAGAGCGGCCGGGGCGGACTGCGCGGGGCACTACGCACGCCAAGGCGAACACCGGCTGGCTCGCCTCTATTCGGGTATCGGCAGAAGCGCGCCGGACTGTGGCCCCGCGGGGTGCTAGTGGACGGCGGTGCCGAGCAGCGATCCGATCCCGAATGTCACCGCCGCGGCGAGCCCGCCCAGGCCGGCCTGTCGAACCCCGGTCCAGATGGCGCGGCGGTGCGTCAACCGGCTCACCGCCGCGCCGATGGCGAAGAGCGCGGCCCCGGATGCGCCGATGCTCAGGGCGAAGGCCTCTCCGTCTCGTAGCACGAGGAACGGCAGCAGGGGCACGAAGGCGCCGATGGAGAAGGCGCCGAGCGAGCCCAGCCCGGCGGCCACAGGCGAGCCCATCGTCTCGGCCGAAAGACCGATCTCCTCACGAACGAAGGTGTCGATGGCCCGTTCCGGGTCTCTCATGATCCTGTCGACGATCAGGTCAGCCTCGACCCAGGAGAGGCCCTTTGCCCGGTAGATTTCGAGCAGGATCTGCCGCTCCTGCTCCGGAGTGTGGTGGAGCTGATGACGCTGCAGCTCGACCTGGTAGTCGAGCAGCTCCCGCTGCGACCGCACGGAGACGTACTCGCCGACGGCCATGGAGAAGCCACCGGCCAGCAGCCCGGCCACGCCGGCGATGACGATCGAGTGCGTGTCCTGACCGGCGGCGCCCGACGCGCCGGCCACGCCCATGATCAGCGACAGGTTGCAGACGAGGCCGTCCGTCGCGCCGAAGACGACCGGCCGGACCACGCTCGCGCCGCGGGTCTCGTGGGGGTTCTGCGAGGGCTGCCGGAAGGTGCGAAGGCGGCCGATGATTGAGGACGGCTTCGATTCCGGGGAGGGGTCGGGTGCGGGGACGGGCACGTGCGCGGGGACGTTCGCCGCGGGCTCGGGTGCGGGAGCGGGCGGCGCCGGCGCATGAGCGGGCCGGTGCGTCGGGCTCGACTTCGGCGTCGAGCGCCTGGCGGTCGGGGTCATCTTGTCCTCGCGTGGGCGGTCGTCGGGGCCGACGATCGCGGCCCCATTCTGAGCGATTGACGCGCGCCCTGCCTGGGTTCGGCCGAGCCGGTAATCTTTGCGAGTGGCGGAAGGCCACCCAATCGGTCTGTCAGGAGGCGGCACCTTGGAGTCCAACGGCGAAGGCGCAAAGATGGCGGGCGAGCCCCTCAACGCTCCGACCGACGAGCCCGTGGGCGCGCCGACGCCTGAGCCCCGGCTGGAGCGTATCCCGGCCGCCGATGGGGTCAGTCTTGCCGTCCGTATCTTCGAGCCGGACCGCGGCGCCGCCGTCGGGGATCCGTTCGTGCTGCTGCACGGGATCGCTTCGACCTCGGTCGGCTGGGAAGAGGCGGCCCGGCTTCTGGCCGCTGCCGGCCGAACGGCCTACGCGGTGGACATGCGCGGTCACGGGCTCTCCGACCGGCCCGACGAAGGCTACGACCTCACGACCCTGGCCTCGGACCTCGGGGCCGTGATCAGTGGGCTCGGGCTGGAGCGCCCGATCCTCGTGGGCCACTCGCTTGGTGCCAGCGTTGTGCTCGAGGCGGTCGCGATAGGCCGGGTCAGGGCGAGCGGTGTCGGTCTGGTCGAAGGCGGCCTCACGGATGCGCGCGACCAGTTCGCCTCGCCGGAGGATTGCGTGGCCAGAACGGCCCTCCCGCCCGTGGCCGGGATGCCGGAATCGGTCCTGGCGGGCTACTTGCGCGAGGCCAATCCCGGCTGGTCGCAGGCCCGTCTCGCCGCCGCGCTCGCGGCCCTCGACGTCAAAGAGGACGGCACGCTCGCCTGGCGCCTGACTCCGCCCCGGTACGCGTCCTTGCTCGCGGCTCTGTGGATCGCTCGGGCCGCGGACAAATGGCCGGCGGTGCGCGTCCCGACACTGGTCGTGGCGGTGGACACCGGGGACGCGCCCTGGACGGCGGCCAAGCGCACCGCGGAGGTCGCCATGAAGGCGGCGATACCAGGCATCCGTGTCGAGTGGCTCATGGAAGACCACGACGTCCAGACCGCTCAGCCGGAAGCCGTGGCAGCTCTCCTGCTCGACGCCTTCGGGATCTAGTCGCTCCCCGGCGGCGTCGCGCCGACGCTCGCGATCGGGGGATTCGGCCGCCTGATCGGTCGGCGTGCCATCGGATTCGGCCACGGCCCGTCGGTCCCGGCGAGCGGGTGCAGCCGCCCCGCCGGAAGGCGTCGAGCGGCGACCACGGCGACCCAGCCGCCGTAGAACAGCAGCCACATGTTGGGCCCGAACGCGCCGGCGCCGAGCATCAGCCACACGGCCGCCCCATCCTCCAGCATCAGCAGAGCCGGCAGGGCGAAGACGAAGCCGTGCGGCCAGAGCGCCGGCGAGACGAAGATCGTGGCCAGCCCCATGGCGGCCAGGCCCGGTCGACCCCGGAAGAGCAACGCCAGCGCGACGACCGCCACCGAGACCGCGGCGAATGCCGCGCCCGGCATGACGCCGGCGTAGGAATACCCGAACTGGGCCGGGACGGCGGCCTGCGACGCGGCGCGGTACCCCAGGCCATCCCACCAGGCCCACCATGAGTCAAGGCCGACCAGCGGCAGGGTGATCAGCGCCGCGGCGGCGATCACGGCAATGCCGGCTACGATGCCGCGCCAGCGCCGTTGTCTGACGAGCCACAGGGCCGGCAGGCCGGTTTGAACCTTGAACAGGCCGTCGACGACGAGCGTGCCTCCGGCACGCGCGCCGGCCGCGAAGAGCAGGAACGTCAGGCTGGCGACGTTGCCCGATTCGAACCCGATCGCGACCGGCGGGAAGGCCAGCAGCGCCAGGCTCCACGTTCGCGGCAGACCGAGGATTCGGAACGACTTGTAGGCGCAGGCGACGAGGAAGAGGACCCAGCCGACGGAGACCGGCGCGTCGGGCAATCTCGACAGGGCGGCGAAGACGGGCAGGAGAGGCGGCGGGTACAGGAAGAAATCGAGCCGCGGGTTCGACTGCCAGGCGGTCACCGGCGCCGCCATGTACGGCTGACCGCCGTCCAGCCAGCGCGCGGCCGCTCCGAGGTAGACGTCGAGATCGTATAGATGGATCGTCTGGCCCCAGAACGTGATGTCGTAGAGCAGCCACGAGACGACGACCCCGACGACGAGAATCGGGCCGAGGACGGACGACCGGGCGTCGCGGGCCGGGCCGGCCGTGGCCTGACCCCGGGCCGTGGCGAGGCCGAGCCCGAGCCGGAGCGCCGCCACGAGCGCTGCCGTGATCACGATCCACGCAGCCCAGAACGGGATGCCCGCCACTTCGCTCCCCAGCTGCGGGATGGCGGTCCAGATGACGATGGCGATCGCCGCCGGCACGGCCAGATCGAAGGGACCGACTCGCGCCCAGCGCAAGGCGATGATCCGCGCCAGCCAGCCGCGGGCCGACATCAGGCCCAGGAGAAGCATTGCCACCACGCCGCCATTCTATGGTTGGGTGGGGCCTACCATGGCGGTGTGCTGAGCCGATCACCAATCCGGGCCCGACCGCATCGGCCCCCACTTGCGGGGTTGGTGATGGCCGCCGCGAGCCTGGCGCTGGCCACGGGGCTCGCGGGCCTCGCCCACGGCCAGCTCGGAGTCTCGGACGCGGCGATCGTCTACCTCCTGGCCGTCGTTGCCGTGGGCATGGCCTACGGCAGCTGGCTTGCGATCGGAACTTCCGTGGCCTCGTTCCTGCTCTACGACTTCTTCTTCGTCCAGCCTCTGTACACGTTCTCCATCGCCGCCCCCGAGGAGTGGCTCGATCTGCTGCTCTTCCTGGTCGTGGCCATCGCCATCGGCCGTCTCTCCGCACTGCAGCTGCAGCGGCGTCGCGAGGCGGAGCTGCGCAGCGCCGAAGCGAGAGCCATGTTCGCCATGAGCCGCGACATCGCGACCGCCGCCACGGCCCTGGAAGCGGCGCCGCTGCTGGCTGCCCGTCTCGCCCGAGAGGCGGAGATGGCTCGCGTCTGGGTCGGCCTGGGCGATTCCATCCGGGATGAGCGGATCGTCGCCGACACGCGACCGGGCGAAGTGCGTCCGTCGCTGGCTTCACGCTGGACACTCCATTCGAGTTCCGCCGACGGCCAGCCCAGCTGGGTCAAGGTCCGGGAGACGGCCATCTCACCGGCCCACGATGGTGCCGACGCGCGCGAAGTGCGGCTGCGGGGACTGCACGACGACGCGCCCCTGACGATCCTTCGTGTGCCCATCACGGTCGGCGGCGAGATGATCGGATCGTTGTGGGCGGTTCGTGATCGCGGCGCTCCATTCCCCGGTCGTTCCCACTCCCGGCTGATCGCGGCCGCCGCCGATCAGCTCGGGCAATCCGTGGTCCGCGATCGCCTGGCCGCCGAAGCCACCGCCGTGGAGGTGGCTCGCCAGAGCGACGCGCTCAAGTCGGCTCTCCTCGACTCCGTCTCGCACGATCTTCGAACGCCACTCGCCGCCATTCGGGCCGCGGCCGGGAATCTGATGGACCCGGACGTCGCGCTCAAGCCGGACGAGGCCAGGGCCGTGGCCGAGTCGATCGACCGCGAAGCCCAGCGCCTCAGCCGGCTGGTGCGGAACATGCTGGACCTGGGCCGGATCGAGGGCGGAGCGCTCCATCCTTCGCTCGAGATCTACGACCTGGCCGACCTGGTCGACCCGGTGATCGAGCGCATGGCGCCGACGCTGACTCCTTCGCGGGTCGAGGCATCGATTGCCGGCGATCTGCCGGCGGTCCAGGTCGACGCCATCTTCGTCGACCAGATCCTGACCAACCTGCTGGAGAACGCGGGACGCTACGCCGCCGGCAAACTGATCCGCGTCTCGGCGAAGGCCGTCGGCGGCCAGGTCTGGCTGATAGTCGAGGACGCGGGGCCGGGAGTACCCGCGGATGCGATGCCGCACATATTCGAGCGGTTCTATCGAGCGCCGCGCCGTCAGGGGTCGCGGAACTCCGGCGGATCGGGGATCGGGTTGGCGGTCGTCAAGGGACTGGCCGAAGCGATGGGCGGGTCGGCCATCGTGCGACCGAGCGCACTGGGCGGACTCGAGGTGATCGTTCGGCTGCAGGTCGAAAGCGAGCCGACGCCGGCCGAGGACGCGCCCGAGGCGGCTGTCGAGGCCGAGCCGGCCACGCCCGAGCCGGCGGTCGAAAGCGGGCCCGAGCCTGCGGTCGNNCGGTCGAGCCTGAGCCTGCGGTCGAGCCGAAGGAGCCTCAGCCCGAGCCGGCCGTCGAGCCCGAAGTTGCTCGGTCGTCCGCCTCTCCTCGCTGGAAGCCGAGATGAGCGAGGGCGCGGCCGTCGTGTTGATCGTCGAGGATGACGAACCCGCGCGGGTCGCCATCGCCAGCAACCTGCGCGCCCGGGGCCACGACGTGGACGAGGCGGGCGACGTCCGGGCGGCGCTCCGGATGTGGGACAGCCGCCGTCCCGACCTGATCCTGCTGGACCTGGGATTGCCCGATCTCGACGGCCAGGCCGTGATCCGGCGCGTCCGCCGCGAGGCCAACACCCCGATCATCGTCGTCTCGGCGCGCGGCCGCGAGGAGGACAGGGTGGCGGCTCTCGATGCCGGCGCGGACGACTACCTGACCAAACCGTTCGGGCTGTCGGAATTGCACGCCCGGATGCGAGCCGTGCTCCGGCGGGCCGCCGGCCCCGAGGCGGACGCGGAGGGCCGGATGCGGCTGGGTCCGGTGGTCCTGGACGTGCCGCACCACGAGGTCAGGGTGGGGGAGACGCCGGTCGATCTGACGCCGCGCGAGTTCGAGCTGNNGTCTGGGGCACGGCCTACTCGGACGAGGGCCACTACCTCCACGTCTACGTTTCGCGACTGCGACGCAAGCTCGCCGCGGCGGACCCTTCCGGTGCCGCGGCGAAGCTCATCGTCGCCGAGCCTGGGGTCGGCTACAGGATCGTGGCGGAGTAGGCGGCCGGACGGCGGGCCTCAGCCAACGGGGATGTAGCCCCAGATGGGAGAGTCGGGCTTGAGCATCCCCTTCAGGGCAGACCAAGGCACCGTGACGGCGTAGCCGGCCCAGGGCGATTTCAGATCGCCGGTCCTGAGATAGAACTGCAGACCGTCTGACTCAGGGAACCAGTTGCTGAAGTTGTCCGCGCTGGGGCCCGTCAGCAGGTCTCCGATGGCGGCCGCCGGCACGAGCTTCGTGGTCTCACTCGACAGAGTCGCAAGGGCGAGGCCGGGCGTCGTAAACAGATCCTCGATCGTGACGCCGTGACCATCGGACATGTCGACGTTGACTTCCTGGTAGAGATTGAGCACCGTGTCGGCTGCCACGGTGAAGGCTAGCTGGAGCGACATCCACCGCGTGTTCAGGGTCCCGGAACCGTTCACGTAGTAGATGGAAGCGACGATTGCCGTTTCGCCGGGGGTGGCCAGTACAGAGTCGCGAGCCTGGGCGAGCAGCTTCTGAACCGCCGTGTCGATCGTCGCATTCATTGCCGCGGCGGCGGCAAACCCTGACGCGACCGGGGTGTTCAGATCCCAGGAGACGCGGCCGCTGGCGTCTGCCCCGAAGACCTTGGTCGGGCATATCGTGTACAGGTCCGATGCGGCCGGCTGGGTGTCGTACTCGACACTACCGGTGGCCAGTTCGACGAGCCAGATGTGCGCCGGGAGATCGTATGGGCCGATGGGGCCGTACCTGTCCCCACCGTCGTCCGCCGTCAGGCTAAGAATCGGTGCCGGGTTGGCGACTTGATACGTACCACTCTCTCCGCAGGTCAGCTTCTCGGAGATCTCGCCGTTGAGGCCAATCTGGAGCCAGCCATGGGCGAGGTTCATCACCGTGACGGTCAGGTCGCCGCTGGGGCTCGCCGCGCCCGTCGACGAAGAGGTGCCGGGAGCGGTCTGACTGGCCAGTGCCGTGGGGCCGTGTTGTGTCCAGGGCAGTGCCGCCAGCGCGACCGCCGCCACCGCCAGGACGAGGATCGCGGCCGGCGCGAACTTAGAGATATGCGGCCGCGCGGCTCCGAGTCCGGTCAGGCCCTGGCTCCGTCCGCGCGACCCGAGCGTGCCGACGATCCGGCCGTGGAGCTTGACCGGTACCGCCGAGTCCGCCAGGTCGTGATAGTAGGAAGAGAGTTGCCCGTCCAGTTCGGTCTCTTCGGGCGTGTTCATGTCGCTCATCGATCTCCCTCCGGCCGCGTCCGAGACGCGGCAAGCGCACTGCGCAAGCGTTGCCGCGCCAGAAACAGGCGCGACTTCACGGTCCCCTCGGGCCAGCCCAGGCGACGGGCGATCTCGCGAATCTCGAGGTCGCGGCCAAAGCGAAGGCCCAGAACAATCTGCTCGTCTGGTGTCAGCGTGGCGATGGCTCGATCCAGCTCGTCGCGGCCGGCCAGGTCGCCAGAGGTGTCCGGGGCGCCCCGTTCCGTCTCGGGTGTGAGCTCCGAGACCGGATGGCGTGACCGCTCCCTGATGCGGTCACGGCACTTGTTGGCGACGATGCGGCCGAACCAGGCGTCGAGTGCCGCCGGGTCGCGCAAGCTGGCGCGATGGTCCCACGCGACGATCACGGCATCGTGGGCGACGTCTTCCGCGGCGCATGGATCGCGCAGGATGATGGTGGCGAGGCGATACGCCTCCGGCAGGACCCGAAGGACGAAGGCCTCCATGGTCTCAACGGCGGTCGTGTCGATGACCTCCGCCCTGAGTCTCACCGCAGCCCCTTCTGCAACCATGGACTCTCCTGGATATCTCCAGGCCGACGATAGTCGGCTCCACACCTACGACGCAACAGGAGCGTGATCGGTTGAGGGTGGCGGCGAGCCTAGGGCTGGTACAACTCGAGTGAGGCCGTGGCCGATTCGTCGGTGATGAGCACGCGGCCGTCGAGGAGCAGAGCGGCGTAGGGTTCCTGGCACGGCGCCTGCATGGAGCCGGTTGAGCTGAAGGTGCCGCTCATCGGATCGAACAGCTCAGCTGCGGCCAGCGGCGTCTGTAGCGACGAGAACTCCATGCCGCCGGCGATCAGAACTCGTCCATCCGAGAGCAACGTCGCCGTATGGCGTGTGCGAGGTGTAACCATCGATCCGGTCGGGCTGAAGGTGCCGGTCTTCGGGTCGAACAACTCGGCGGGATCCTGGCCGCCCGCGACCAGGACGCGGCCGTCGCGCAGCAGGGTGGCGGAGTGATAGCTCCGGGCGTGCGCCATGGACCCTGTTGCGGTGAACTTGCCCGTGGCGGGGTCGTAGATCTCGGCCTTGTCCGTCGTCGTCCCAAAGGTGACGGCGTCCCTGCCGCCGGCGATCAACACCCGACCGTCGGCCAGAAGCGTGGCCGTAGAGCCTTCAAAACGGAGGTCGTTCATCACGCCCGTGTAAGTGAAGGTTCCGGTCTTCGGGTCGTAAAGCTCGGCGGCCTCGGCTGGCTCCGAGACGGCCGTGCCGCCGGCGATCAGGACCCGGCCGTCGGTTAGAAGCGTGGCCGTATGCCAGACGCGCGGAGTACGCAGCGATCCGGTGACGGTGAACTTGCCGGTGGATGGGTCGTAGAGTTCGGCGGACCCGACCGGTGCCTGATCCGTGTCTCCGCCGGCGATGAGGACGCGGCCGTCGGCAAGGAGAGTGGCGGTGTAGGCGGTGCGGGCCACATTCATCGAGCCTGTGGGAGCAAAGGTCCCGGTCTTCGGGTCGAATAGCTCGGCGACTGGTGTCGTGCCGGCGGTGCCGCCGGCTTCGGTCACCAGGACCAGGCCGCTCGTGAGCGTGGTGGTGGTCGAGTACTGGGGGAACGTCTTCATGGAAGCCGTCGGGACGAAGACGCCGGAAGTTGCCGGGCCGATCGTCGGGGCCGCCGATGCGGACGCCGATGCGGACGGGCTGGCGGCGGCCGGGCCGGTCACCGGTTGGTTGGTCAGGGCGACGAAACCGACGCCGGCGACGATCGCGACGATCATCGCCGCCGCGATTCCGGCGAGCGCCCAGGGGCGTTGCGATGGCTCTCGGGTGGCATGCCGGGCGCGCTCGCCCTTGATGGCCGTGTCGACGAGCCTTCTCGCGCGGGACGAGTCGGACGGTGTGATCGACCCGTAGAAGTCGCGCAGATTGTCCTGGAGTTCGGTGTCGTTCATCGTGCGTTTCCTTCGACGCGGCGCTCGGCCGCCAGCGCGGAGCGCAGGTGCTCGAGCGAGTTGTGGAGTCTGGATTTGACGGTGCCCTCCGCGATGCCGGTCTGAGCGGCGATCTGCGGCACGGTCAGGTCGCGACCGAAGCGGAGGCCGATGACGATCTGCTCGTCGGCGGTGAGCCGGGCGATGGCGTGCCCGATCTCGTCGCGGATAGCCAGTCGCTCCGCCGATCCGCCCGTCGATCCGGCCTGCGGCAGAAGGGTCGGCCGTCTGCCGCGACGCCGGAGCTCATCCCGACAGACGTTCACCAGGATCTTCGTGAACCAGCCCGCCGGGTTGCCGGCATCTCGCAGCTGCCGGCGCGCTTTCCATGCCGCAAGAGCCGCTTCCTGGACCGCATCTTCGGCCGCCACCGGATCGCGCAGGATCCACGTGGCCAGCCGATGGGCTTCGGGCGTTCGGGAAACGATCATCTCGGCCATGTCGTCGTCGTTCATCTGTAGGACCGCTACGGTTGCCAGCAAGGTTCCACCTCGGCTTTCATCGTGCACTCGAACTACGACTCGAGCCGGCGTTTCGTTCAATCTTGCGCCGCCTGGCGCCCGGCCACCCCCTCGAATGACCCCTTCGGCGTCCGACCGGGGCTGCGTCATACTTGAGGCGATGCAACGAGTCTCGCTACCAGCAGCCGAGTGCGACCCTGGCGGTGGCGGGCGTCCGTGATCCGAACGTGATCACCCCCGAGGCGCGAGACCGGGATGTCGCCCACGACGAGACCGGCCGAAGCGTGACCTATCGCACGCCGTGGACTCTGCGCGGGGTCTACGTAGCCAACGGGCTGGCGACCGCGGCGATCGCTCCGTTCATCCCGGTCATGCTCAAGGAGCGCGGCCTCGACCCGGCGACGATCGGAGCCCTGGCGGCTGTTGCGGCTCTTTCGACGACGGTCATAGTGCCGGCCTGGGGTCACCTCGCAGACGCGGTCGTGGGCCGAGCCAGGGCATTCCGAATCGGGCTTGCGCTCGCGTCGGCTACCGCCGTCGGCCTGCTGCTCCAGCTGCCGGTGTACGCGGTCGCGGCCATGCTTGTCAGCTTCACCGTCTACGCCAGCCTCTTCGTGGGTCTCGGCGATGCCCTGGCCATGTCGGACCTGCCGGCGCCGGAGCGGCAGTACGGGGCGCTCAGAGCTCATGCCAGCCTGTCGTTCACGGTCGGCATCACCGCCGTCGGCTTCATCTACGGCTGGGTCGGGTACGGTGCGGCGCCACTCATCTTTCTGATCTGGTCGATCATGATGTTCGTCCTGATCGGCCGAATCCCGGACCGAACCGTAGGGCCCAAGCAGCGAGGCGGTTCCGAGGCGACCGGAGAAGTGCACGCCGTCCGCTTCGGGTCGCCGGGCCGTGCCCTGGCGGTCCAGCCCAGGCTGCCGATACTGCTCGTCGTCTTCGCGCTGGCATTCGCGGGCCTGCAGGGATCGCTGACCTTCATCGGCATACGCATCGTCGAACTTGGCGGGCGTCCTTCGGATGTCGGGCTCTCGTTCGCCGTCGCCGCCGTCTTCGAGGTCCCCGGGCTCATGTCCGCGGGCTGGATGGGTCGGCGGTTAGGATTGCGCTGGCTCTTCCTTGGCTCGATGGTCATGTATGGACTGAGCATCGCATCGTGGGGCATCCTGCCGAACGCGCTGGCGATCAACGCGACCCGGGCAGTGACGGGCCTGTGCAACGGATCGCTGATGGCGGCCCGCGTTCTCATCGTGCCGCGGCTGCTCCCGGCGTCGCTGCAGGCCACGGGTCAGGTCCTGTTCCAGGCGGCGACACTCGGTGTCGGCACCGTGTTGGGGAGCGTGATCGGCGGCGTCGTCTATGGCTCGCTCGGGCCTACCGTCTTCTTCGCCGGCGCCGGCGGCGTGGCGATCGCCGGTGCCGCCGGCGCGTGGTTCGTCCTCGCCGGTCCCGTCGGGGGCCGACTGACGGGCCTGGTCGTCGACGAGCCGACCAAGACCGCCGAGCTGCCCGCGCCCTGACGCGCGGTCCGACCCGACCGACCGTTCCCCGATCATCCACCAGCCATATCGAGTAGGGTTCGCGTTCATGGAACGCAAATGGCTCATCCTGACCAGCGTCTCGCTCGGCTCATTGATGGCGACGCTGGACGGCAGCATCGTCAACATCGCCCTGCCGGCCATCGGTTCCGACTACCGGATCGATCTGACGACGGTCGAATGGGTCGTCGTCGCCTACCTGCTGGTCGTCGGGTGCCTGCTGCTGCCGTTCGGTCGACTGGGAGAGGTGCTGACGTTCAAGCGCGTCTACCTGACCGGCTTCGCCGTCTTCACGGTGGCGAGCGTCTTTTGCGGAGCTTCGCCGACCGCGCTCGCGCTGGTTGGATTCCGCGTCGTCCAGGGCGTCGGCGCGGCGATGCTCATGGCCATGGGGCCGGCGATCGTGGCTCGAACCTTCCCGGCGGCCGAGCGCGGCAAGGCCCTGGGCCTCAACGGCGTCAGCGTCGCGATAGGCCTGAGCCTGGGTCCCGCGCTGGGCGGTGTGCTGACCCAGGTCGCCACCTGGCGAGCGATATTCCTCATAAACGCCCCGATCGGGCTGCTGGCGATCGTTTGGGCCGCCCACATCCTGCCGGTCGAGGAGCCGGGCAAGGGCCAATCGTTCGACGTCAAGGGAGCGGGGCTCTCGGGCGCCGCGCTGTTCGCTCTGTTGCTTGCTCTGAGCGAGGGTCAGGAGTGGGGATGGGCCAGCCCGGCGATCGTCGGTCTGATGATCGCAACGGTCGTCCTGGGCGGGGCGTTCCTCGTCGCCGAGCGACGAGCCATCCATCCGATGATCGATCTGGCGTTGTTCCGGATCCGGCCGTTCACCGCCGGCCTGGCGAGTGTCGTCGTGGCGTTCGCCGGTCTGTTCACGGCCACGTTCCTGCTGCCCTTCCTGCTCGAACAGGGACGCGGCTTCTCGCCGATCGAGGCGGGCTTGCTGCTGACCCCGGTTCCGCTCAGCATGGCCCTCGTGGCGCCCTTCAGCGGCGCGGCCTCGGACCGCTTCGGCCCGCGCGTCCTGGCCAGTCTCGGCATGGCGATCATGGTCCTGGGGTTGCTGAGCCTGACGCAGCTGTCGGTCGACTTCGCCCTGCCGGACCTGGTGTGGCGGCTGGTCCTGCTGGGCGTGGGCCAGGGGCTGTTCATGAGCCCCAACAGCAGCGCGGTGCTCGGCTCCGTCCCTCGGCCGCGAGTCGGGACGGCGTCGGGCACGCTTGCCGAGATGCGCGTCAACGGGCAGGCCCTTGGGATTGCGTTGAGTGCGGCCGTAGTCGCGGCTCGGCTGCCGGTCCACCTGGCGGAGCTGGGGAGCGGCGCGCCGACGGCGGCGGTTCGGAACGCCGCTCTCGCCGGGGCGATCCACGACGCCTTCGTGGCCGCGGCGCTCATCTGCTGCGTGGGCATCGTCACCAGCCTGATCCGGGGCTCGAGCCGGCCCGGCCACGCGGTCACGGCCTCGCCTGCCGTGGCCGGCACCGCACCCGGGGTTGCGCCGGGCGCCCCGGCGGCGCCACCGGCGCCGTAGGACCGCCTACACCCGGCGCGTCTGGCAGGTCTCATCGCCGGGCCGCGACCGTCCTTCCGGCGCCGCGCTATCGTCCGGACGATCGCTCCTATCCAGCGCCGTTGCCAGCACGAGGCCGCCAGAATGTGCCGATCGATCCAGCCGCTCCACAACTACGATCCGCCGTCCGGCGCCGACGACATCCGCGCGGCGGCTCTCCAATACGTCCGCAAGATCAGCGGCATGACCCATCCGTCACAGGTCAATACGCCCGCCTTCGATCGGGCGGTCGCGTCCATCGCGGCCGTGACCCAGGAGCTGCTCGATGCGCTCGTGGCTACGGCGCCACGCCGCGACAGGGCGGCCGAGCGGCAGCGTGCGAGGGCTCGCTGGCAGCGAAGGCAAGCGGCGCCGACAACCTGAGCCTCAGCGCCGCACGGTTCGCATCGCTACACTGCCCCTCGTGAGGCGACCCCCCCCTGGTCTTCGCAGCGCGAGCTGGCTTCCGCTGACGGGCCTGCTCATCGCACTTGCCGTCATGGGATGCACGGCCAGCACTGCCGGAGCCGTGCTGTCCTCCGCGCAGCGCCCTGCCTCTTCGAGCACTCCGACGACCGCGGGCCGGTTCGTCGCGGCCGGCTCGATGACGACCCCTCGCTACTACCAGACGGCGACCCTGCTGTCGAACGGGTCCGTGCTGATCGTCGGTGGATGCTGCAATGGCCCTGCCGGTCTCACGTCGGCGGAGTTGTACGACCCCAAGACGGGCAGGTTCACTCCGACCGGCTCGATGGCCGACGGTCGCTACTACCACACCGCCACACTGCTCAACAACGGCCAGGTTCTGATCGCCGGCGGCGTCAGCGTGTTGGGGCCGCTCTCGTCGGCCGAGCTGTACGACCCGTCGACCGGCAAGTTCAGCCCGACCGGCTCGATGGCCGTTGCTCGCTATTACCACACCGCGACGCTGCTTGCCGATGGTCGAGTCTTGATGGCCGGCGGCAGCGGGGATCCGCTGGTCGTCAAGGCCGAGGTGTACGACCCGCAGAAAGGCACGTTCAGCGCCGTCGGCGACATGACAGTCGGGCGGCAGCACCACACCGCCACCCTGCTTCAGGATGGCCGCGTCCTCATCACCGGCGGTTCTGACAGCTCCGACCCGGACCCGGTGAAGAAGATCCCCGGCCAGGCGTCGGCGGAGCTTTTCGATCCCCATGCGGGGGTCTTCGGCAAGACCGTCGACATGACCACCGGCCGCCTCGACCACACCGCCACGATGCTTCCCAACGGCCAGGTTCTCATAGCTGGAGGGCGCGTTGTCGGCTTGCCGGATCTCGCCACAGCCGAGCTGTTCGACCCCAAGACCGGCGGCTTCGACCAGACCGGGACAATGGCCACCGCTCGCATCAACCACACCGCCACTCTGCTGCCCGACGGCCGCGTGCTGATCGCCGGCGGCTCGCGCGGTCTCGATACAGCCGAGCTGTACGACCCCAAGCACGGCGGATTCACGTTGATGGCCAATTCGATGACCACCGGTCGGGCAGGTCACACAGCCACTCTCCTACCGGACGGGCGCGTCCTCCTGGCCGGCGGGACCGGCAACTCAACGTCGAGTTCCACGGCCGAGCTGTTCGAGCCCTAGTCGCAGCCGCCTGGTTCGGGGCATTTGACTACCGTGGCATGACTACAGTGGCATGACTACAGTGGCATGACTACAGTGGCATGACTAAACTACAGTTGACGCCATGGCCGGCCGATGGTTCACTACGGTAGCAACAGTGGCCGGAGCGTCGCCCGGCGGTGGTCTCGGTGGCCCCGCTTCCCCGGATGTTTCCCTACCGTCGGAGACGACCATGCATCGCCGTGTGAACGTATGGGTCAAGCTCGGAGCGATCGCCGGCCTGGGCCTCGTTTCCGTGATCCTGGCCATCGTTACTTTGAGCGGGGCAGCGACCTCAGGCGGCGGAGACCTGCTGGTTTCCTCGTCGATGGCGAACGGAATAGACCTGGCTATTCTGTTGGGAGCCGCGATCATCCTGGGCCTCGAGCTGGCCCACATGAGGAGCCGGCGGATCAGGCGGGCGCGAGTGGTTTCGCAGCGTGCCGCCAGGGCCTGGCTGCCTTAGCTGCCATAGCTGACTTGGCGGGCGTGGTGCCGGCCGGGGCGCCGGCCTGGGTCGCGAGGGGTATGTCACCGATGACTACTGGTCGACCTAGCAGGTACCCCTGACCCAGCTGGATGTCGAGGGATCGTAGCGCGGCGAATTCACGATCTGTCTCGATGCCCTCGGCGATCAGCCGGCAACCGGTGGAGCGGCCGAAGTGCCGCAGTCCGGCGATCATCGCCTTGCGTGCCTCGTCGGACTCCAGGTCTTTGATGAGCCAGCGATCGAGCTTCACGAAGGCCGGATGCAATTCCAGGATGTGCCGGAAGCTAGCAAACCCAACGCCGGCGTCGTCAACTGCCAGCTCCACGTTCGGTCCGAGCGCAGCCATGGCCGCGCGGAATGCCGGGTAGTCGGCAATGGCCGTGTGCTCCGTCACTTCCAGCACCATGTGGCGGCGGTTTCCCTGGAGGAGGGAGCGCAGCGGGCCTCCGGACAGGATCAGTTCGGGCGACGCGTTGAGGTTCAGCCACGCGGACGCCGGGAGGGCTTCCGAGTCCGAGAGGGCGGCCTTGAGCGTGGCGATCTCCAACTCGGCCCCGAGCCCAACCGCCGCTGCCTCCTCGAACGCGGACTCCGGATGGGTGCCGTCGGCGAAGCGCGTGAGGGCCTCATATCCAACGACGGCATTGCTCGCGAGATCGACGATCGGCTGGAAGACCGGTTGGAAAGCCGTGTGTTCGATGATGGCCAGGCTGTGGGCCCTGCCGCCCCCCGCGTCGACCCGCTGAGCGAGGTCGCGTCCGATCAGCGCACCGGCGATGTCGGCGAACTCGACGAGCGACGGCAGCACCGTCGCCTCGGCGACGTCTTCAACCGATCCCTCGGAGTCGATGCAAAGCAGTCCGATGACCTTCTGGTCGTGGCGAACGGGTGCATATGCGATCGCCCGGATTCGCAGACTGGTCAGGACCTGGTTATACGGATGGCCGGCCCGGCTGACCCAAGGCTCGATCCAGGGGCCTTCGGCAGCCCGCTCGCGGAGGTGCCGACTCCGCTGGGTCGGTATCGAATGCAGAGTGGGGTCGGGCTGGCCTTGGACTGCGAAGGCGATCGTCCGCGCGATACCGTTGGATTCGAATACCAGGAGCTGTGCGGCGGTAATGCCGGACAGCTCAACAACCCGCCGGCAGATGGCGTGAGCGGTGGCCTCCGGCGTGTCGCTTGCTCGCAGGCCTCGCATCATTTCGCCGATCGACTCCCGCTCCCTTGCGAGATCGATCGAGCGTTCCGCAAGCGCACGGTCAGAAGTGACGTCGCGCTTGACGGCCACGTAACCCGAGATCGCTCCGGCCGAGTCGCGGATGGCCGAGATATTGGCCTCTTCCGTGAATAGCGTGCCGTCCTTGCGCCGGTTGGTCAGGTCCGACACCCACGGCAAGCCGCTGGTAAGCGATGCCCACATGGCGTCGTAGAACCATCGTGTCTGGATGCCGCTGCTGAGGATTCGAGGGTTCTTGCCGAGGACCTCTGTGCTGGCGTAGCCGGTAACTCGTTCGAAGGCGGGGTTGACGTAGACGATCAGCCCATCGAGACCGACGATCATCACCGACTCAGTTGCCTGCTCGACGACGGCGGCCAGCTGACCCCGCTCGGCGGATTGGTTCGAGTACTCGGTGACGTCGATCGCCATGCCGCCCACGCCCATGGCCTGGCCGTCGATCGGGATGGGGAATTCGATGAGCAGGACCTTGTGAAGACCGCCTGCGAACGGCATCTCTCGGGTGAAGACCTGCGGTCCACCTCCCTCGAGGGTAGCCTGGTCGCGAGTGCGCATCAGCGCCGCGGCGGCGGGGGGCCACATGTCGGCGTCCGTCTTGCCTTGCCATGCCGGCCCCATGTGCCGGCCCATCGTGGCGAGCAGGTGCGGGTTCGCGTAGACGTAGCGACCTTCGGAATCCTTGAGCCAGGCGGCAACGGGCGCCGATTCCATCAGCTCGCCGAAACGGGTGGACGATGCCGCCGATGGTGGGGCTGAGTTCCCTCGTGCCCGGGCACGGGCATGGCGGTGGCTCTGCGTCCCGCGCTCTGAAGTTCGGGCTTGCAGTGCGATCAGGCGGCGCTCCGTGCCGGTCTCGGGCCCCGAGCGGACTGCCAATTCCGGTTCCTTCAACCCACCAGGTTGAGCCTATGCGACGCCCGGCCCAGACGGCCGGCTACCCAACCGGCACTGACAACCTACTCGGTCAAGCACCAGGTGACCATCCCCAATGCATTACAAACGGAGGGAGCACGGATATGGCATTCGTACCGTCCCATAGTCATTGACCGTAACTACTGTAGATGTATGCCCTGGATGGCATTCGTACGGTCCTACAGTCAGTGGCCATAACTACTGTAGACGCAGGCACGGTCGGGTGGTTGACTCTGGAGGCAGCGGCCCAATGGCCGCCCGGCGCTGGATCCGATTGGACCGCTTCGCCGGATGCGCAGAAACAGGCGAATGCCATGGCAACTCAAGAACGCCACTCACTACGTAGCACTCCCACGAACCGCCTCACGTGCCGTTTGATGGGTCACCTCTGGTTGGCGAACGGCGTCCGGACGCTCCGCACCGAAGAACGCCGGCTCCCAAAGTCGCCCGACTGGCAGACGTGCTTCCGCTGCGGCAAATGGCAGCTTCTGCCGTGATCGGCGTGATCCGGTCCGGCACGGCCGCGGCGTGGCACGAGGACCCCAACCTTCAGCCGCAACCCCGATGATCCGTCTGGGCGAGCCGAGTGCAACGCGTCACGACGACGATCCCGGCACATCGCCCGGTTTCGACCCGGTGTGGGGAACGCTGGGCGCTCCGACGGGGCTGAACGGTGACGACTGGCCGGCTCAGGACGACGCGGAGTTCCAGGGCCCTTCCGTCGACGTCGAGATCCTCGGCGCCGACTTCCAGATCTCAGGCCAGATCCACACCGGCAAGTTCGATCGGCTCTCGGACTGGATCAACATGCAGACGGGTTTCATTCAAGTTGCAAACGCGATTCACCTCCACCCGGGATCGGCCCTCGAGCTCGATGCGGATGAGCGCCGGGCGATATTGTGGGTACGCCTCAGCCAGATTGTCCTGATGGCCGAGCGGGCGCCTGTGGCCCCGGTTCGTTCCGGTGCACCCGAGGTCCTCAAGGAGCGCCAGGATGTCTCGATCGTCACGCCGGGCTACGACCTCAGAGGCGACCTCCACATCCACGCCCACGGATCGATGACCCAGTTCCTGGAGACGCCGGAACCGCACTTCCTGCCAATGACCGACCTTGTGGTCCGCTGGCTGGATGACGCGACGATGATCGCGAGCTTCCCGTTCGCGATGGTCAACCGGGCCCAGCTGGTGACGGTGCATGACTGGTCAAGGTCAGGCGAGTTGCCGGTGCCCGCGCTGGCATAGGGCTCAAACCGCAGGCCGCATCACCAGCCGAA
>PMKV01000112.1 GCA_003157875.1 Chloroflexota bacterium
CCAGGGCGTGCTGAAGCTCTCCCGCTCGATGACGTGGACGTCGGCCAGGTCTTCGACCTTCATGCGGTCGACGACGATCAAGACCGGTGGTCGTGCGACCATCGAACCTCCCCCTTCATCACCGGCACGCCTCGCGGCAAGGTCACGTACTCGGGCACGAGGTGGGCCACGTCGTCGCCACCGGCCGCGAGACGGGCTACGCCGAGGCGGAGGAGCGCGGCCGAAAGGCCCGCCTCCGCCCCATCGCCCAGGGCCAGAGCCGCCGCCGGCGCCCGGTTCGGCAGGTCCACGGCAACCAGGATCGTGGCCGGATCCAGCTCGGGCTCTTGGCCGCCACGCAGCAGCACGGCTTCTCCCCGAAGAACGAGCACGCGATCAGAGGGCCCGGCAGGCAGAAGCAGCGCCGCTTGAACCGCCTCGAACGCGCCCGCGGAGCCGGCCGCGTCGAGCAGCGCCTCCGAGGTCGCGACGCCGGCAATCGGTATCTCCAGCCCGTGGGCCAGCCCCTTGGCGGTGGCCAGACCGACGCGTAACCCGGTGAATGCGCCGGGGCCCGTCCCGACGACGACCCCGCCAAGCTCGGCCACGGGAGTGCCCGTCGTGGTCAGCATCTCGTCGATCCGGGTCAGCAACTCCTCGCCGTGGCGGTAGCCGGCTGTCCAGCGCCGCTCCGCCAGGAGCGTGCCGTCGGGCTCGCCCAGGGCCACGACCGCGCCCGTGCCGGAGGTGTCGATGGCCAGAATCCGCCGCGACGTCATCGGCCGGCCTCCATGGTGTCCGGCATCGCCTCGAGGTAGCGGAGATAGCCGGCATCGCCGGGTCTGAGCGTGATGCGGCGTGGCTCGTCGCCGGCACCGTCGATCAGGACCTCGAGCCGTTCGTTCGGCAGCGCATCCGCCAGCCGTTCCGCCCATTCGACCAGCGTGACGCCTTCGACCTGCCGGTCGTCGATGAGTCCACCCGCCAGCGCCTCGGCCGCGTCGGCCAGCCGGTACAGGTCGACGTGGAATAGCGGCAACCGTCCGCGATACTCGGCCATGAGCACGAAGCTCGGCGAGACGATCGTGTCGGTGATCCCGAGACCGGCGCCGAAACCCTTGGCGAACTGGGTCTTGCCCGCGCCGAGATCCCCGACCAGGCTGATCAGGTCCCCCGGCCGCGCAGCCGCCGCCAGCGCCGATGCCAGGGCACGCGTACCCGCTGCATCGCGAGTCACGACGATCCGTTCGAGGTCCTGCTCGGCCATCACTCCGCGAGGTTACCCGAAACGCCGCCCGAGCCGCTCCGATCCGTCGCCTGCGGGCACCGGGCGGGCCGACGAGTCCGGTCCCAGGCCCCGCTAGAAGACGAAGCGCTCCAGGTCCGTGACCGGCAGGGTCGTCGTCCCCGTGTCGTCGGCGAAGCGAACGACAGCGGCTTCGAGGTAGATGCCTGAGCGGAAGCGGTAGAGTCCGATCGACTTCAGCCAGCGGCCCTCGCGGCCGGCGTGCGGGCCGCTCCTGGCGCGGATCCAGTCGGGCGGAAGCTCCGGCAGGGGCACCTCCGGAGAGTCGAAGACGAGCAACGGCGGATCGGTCACGATCGTGACCTCGCGGCCGGCCATCGCCGCGAGCAGGGCCAGGATCGGCGTGGCGAGAGGTCGGCGGGAGTGGCCGTCGAGGGCGATCAGCCCGAACGGCAGTGCCGGAGCCAGACTCGCCCGCTGTCGCAGTTCCGAGGCCTCCAGGTCGCGCAGCTCGCCCTCGCCGACGGATCCAGCGATGAGGCCGCGGATCGATATCGCCCTGGCCCGACTGATCGCCTGGGCCGATACCCGACTGCCGGCCACGACCACCGCGCCGGCGCGGCCCACGTCCAGGGCGCTGGCCCACAACTCCCCGTCGGTCAGGCGAGGGACGTCGAGATAGCCACGTGACGGCACGCCGGCGGCGATGGCCCCCGGCAATGCGGAGCCGGCGACCTCGATGATCACTTCGACGGCGTTGCGCGCCTCACGGACGACCCCGGCTACGGGCGACGTGACTACCTGATGTCGCTCACCGGCAGCGGCCCACCAGCGGCCACCAGACTCGAACAGCAGCGTGCCGCCGATGCGGATGGCCTGCTTGCCTTTGTCCGGTTTCCCGCGCCGATCGCCGCCGCCTACCCACCATTTTCCGGGGGACGGAGGGCGGCGTCGTTCCTGCTTTGGCGGTCCGGACGGACGGTCCGTTCTGCCGCCGGAGGTTCGGCGCGCCATCGCTCGTGACTCCTCGGCAGCGGCTTCCTTCCAGAGCGGCTCGAGTGATGCGCCTCCGCCCGAGGAAGACCCGGATCCTCTGCCGGCCTTGCCCGACTTTCCGTTCTCGATGCCGAGCCGCCCCACGTCGACCAGTTCGGCGTCGGGCGTGCGCTCCAGGATCGGCATGCCGGGCACGACGGCATCGCCCGCGACCACAAGGGCGCGATCGCCCGGCCCGAGTTGGTAGCGGATCGTCGGCGAAAAGACCAGGACCCGTCGACCTGCCACCCGCGCCAGTTCCGGCGAGATATCCGCGGCGGCGCGTGACTCAATGGCGCTCATTCGTCGATGTCCGGCCACATACCGCGCTGCCAGGTATCGAGGGCGGCGCGCCGCGAATCGGGCCTGTCGGAGATGCGCATCGGAATGTCGCGCAGGTCGACGAGCAGCCCGCTCAGCCCACCGCCGACGTCGACCGAGAAATGGCGACCGCGCTTGCCGAGTCGAACCGGGTCGCGGAAGTCGAAGTCGGCCCGGGCGGCCCGACCGGGCGGCAGATCGACCACCTGAACCGAGCCCGGATGCAACTCGATCTCGGTCGAAGTAGGCAGACCCTTCAGCCGCAGGAGGCCGGCACTCCGCCCCGGCCGGATGCCGGCCGGCATGACGAGGCCGCCGAGCGGCATCAGGATGTCGTCGGCGAGATTTGCCATCAGACGCCGGCGCTCCACCTCGTCCTCGATGACGCCCAGTGGTCCCAGGAGGCGAGCCTGATCGATGGCGAGCTGGCTGACTCCGGGGCGACGAACGAGGTCCGCGAGGGCCAACGCCACCACCGAAGGCGGTAGCGCGGCGAAGATTCCGCCGGAGGCAACCAGCAATTCCGGCATCGGCTGTTCGGCGAGCTCCGGGGTCGCTTCCACCAGCCGCCCGAATGCCGCCTTGGCCGCCGCGAGCCTGAATATGGCGCCATCGCCATCGGCCTCGCCCCAGGGCAAGAGCCGCAGGTCGTTCAGCCGATCCATCGTCCGATGGCGGTCGAGAGGGACCGTCGACCAGGTCATCAGGCCGTCGATCACTTCCTCGGATGGATTCGCCGGCGCGAACGAGGCTTCGGCGAGACAGGAGTACGAGGTGACGACCGTGGCGTGGCCGGGCCCGATCAGTTCGGACCGCGAGCTCAGCCCGCCCTGCAGCCCTATCTCCACGACCTCGACCGATCTGTCGAGCACATATGCCAGTGAGGCGATCGACCTGGCGACGCCGAGCCGGCTGTCGTTGGGGAAGGCGCGCAGCCCCTCGAGCACCTGCTGCAGCGCGGCCCCGGCCGGATCGCCCGCTTCGGCGTCCGGGGCCAGCAGCACGTGATTCGGGGCGGCGTGGCTTTCGACGACCCCGAAGGCAAGCGGGACGGGGGCACGCTGGGATTCTGCCGGCGCGACGACGCTCGGGTCGGGCTCAGCCGACGCGACCGTGCCCGACACGCCGCCTTCCACCTCGGTGTCGAGCTCGGACGCCGCCTCGGGCTCGGGCTCGAACGCCTCGGGCTCGGCCTCGAACGCCTCGCCCGTCGAAGATGCCGCCGGGCCCCCGTCCTCACTCGCGTCCATCGTGGCGTTGTCGGCCCGAGCCGCCTCGGCCTCGGCAAGCGCCTTCTTCGTGACCAGCTTCGACTCGACCACTTTCTCGACCATCGGCTCGGTCGCGCCGGGGCCGCCGCTGCCTGAGGCGAGCCCGACAGGATCGGGCGCCGTCTCGCGCGCGAGTCGGGCGTCGGCCAGGCCGGCGAACTGCGACTCGTAGGTCGCCGCGCCCCCCGCCAGAACGACGGTGAGTTCGGGGCGCAGTCGAGTGGCTGCCGCCACCAGTGCCGTGAGGTCGGGCAGATGGCGCTTCTCATCGCCTCCGGGCGAGTGGTCGGCTCCGAGCAGAACCGCGCTCGTCTCCGTCGAGAGAACCAGGCGGCTCAGGACAACGGCGTCATCCTCGTCCGCACTCCCGCCGACCGTGAGCCATCCGGCCCGCAGCGCGGCCGTCTCGAGTCGTCGCCGCTGCCGTCGGGAACCCGCGAGAACGGCGATGCGGCGTTGGGGCGTGGTCCTGGCCTCCAACCTGGGCCACACGGCGACAAGGGTGGGGATGTCGGGGCCCTCGCCGGCGCACATCTCGACGAGGATTTCCGGGTCGGTCGACTCGATCTTGTAGAGCAGGCCGGCCAGCATCGAGTCGACGTCGACATGGGCGGGGGCCGTGGAGTGACCGATGAGTCGCCACCGCCCACCCACATGCCCAAGAAGGGCTGCGGACGTGGCGGCCGAGCCGAGATCGAGAGTGAAGAACGCTCGAGGCTGGCTTGTCACCCGGACATGCTACCCGGCTCCGTCTGCGTTGGCGCCCTCAAGCATCGTGCCGCTCTTCAAGCGTCCCAGGAGATGTCTTCGTCCGGATCCTGGAGGCGCTCGATGAGTTGCTCGATGCCGAGCTCGTCGGCCAGTATCTCGGTCGCCAGAGGCATCTCGCCCCCGAAGACGCGACGAAGTGTGGGGTCGAAGAAGACCATGGCATTGCTGCCGAGGGGTCGATACGGGCGACTGGCCTGCAGAAACAGGACGGCGGGCGCAGTCAAGCCACGCAGCTGGATCTCGCGGGCCACTTGCTCCACGAGATCGTCGCGCTGCTCTTCCGAGCGGATCTGCATCTCGATCAAGTCCGAATGCTCTCCGTTGTCGTAGCCGGCGAAAAGGTCACTCGCAACCAAGCGGGCCCGGCGCCTCCTCGGGCGCCTCCGCCGATCGGTCGTCGATCCTCCCCGGACCACGACTGGCATCACACGCTACTGCGCGCATGGCGACCGCCTCGGCTGCCGCATAGTACACCCGGGGCAACCTGCCCGACATCGCGGCGATGACCTCGTACGAGATCGTGTTGCCCCACCGCGCCACATCCAGCGCGCTGATCCGTTCGCCGCCCTGTTCTCCGATGAGAACGAACTCGTCGTCGATCGTCACCTCGGGCCCGGGCACGTCGGTGACATCGACCATGATGGCGTCCATCGCGACGGTCCCAACCTGCGGCGCGCGAACGCCGCGGACCAGCACCTGGGCCTTGTTCGAGAGGCTGCGCGGGTAGCCGTCGGCGTACCCAAGCGGCAGCGTGGCGATCCGACTGCGCCGGGTCGTGACGAAGCTGGGTCCGTAGCTGACGCCGACGCCCGGGTCGAGCCAGGCCACTCGGACCGGCCGAGCCAGCAGCTCCATGACCGGCTGCAGCCCCGCGGCGGCGAGCCGGTTCCGCTCGGCTACCTCGAGGCCGTCGGGAACGATGCCGTACTGGGCGATACCGATCCGCACGACGTCGTAGGAGCCCGCGGTCGCCCCGAGCAAGCCTCCGCTCGCGGCCAGGTGACGGGCCGGGATGGTCACGCCGGCCTCTTCCAGAAGCCCGGATGCGGCCCCAAAACGGGCGTCCTGTTGTGAGCTGGTACCGGCGTCGCCCGGAGCCTGAAGATGCGACCACAGGCCGGCGAGGCGGGCATTCGGACTGGCCTCGATCGCGGCCACGGCCGTGGCAACGTCCTCGGGATGGACGCCGCCCCGACCGAGGCCCGTCTCGACCTCGACGTGGATCGCGAGGCGGCGGCTCTGGCCGCGGGAGGCGGCCTCGGACGCCGGCGCGGCACCGACTCCGGCCGCGACCGCGGCGTCGAGCGCCGCCAGCGTTCGGCCGAGGAGCAGCTGGTCCCCCACCGTGATCGACATGCAGTGGCGCATGGCGTCGGGCGCGAGTTCGGCCGGTATCGGGAACAGGACCACGATCGGGACTTCGATGCCGGCCTGCCGCAGCTCCAACGCCTCGTCGTACGTGGCGACGCCGAGGCCTCGGATGCCGTCGGTCACGAGTGCCCGCGAGACCGCCACCGCCCCGTGGCCGTAGGCATCGGCCTTGACAACAGGCTCGACGCGGACCCCCGGCGGCAGGAGCCCCTGGAGCAACCGAACGTTGGCGGTGAGCTTGGCCAGATCGATCTCGAGCCAGGCGGTCTTCGGCAGGGGCGGCAGAACTCCGCCCGGCCCGGCGTCGATCAGCGGATGGCGCGTGGCCGAAACCCGACTCCCGGTTGCGCCAGCGGTCGTTGTCACGTCGCTAGCTTCGCGCCGGAGCGGGGCCGGCACCGGTGGAGCGCGCCGCGGAGCCCGCTCCCGGCAGTGCAGCGAGCTTCTTGCGTGCCAGGGGCAGCTCGACCGTAAGATCGGACGCGAGCAGGCCGGCATCGCCGATTCGGGCGCGGACCGCCTCTCCGGCCATGGCATGCAGATACACGCCCAGCTGCGCCGCCTCGAACGTGTCGAGGCCCTGGGCGAGCAGAGCGCCGATGGTCCCGGCCAGCACGTCGCCGGTCCCCGCGCTGGCGAGGGCCGGGTTCTCGAATGGGGAGACGGCGGTTCGACCGTCGCTGTCGGCGATGACGGTCCGGGCTCCCTTCAAGACAACGACCTGACCCCACTCAGCAGCGGCCTCGCGCGCCGCGGCCAGGCGGCGGGCGTCGTCAAAGACGAGATCGCCTTGCTTCTGTGGATCGACGCCGTCGGCGGAACGCAGCCTCAGGAACTCCCCGACGTGAGGCGTGAGGACGCATCGAGCGGCCACATCGGTCGCCCAGCCATCGACCGTGGCCAGCGATCGCAACGCCTCCGCGTCCAGCACCGCCGGCGACGGCTCGCCGTCCTCGTCGGGAGCCAGCAGGCCGCGTATCAGCTCGGTCATCGAGAGGCTCGGCCTCAGCCCGGGGCCCACAACCAGGGCGTCGTGATCATGATCGAGGATGCGGGCCAGCGCCTCGCCCGGGTCCACTTCCTCCACGTCGTCCTCGGGCAGCGAGAGGGTCGTGGCCTCCACGACCTTCGCCGCGAAGAGCGGCTGCAGCGACTCGGGCGTGGCCAGGGTCACCAGCCCCGCTCCGGCTCGACCGGCCGCCGTGCAGACGAGCAGCGCCGCGCCGGCGTAGTCGACCGACCCGGCGATGACCAGCAACTTCCCGAACGTGCCCTTGTGTCCGCGGGCCGGCCGCGGCGGCAGCAGCGCGGCGGCCGCCGCGTCATCGAGCAGGACCGTCTCGGGCGCCACTTTGCTAGGCATCTGTCCCCTCCTCCCGCGCGGCTCCTTCGGCGCCTCGTGATGCGGCGGTCGGCGCGAGCTGGGCCTCGGTCACCGCCACTTCCCTGGCGAGTCCACGCAACCTCTCGAAGCGTTTCATCAGCGAGGCCTCGCGTTCGCTCAACCGCTCCTCGATGTCGGGTGGATACAGGAAACGGCCGCCGGCGGTCCTTACGCCGAAGGCGATCGCCACCGCGTAATCGGACTCGTGGCTGATGGAGATGGCGACACGGCCCATGCCGAGCTGCTCGGCCCGCCTGGCGGCTCGGCCGTGCAGCTTGATCGCCGGCTGGCCGGTCGGCAGACGCTCGACCTCGATGTCACGCCAGCCGATGCCCCGCACGCCCAGCCCCAGGACCTTGGATACTGCCTCCTTCGCCGCCCATCGCCCGGCCATCGTTTCCGGCCGGCCTCGAACGTAGGCCATCTCCGTGGGTGTTAGTACGCGCTTGCTGAAGCGGTCGCCGAAGCGAGCCAGAGAGTCGCGGATCCGGGAGACGCGGATGATGTCGATCCCGAGCTCCGTCGTCTCCGGGGGCGGCGGGGGCACGGCGGCGGCGAGGCTCCCGCCGATCGCAGGAGATAGCACGGGTGGAGGTGATCGCCGCGGTCCGGCCATCTACTCCACCGTCACCGACTTGGCCAGGTTGCGTGGCTGATCGACGTCCCGACCACGCTTGACCGCGACGTAGTAGGCGAAGAGTTGCAGCGGGATGACCGCCAGGATCGTGCTCAGCGGCTCGAGCGTATCCGGGACCCAGCACACGTCGGTGGCCGCCAGCTCGATCTGAGTGTCGCCCTCGGTTGCCACCGCCAGGACGCGGGCGTCGCGGGCCTTGCCCTCCATGACATTGCTGATGAGCTTCTCGTACACGGCGGAACGAGTCGCCACGGCAACCAGCGGCACGTCGGCGTCCAGCAGAGAGATCGGGCCGTGCTTCAACTCGCCGGCTGCATAGCCCTCGGCGTGCAGATAGCTGATCTCCTTGATCTTGAGCGCGCCTTCGAGAGCGGCCGGATAGCCGAAGGAGCGGCCGATGTACATGAACCCTGCCGCCCCCGCGTACCGCTCCGCCATCTCCTCGGTCGAGGCCGCGAGCTCGATCGCCCGCTCCGCCTGCGCGGGCAGCCGGCGCAACGCCGAGACGAGCTCGAGCTCCTTCTCGGCCGGCAGGCGCCCGAGTTGATGGGCCACGTCCGCGGCGAGCATGACCAGCGTCGCAACCTGGGTCACGAAGGTCTTGGTGGCCGCCACGGCGACCTCCGGCCCGGCCTGCAGGAAGACGGCAGCGTGCGATTCGCGAGTGATCGCGGAACCGACCGTGTTGGTGACGCATACGACCAGCGCGCCGCGGTCACCCGCCAGTCGAGCGGCCGCGATCGTGTCGGCGGTCTCGCCGGATTGCGTGACCGCGACCACCAGGGTTCGCGAGTCGAGCGGCGGCGGGCTGTAGCGGAACTCGGACGCGACTGTGGATCTGGCCGGGACGCCCAGCCAGTCCTGGAAGAGCGCCGCGCCGACGAGGGAAGCGTAGTAGGCGGTGCCGCAGGCGATCATCTCCACCCGATCGATCCCGGCCAACCGGGCGCGGATCGGATCGAGCTCCTCGAGGCAGACCGACTCGCCGCGGAGGCGTCCGGTCATCGCCGCCGTGAGGGCCGCCGGCTGTTCGTGGATCTCCTTGAGCNNGTAGCCGCCCTTCTCCGCCGCCTCCGCGGACCACGGGATGATGTCGATCGGCCGCTCCAGAACCGCCCCCGCACAATCGGTGATGATCGCCGTACCGGGCCGCAGATCGGCGACGTCCCCGTCCGCGAGGAAGATGACCCGCTTGGTGTAGGCAACGATGGCCGCGGCATCCGACGCGATGAAGCTCTCACCGTCCCCGAGGCCCACGATCAGCGGCGCATTCAGTCGGGCGCCCACGAGCCGCTCCGGCTCATCTCGATGCATCACGACCAGGGCGTAG
>PMKV01000100.1 GCA_003157875.1 Chloroflexota bacterium
CTCGAACCAGCGCGTCATGTCGGCAATCTCGGCATCGGTCAGACCGGTGTACGCCTTGCCGATCGAGACCAGCCGGTCGTCCGTTTCGTCGCGCACGGCGAAGGTGTAGTCGGACAGGACGCCGTGCCGTTTGCCGTGACCCGCTTCGACCCCCACCACCACGCAGTCGAGCGTGGCCAGGGCGCGCTTCATCTTCAGCCAGCCCATGCCCCGCCGGCCGGGCGAGTAGGCGCTGTTCGGATCCTTGACCATCAGACCTTCGTTCAGCCTGGCCCGCGCCTCGTCGAAGGTGCGGTCCAGCGACTCCACCGAGTCCGCGGAGACGAGGTGGGAGAGGGCAAATCGGCCACCGTCGGCGACCGTCGGCAGCGCCAGCGACTCGAGGCGCCGCCGGCGCTCGGCCAGCGGCACGGTGAGCAAGGCCACGACTTCGGGGTTTGCCCCGTTCTGGCCCGACCGAGGCCCGACGGCCAGCAGGTCGAAGGCGACGTACGCCACCGGCACCTCGCTCTGGACCTCGACCGTAGGATCCTTCCGGCCGAGTCGGCCCTGCAGCGTCAGGAACGGCAGGACGTGGCCGTCGGCGTAGGCCAGGATCTCGCCGTCGAGGATGCCGTCCCAATCGAGCGGCCGGGCCGCCTCCACGATCTCGGGGAACTGCCCGCTGATGTCGTGCAAGTCACGGCTGTAGAGCCGCACCTCCGACCCGCGGCGGTGAAGCTGGGCTCGGATGCCGTCGTACTTGTCCTCGACCCACACGGTCGGCCCAAGGCGGGCAAGCACATCCGCAGCGTCCTCGGCCGGAGTGGCGAGCATGAACCGTATCGGGTGGAGCGGCCGGAGGTGGGCCTCGTGGAGACGGTCCTCTTTGGCGAGGACCGCGGTCTCGCCCGTGTCGCCGGTCAACATCAGGGTCATGGCCACGGCCGCCTGGGGGCGACCGAAGGCTTCGGCGATGGCCGCTTCCAGCAGCCCTTCACGCAGGCCGATGCGCAG
This sequence comes from Chloroflexota bacterium, assembly GCA_003157875.1. Lineage (GTDB taxonomy): Bacteria > Chloroflexota > Limnocylindria > Limnocylindrales > CSP1-4 > Fen-1039. Next base: position 997 of record PMKV01000100.1, read on the forward strand.
CTCGCCGGTCAGGATCTTGACAACGTACTTGGCCGTCAGCGGGTCGCACCGCTCCAGCAGGGCGGCGAATGCCGCTCCCTTCGCGGCGGGTCCCGGGGCGGACTCCACGGCGGCGTACCCGGCCGCCACTTCAGCCAGGCACGGGGAGTGGCGCGGGTCGGGCGGATCGGGCCGCAGCGCCACGACCTCGGCCACGGCCTTGCCCAGGTCCGATGATCGGTCGTAGGCCTCGCCGAGGGCCCCCGGCGGCATCCCCGCCAGCTTGCACACCACGGCCGCGATCGTCGCCCAGCCCAGACCGACCGCCCGCTGATCCGCTTCCGCGAAGGGCCGCCCCGCCAAAAAGGTGGCCGCGACGCGAAGCTCCGTCGACGGCAGCGGCGCCAGGTAGCGCGCGAGCAGCGAGGTTTTCTCCGAGGTGCGGGTGGTTCCGGCCACGCGTTCGGCCAACTCACTCCAGCCACGCATGGCGGCGATGGTATACCTTCGCTCCATGAAACCTGCTCGGCGTCCCCCGAGCGATCCACTCTGGCGAACCGGAGGGCGAGATGGCCGCTGCTCCTGAACGCGAATCGTGGCGACCCGAGGCGATCCTGGGCCGGCTGATCGTTCTGCGCCGGCACCGGGCCGAGAATCTCAAGGCGTTCATGCGCTGGTATTCGGACCCGGAGATCGCCCGCCTGACGCGCTACCAGCAGGCCCCGCTCTCGAACGACGACATCCAGCGCTTCTTCTATGCCCGGATCATGGGCTCCGACTTCCTGGCAATGGCGATCCACCAGCGCGACACCGACAGGCTGATCGGAACTTGCGCCTTCAGTCAGCTCGACGGCGACAACGGCTCGACGCTCTTCCACATCACCATCGGTGAACGCGACGCCTGGGGCAAAGGCTACGGCACCGAGGCCACGGAGCTGATGCTGGCCCACGCCTTCACTCGATTGGCCCTCCATCGAGTGGCACTGACCGTCTTCGAGTACAACGCCCGGGCGATCCGCTCATATGAGAAATGCGGCTTCGTCGTCGAAGGTCGGGCCAGAGAGGCTATCTTCCGGGACGGCCGCTTCTGGGACGAGATCCACATGAGCGTCCTGTTCGACGAATGGGAGGCGCGCTACCGAACCGCGCGCTGAGGGCAGCGCCCCCGGGAGCGACGGCCGGTCGACCGCCTGCTCGACTACCCGGCGACCGCGGCCGTCTTGGCGGCTTCGGCCGCCTCCGCCAGAGAGATGACGCCCGCCAGCGTGGCCGAGCCGAGTGTGTCCAGGAGCGCCTCTTCGGCCGAGAAGAAGATGTGGTGAACGCCGCACTCGCCGTCCTGGCCGCAGGGCGTGCCGCGCAGAACGCAAACCCGGCGATGCGGGTCGCCCTCGACGGCCTCGATGACGCGCAGCAGCGTGACGGCATCGGCCGACTCGGCCAGCAGGTAGCCACCCGCGCGTCCGGGATGCGCGACGACCAGCCCGGCCCGCGTCAGGTCGCCCATGATCTGGGGCAGGAACCGCGGCGGGATGTGCATCTGCTCGGCGATGCGGCGGCTGCTCAGCTGGCCGCCCTTGGCCATCGTCAGGGCCAGCATGGCGCGGATGGCGTAGTCACTTCGCTTGGTCAGATCTAGTCGCATGGTTCAAGAGTATGCGCCGACCGGCCCGGCCGACCCCCTGCCGTTGGTCCCGCCATGGTGTGACGGCTGGCAGAAAACGCACGGCGCTTGGTATTCATTTAGCGGCGGCGAGGCCACCGGGTCGGGCCACAAGGCCGGGCCGGGCCACAAGGCCGGGCCGGGCCACCGGGCCGGGCCGCGCAGGAACTAGCCGATCAGGTACGTAACCGTGACCTGAACCAGCACGTCGGTGGTCCCGGTCTGAATCGGCGTCGACACGCCGGCCGCCTTGGCGTCGGTCGCGCCCGAGTAGTAGACCGGCGTCGGCTGGCTGGTCGTCTCGGTGATCGACGCCACGCCCTTGATCGAGACTCCGGCGGCGGAGGCGAGTGCGTCGGCCTTGGCACGGGCATCCGCCATGGCCTGGCTGCGGGCCTGGGCCTGCACCGACTTGGGGTCGTTGAGCCGGAAGCTGATTCCGCCCACCGTCGTTGCCCCGGCCGCGAGCGAGTCATCGACGACCGCGGCCAATGACGTGATGTCACGGACCGTGACCTTGATGGTGTTGGTGAACTGCTGGCCGACCAGGCGCGGAGTCGAGCTGGAGACGCTGTAGTCGTAAACGGGGCTGAGGCTGACGTTGACGGTCAGGATGTCCCTGGCGTCCACGCCGTCCTTCTTGACGGCGGCGACCACAGCGGCCATCGAGGTCGCGGCAGCGGACTGGGCCGCGGCGACGGTCGGCTTCTGGACCATCACTCCCAGGACGATATCGGCGACGTCCGGAGCCACGCTGACCTCTCCGGCTCCGGTGACGTTGACGGTGTGTTCGACGGTCGTTGAGGTTGAGGTGGCGTCGGTCGCGACTGTCGCGTGGCCGCTGATGATCGGGCCGACGATGATGCCGATCACCAGGCATGCCGCGGCCGTGATGGCGATCGCCCTGCCGAAGGTGATCGGGCCGGCCCCTCGCTCTGGCGGCCGATCGACCGCTGGGGGCGCGGCCGGCGTGGGGGGCGCGGGCTGCGCGGCCGGCGCGTCGACGCCTGCGGGCGATTGCTGGCCGGGCCTGGGGTCGGTTGCGTTGGCACTCATCGCCGTCTCCTCAGCAGTTCGGTTTGTACACGGCCAAGACGTCCGGGCCGCGCGCCCGGTTCCCGCGGCGCAGCCCCGCGGTCCGGCCACGGCGGCCGGGACTTGCTACGCTTCGGGCGTGAGCGAGAGCGAGCTGAACCCGTGGCGTCGAGTCTCCCGGCGCGTCGCCTACGACAACCCCTGGATCCAGATTCTCCACGACGACGTCGTCCGGCCGGACGGCAAGCCGGGCATCTACGGCGTGGTCCACTTCCGGCACCTGGCGATCGGCGTCGTGCCGCTGGACGCGGATGATCGCGTTCTGCTCGTCGGGCAGTACCGCTACACCATGGACCACTACTCATGGGAGATCCCCGAAGGCGGCGGCGATCTCGACGAGGAGCCGGAAGCGGCGGCGCGCCGCGAGTTGGTCGAGGAGACCGGCTACAGCGGCGGCGAGTGGCGCGAGCTGTGTCGCGCCGAGCTCTCCAACTCCGTTACGGACGAGGTCACCGTTCTGTTCGTCGCGAGCGGCCTCGAGGCGGGCACGGCCACGCCGGAAGGGACGGAGCAGCTCCAGCTGCGTTGGGTCCCCTTCGACGAGGTGATGGCGATGATGCGCCGCGGCGAGATCGCCGACGCCATGACGATCCTGGCCATACAGCAGCTGGCCCTGGAGCGCACGGGCCGCTGACCCCTCCACGAAACCGAGAGCCGCCGGGGGTTGGCCGGCGGCTCTGCGAGTGGCTTTGGGCGGACTGGCGCCCGTCGGTCACTTGATCGTTATCGAGCCCGTCGTGAGCGGCGTATAGTCGTTGTTGTAGTAGACCGCGTTGCCTTTCGAATCAAAGATGGCGACCAGGATCTCATCTGGTGCCCCGTCAATTGTGTACACGCAGAAGCGATAGCCGCTGACGCCGTTGACTTTGCCCGAGCCCTGGAGCATGCCTCTTCCGTTGTCGGCGACGATGTACCAGTCGAAACTGGTCGCCACAAACGAGATGCCGATCGCGGAGAAGGTGAAGCCTGCGGTCGGCTTGGTGGCGCCCTTGGCGTACGAGGCGGATACCGCGAAGGTCGCCATTGAAGGGGCAGCGCACTTCGTGGTCAGCTGGCAGGCACCCGCCGGCGACGCGAACGTACCAGAGCCCATGAGCGTCCGCGCCGGGTCGTAGACCGCGATGCCCGCGACGGCAGTGACCGCGTGTGCCATCTGGTCGTCGGACAGCTCCAGGACAACGGGGTAGTCCGAGGCCACTTTGTATGTATGGCTGGTCGAGAAAGAATGATCCCCCGCCTTGAGCGCGACGGGGACTCTTGTTCCATCGGCCCAATCCACCACGACCATGTATGTCTCGGCAGTTCCCGGATCAGTGAAGGAGGCCGACACCGTTACAGACTGTCCGACCTTCGCGGTGGTCGGCAGGGTCACCGTGGTGAAGACAGGCATGACGTTGGCGATGTCGACCGTCTTGCTCGATGTGCCGCTATTCCCCTTCGAGCCCGAAACCTTGACCGTGATCGCGAACGAGCCGGGTCGGAGGTACTTGTGGCTCGGCCCCTTGCAAGTCGTGCCGCTGATACTGCCGGTCTGGGTGCCGCTGCCGTCGCCGTAGTCAACCTTGCACGCGTAGGTCTGGCTGCCGACCGGCGTGAAGCTGGCCGAAGCCGTGACAGCGGAGCCTTCGGTAAGAGAGCCACTCGTTGTGACCGCTCCTACCTGGAGGGAATAGACCTGGATCGTCGCCGACGAAGAGGCTGTAGCCCCGTTGGCCGCCAGGATCTTCACGACTATCGCGAATGTCCCGGTAGCCGAGTACTTGTGGCTCGGTCCGGTGCAGGTCGTTCCGTTGGCGGTCGCCGTTTGCGGCCCCGACCCATCGCCGAAATCAACGGAGCAGGTGTCCGCGGGAACCAAACCCGTCGGCGTGTAGGCGGCTGAGGCCGTCACGGCCGTCCCCACCAATGCCGAAGACGGTACTGACACCGGCCCCACGGACGGCGACTGGTTGTAGATGACGATGGATACCGAGTAGGTCCCCGACCCGCCGTTCGAGTCTGTGACCGTCGCCGCCAGGGAGTACGTGCCCTTGGAGGCGTACGCATGGTCGGGTCCCGCGCAGACGTTGCCGCTGATCACGCCGGCTTTGGCTCCGCCGCCGTCGCCGTAGTCGATCGTGCAGGTGTACGTCTCGATTCCCAGACCGGGATCGGTGAAATCGACTGAGGTGACCTGGTTCACGCCCGCCGGCGCGGGGGTCACGATGTGGTCGGGAGTAACCACCGGTGCCACGTTGGCTACTGTGACCGTCAGCGTGCTCGTACCGCTTGACCCATAGCCGCGGTCGACGGCCAGCGAGATGGTGAACGTGCCGGGATGCGCGTAGCTGTGCATCGGCGTCATGCAGGTATGGGTGTTGACGATCCAGGAGGTGGTCCCGGTGCCATCGCCGAAGTCGATCGCGCAGGTGTAGAAGGAGTTCCCGCTCCAGGGATCCGTGAAAGCCACGCTCGCCTGAACGCTGCCGCCCTCGATCGGCGATCCGGTAACGGTGATGGGTCCGACCGTGGGGCTCAGGTTGGCGATCGCCACCGACGTTGAAGCGCTGCCCGAGCCGCCGTTGCTGTCGGTCACGGTCATGGTCACCGTATACAGGCCGCCCTGCGAGTACGTGTAATTCGCAGTGCAGTTCCCATCGCCGATCACGCCCGGCTTGGGGCCTGTGCCGTCACCGAAGTCGACGGTGCAGGTGAGAGTCTCGAGGGTCCCGGGGTCATAGACGAGGTCGAAGACCGTTAGTACGTCGCCGGCCGCGGGCGTTCCCGAGGTGACGATGCGACTAAGCACCGGGGGAACGTTGCCGACCACGGCTGTAGCCTGGGCACTGCCGACGGCGCCCGACGCGTCCGTGATCGCGAATGTGATCGTGTAGGTGCCGACATCTGAGTACGCGAAATTCGGGGCCGAGCAGGTCGAGCCGGTTATGGTCCCGAGCGCCCAGGTCCCGTTGCCCCAGTCGACCGCGCACCGCTGCGGAGAAGTCGCGCTGAAGGTCGCGGTCGCGACGAATGCCTGGCCCTCGACGAGCGGACTCGGCACGACGACCGGCCCTACTTGGGGGGCGCCGCTCTGGACGGTGACTGTTCGTGAGCTGCTGCCCGACCCGCCGCGCGAGTCGGACACTATGATCGAGATCGTGAACACGCCAACAGCGGCATACGTATGCCCTGCGCCATTGCAGAGTCCCTGAACGGCAGTGCCCGACTGCGGCCCCGATCCGTCACCGTAGTCGACGGTGCAGACATAGGTCTCAGGTTGTGGCAGGCTCGAGCCCGGATCGGTGAACGCGGCGCGCGCAAAGACGGCCTGGCCCAAGATGGGCTGGTCGCCGATCGTGCCCCCGAGAAGCGAGACGGGGCCTACAACCGGCGGGCTGTTGAGAGTCGATACGGCGATGGTCGCCGTCGAGTAGAGACCGCCTCGATCTCTCACGTATACGTCGACCGTCGCGGTCCCCCAGCTCGGATCCCAGGGAACCACGATGGGGGACGGCGTCTGCAGGGTCTGTTGGACCATCCCGCCCTTACTGTTGAAGACCGCGATCTGCCAGGGCCCGACGCTCGCGTCGGTAAACGTCGCCAGCGTGAGGTTGACCATCGGCCCTTCGGGAACGCTGATCGTCGCCGGGGCCGTGATGACCGGGGCCACGTCCGCCGTCGGCACCTTCATCGATGCGCTGCCGTGCGCACCCGTGGCGTCGGTCACCGTCATCGTGGCCGTGTACACCGTGACTCCGGTTGTTGGGTAGGGATCGGAGGCGCGATAGGTATGCGGGAGGACGAAGTACGAGGAAGGGGTCTGGGCGAGGAAGTCAAGAACCGAGCCATCGCCCCAGTCCACGTGCACGGAGTACGGGAGATGCGGCACCGGATCGACGACACCCCAGCCGAAGGTCCCGGGTATTCCCTCGCCGACTGTCTGCGAATCGGTAGCGATCACAGTTGGGGCACCGCTGTAGGCGATCACCGTGATTTGCCTTGTCCCGGAGTAGCCCCCGGCCCAATCCGCGTCCTGGACCCGGACGTTGACCGTATAGGTCCCGGCGGCAAGGTAATCGTGGACAAAGGGGATGGCGCCGGGGCTCGTGGCGGTCCCGTCGCTCGTGGTGCCATCACCCCAGCCGATCGTCCACGCCCAGGGGCCCGGTGACGGCACGCTGTTGTCGACAAGGGAAACCGTTTGGTCCAAATGCCAGATTCCGTTCGACGGTAGAACAACCATCTGTCCGGGGCCATCGACGAATGGATCGGAAGGCAGGATTTGCTGAGTCATCGACACGGTGGCGAGGTTCCCGCCGCCGTCTCTGACGGTCGTGGTCACCGTGAACGTGCCCCACGTGCTGTAGGTGTGGGCCGAATACACACAGCGGGGCAGGCCGTCGCCCCATCCCGTCGGGACGTATTGCCAACCTGGCTGCAATCCGCTGCCGTCGCCGTAGTCGACCGAGACGCAGTCGTAAGTCTCGCCTCCCAACCCAGGGTCGGAGATCGCCGTTGCGGCATTGACCGAGTAGCCGAGTCGCGGGGCACCCAGCAGGATGGGTTTGAGGAGCGTCGGCGCCACGTTCGTATACGTGACCGGGGCAGTGCCGCTGCCTTCCGCACCGCCGCTATCGGTGACGGAAACTGAGGCCAGATACGAGCCGCTGGTCGTGTACTGGTGAGCCGGGCCCGTACAGGCCGTGCCGGACAGCACGCCCGCGACCGGCGCCGAGCCGTCGCCGTAGTCGATCGAACAGGTGTACGTCTCAGTCGCGGATTCAGGGTCCGTGAAGGTCGCGGACGCGATTACGGTCTGCGGCTCCACCGGGTTCGAATTCGAAACCGTCGCCGTGACCGTGGGCGCGACGTTCGTGTCGGCCGCAACGCCAGGCGCAATGGCCAGCGCGACGACGGTGAGCACAGCGAAGAGCGAGACCACTCGCCGAGTCAGATGGGATAGCACGAGACCCTCCTCCGTCGGGGAGTGGCCCTGCCCATCCCCTGCAGGCCCGGGCGGGACCTACCCGCCGCCGAGTCATGAGGGAGTATGCGCCCTCAGGTCACCTTGCCGCTACTCATTCGGATGGTTTCGCAGCGCCGAGCTGGTGCGTCGCCGCACACTCGCGGACCGCCAGACGGATCGAGTGGCGGCCCCGAACGGGCCGGGGGCCTTTCCGCCGCGCCCGATGTATCATCCGTCAGCATTCACAGTGCATAGGGATTATGCGTCGCCCGCTCAGCGACGAACCGGAGGCGCGCCATGGTCGGTTCCACACCAGGAGATAAGGCCCCGGCGCCTCGCCTCTCGGCCGAAGTGCTCCCCGGCCCCTTTGCGGCGCATTCGACTGCCGCACCGCTCGCCCGCGACGAAACACCGTTCGTCAACCTGCGCGACCCCGCCCGCGCCCTCGGCTCCGACGGCAAGCCCGCCGCAAGCCGCCGCGCATCGATCTGGGCCGACGTGCCGGACGAGAAGTGGAACGACTGGCGCTGGCAGCTCTCCAACCGCGTCAACACCGTCGAGGAGATCGGCAGTGTCCTCAACCTGACCGACGACGAGCGGGCCGGGCTCTCCTCCCCCGACAAGTTCCGGGTGGACATCACGCCCTACTTCCTCAGCCTGATCGACCCCGACGACCCCAACGACCCGATCCGTCGCCAGGTCATCCCCACCGACTGCGAGCACGAAGCCTTCACGGCCATGATGGAGGACTCGCTGGCCGAAGACCGCCACTCCCCGGTTCCGGGGCTCGTCCATCGCTACCCGGACAGGGTCCTGATGCTGGTCACGACCCAGTGCGCGAGCTACTGCCGCTACTGCACCCGCTCCCGCATCGTCGGCGACGCGTCGCAGAACTTCAACCGCCACGACGTCGAGGCCCAGCTCGACTACCTGCGCCGCACGCCGCAGGTCCGCGACGTGCTCCTCTCAGGCGGCGACGCCCTCACCCTCAACCCGAAGCTGCTCGAGTCGATCATCCGCAGCCTGCGCGAGATCCCCCACATCGAGATCATTCGCATCGGTTCGCGCGTGCCGGTCTTCATGCCGCAGCGCATCGACGACGAGCTGTGCGAGATGCTCGCGAAGTACCACCCGATCTGGATGAACCTCCACTTCAACCATCCCAACGAGCTGACGCCGGAGGTCGCGCGCGCCTGCGACAAGCTGAC
>PMKV01000131.1 GCA_003157875.1 Chloroflexota bacterium
ACTTGGTCTTTCGGGCGATGGTCCGTCGACGGGGCATCGTTACTTCTTGCCCTTCTGCTGCGCGGCCTTCGCGCCGTACTTGGAGCGGCCTTGCTTGCGGTCCTTCACGCCGGCCGCGTCCAGGGTGCCCCGGATGATGTGGTACTTGACCGACGGCAGGTCCTTCACGCGACCGCCGCGGACCAGGACAACGGAGTGCTCCTGAAGGTTGTGACCGATCCCGGGGATGTACGCCGTTACTTCCATCTGGTTGGTGAGGCGTACGCGGGCGATCTTTCGAAGGGCCGAGTTCGGCTTCTTCGGCGTCATCGTGCGCACCTGCAGGCAAACGCCGCGCTTCTGGGGTGCACCGGGAATGGCCACCTGGCGCTGGCGAAGGCTGTTCCAGTTCTTGCGCATAGCCGGCGCCTTGATCTTGGAGATCTTCGGCTGGCGGCCATGCCGCACGAGCTGGCTGATTGTCGGCACGGAGACGCTGCTCCTTTCACTCACTGACGCTGCTTGGTCTTGATGTTGAGCGATCCGATCGCCGGCACGGCTCTCTCCGCGCCCGGGTTGGGCCCCGGCGCGAGTCCGATCGACGAGACGCTGCGCCCTTGCGGTGGCCTCCGGCGTCCGATGGGCCGCCCTCGACGTGCACGGCACGTCGCGCGGACCCTGTCGCTACTTGGAGGCGATCTGATTGGCGCGGATCGCTTCGATGGTCTTGGCGGGCCGCTCACGCTCCGGCGTAGGCCGGGGATCGTGAACGGTTTCCACCGTCCGGGTGACTCGTCGGTCGTCGCGACTGGCGCATGCCAACCGCGGCTTCCGTCGAAGCCACGAAGGCGGAGTTTACCAGCGGGCCGGTCCGGGCGTCAAACGAAAGTAGGGCATCCGGCTTCGCCCAGATGGCGTCCATTGCCGAGCGACTATCGGCGCCTCAGGATCGCGGGCGCGATCGCCTGTCCGCCTCGACGGGGATGATCGGTCTATCGAGCGAATCGCCAGGTGGTCGGCGGTCGCTCGGCCGGTGCAGGTCATCGCTGTACGCCACGCATCGTCCCCCTCCGAGTCGCTTCGCCTCATACATGGCGGCATCGGCGGCCGCGACCACTTCGTCGGCAGTTCTCAGGCCGTCCCGACTCACGGCGACCCCAATGCTGGCCGTCACAACCCGCCGATCGGGCCCGATGTCATATGGCGCTCGGAGCGCCTCGTTGAGGCGCTCGGCAACACCAAGTGCCGCCTTCGCCGAAGCCACTTCGTCGAAGAGCACGACGAACTCATCTCCACCCACCCGAGCAGCGGTGTCGCCGGCCCGGAGCACGGCGCTGAGGCGCGACGCCACATCGACCAGGAGTTGATCGCCGACGGCATGGCCGAGGGTGTCATTGACGAGCTTGAAGTCGTCGACATCGAGGAATAGGACGGCAAAGATGGCCTTCCGCCGCTCCGTCATCTTCAGACGGTGGGACAGGTGCTCCCAAAACAGGGCTCGGTTCGGCAGGCCGGTCAGTTCGTCGTGGAGAGCCTGGCGGCTTAGTTCCCGCGTTGCGAGCGAGAGCTCGGCCGTTCGGTCGGTGACGCGGCGCTCGATCTCGTTGAACGAAGCTTCGAGCTCCTCGCCGAGGAAGTTCACCCCGGCGGCGACGGCATCGATGATGTCCCCGTCGGGACCGACATGAGCGCGGGCGTCGAACCGGAGGGCGGCCAACTCCTGGATGGCGCTTACGACGTCTTCCAGACGCCTCTCGAAGTCCTGGACGGACCTTTCGGCTCGCTGCGGCGGCGGCTCTTGCGGTGGCGGCGCAGGTGATTCCAGGACGCGCACCGGCGTCTCGGTCGCGGGCTGAGGCGCCATTATCGGCCGACCAACGACTGAAGCCACGCCACCGCGGACGCCTCGTTGTCGAAGAGGCGCACCGGGAATGGCGGTTTGGACACGCCGAGGATGAAGTTCGCCATCACCCGGCTGAGTGGGGTGCCGACGATCAAGGCGGCGGCCGTTTGCAGGTCACCCCGGCGTGTGAACTCCGTGCGCGTAGGCCGATCAAGCGAGCCGGTGTCGTGCATGTCGACCAGCAGGGGGCTACGTCGACCGCCGGTGAGTTGGGCCATAGCTTCCAGCGCCGCGGTGGCATCCTCGACAAGCACCGTGGTTTTCGGGGCCCAGACCAACTGAACGATCCCGTCCGGCCGCAGCCACATCCGAAACTTCGGGCTTGCAAGGAGATCGGCGTCGTCGCCCATATCGTCGTCAGCGAACATACGCCTTGAGCCACTTGACCGCGGACGCCTCGTTGTCGAAGAGCCGCACCGGGAATGGCGGTTTGTTCATCCTGATAAACAAGTTCCCCACCATCCGGCTAAGTGGCGTCCCCACGATCAGGCCGACGGCCGATGACACGTCGTTGCGGGCGGTCCACGCGGCGCGCGTCGCCCGGTCCTGCGGGCCGGTGTCGCGCATGTCAACGAGAAGGGGGATTCGCCGGCCGTCGGTGAGCCGGGCCACCGCCTCGACCGTCGCGATGGCGTCGTCGAGGAGCGCCGTCGCTCCAGCGACCCAGACCACCTGAACGATGCCGTCCGGCCGCAGCCACATCCGGAACTTCGGGTGCGTGATGACGCCGGAGTCCTCGCCGATCGCGTGCTCGGTGGTCGCGTGGATGGTTTGATCGCCAGGCAGGTCGGTCATTCAGGCCTCCCGGTGGTGGGTACGGCGAACACCTCGAGCCACTTCGCGGACGCCTCGTTGTCGAAGAGGCGCACCGGGAATGGCGGTTTGTTCACGCTGAGGACGAAATTCGCCATCATCCGGGTGAGTGAGGTGCCGACGACCAGGGCGACGGCCGTTTCCAGCTCGCTCCGGCGTGTCAACTCCGCGCGCGCGGCCCGATTCAGCGGGCCGGTGTCGTGCATGTCGACCAGCAGGGGGCTTGGTCGACCGCCGGTGAGTCGGGCCATCGCTTCGAGCGCCGCGTGGGCGTCCTCGACAAGCACCGTGGTTCGCGGGCCCCGGACCAACTGAACGATGCCGTCCGGCCGCAGCCACATCCGAAACTTCGGGTTTGTGATGACGCCGGTTTCGCCGTCCATTTGATCCTCGGCCGATTCGCGCACGGCTCCCTTGACTGATACGGGGGTCGCTCAGACACAGTCATCCTGTACCACCCTCCGGGCCTTGACAATGGGCCTTTATCCGGCCGTCAGCCCGGCGCTGCTCGGCACGGGCCAGGACACTGAGGCCCCTGGCTCCGGCACGGGCCATGAGGCTCATGCCCTTCTCTGCGACCCTGGCGGCACGGACGCCGACCGCCGCGGCACCACCGACCAGGAGCATTGCCCCACCGGGGATGAATGCCGAGGCTGCCAGAGCCGCGTTCTGGTAGTCGCCCTCGTACAGGTAGAGGCCTACGTCGGCGGCTGCGGCGAGCTCACCGAGACCCGGCACCATGGAGGCCATCGCCAGGAGCATGTGGGGATCGCTGGCCATGGCGATCGCGAGTTGGCCCAGGGTATCGAGATTGAGGTTCTGACCCATCGCCCCGAGCGATTGGATCGTGCCGTTGATGCTTGTCCGGACGTCGGCCGCCCAGGCGTCGGCCGATCTGGCGAAGTTGCCCAGGGCTGTGCCGGAAGCCGTCCAGGCCTGATTGATGTATGTGGCGGCGCTCTGGCCGAAGTCCATGAATGTCTTGGCAGCACCCTGAGCGAAGCTGCTGACGGTGCCGGCGGTCCAGCTCACGGCCCCGGTAACCTGCTGGAGACTCCAGTTGACGAACTGCTTGCCGGCGCTGACGGCTCCCCCGACCAATCCTCCGACCCAGTTGCCGACGGTGTCGCAGATACTGCACCACGAGTGGCCGGTCGGGTCGGACATCGTCACCGGGTTGCCCCCGGTGTACATGTAGTGGTTGAGAAGACCCGGGTTCGACGCGGAGCCGTTGTAGGTGTCGGCCTGGGTGAAGGTGCCCAGGGCGGGGCTATATGAACGGGCGGAGAAGTCGTAGAGATCCGAGGTGCCCGGGGCGGACTCCAGAAGCCGGCCCTGGTAGCGCCAGGCCACCGAGGCGCCCGAGGCCGAGTAGCTGGCCACGGTCTGTCCGTAGGCGTCGTAGCGATAGGCCGCCGCGATCGTCGAGCCATCCGAGGTGAGGGCTGCCGCCACGTTGCCGTGGAGGTCGTTGAGGACCCAGTTGGATACGCCGGTGGTAGAGGTCGCGACGCGCTCGCCCTGGCCGTCGATGGCGCTGAGCGTGACTGTCGTGCCGGTCGTGATCGAGATGACGGTGTCGCTTGTCCCGAGATAGGCGTACGTGTCGGTGGGAGCCGTGCCGACCGTGCGGCTCGCGTGCCGCCCCAGGACGTCGAGGGTGAAGCTCGTCACCGTGCCCGAGGG
>PMKV01000066.1 GCA_003157875.1 Chloroflexota bacterium
TTGTCATACGCCTTCAACTGCAGGTGGTCTGTCGGTTCCGTCGCGTTTCCGTGTGACCCACCCCTTCCACCCACTGTCGGGCCGGGAGTTCGAACTCGTCGGGTACGCCCACACCTGGGGTGAGCACCGGGTCTTCTTCCGACTGCCCGAGGAGGAGCGCGTGCGCTCGCTGCCGGCCGCCTGGACCGATGTGCAAGGACCCGATCCGTTCCTCGCCCTGGCGGGCGGACGGAGCTGCTTTCGGACTGACGATCTTCGCGCCCTGGTCCTCCTTGTCGATGAGCTCGACCGGAGGTGTCAATGAGATTCTGCCGCTCGTGTCAGGATGATTGTGCCGCAGAACAGATGACGCACAGGGTGTCCGGTAGCCCCAATGTGAGTGTTATTGAGCGTGACCGACGCCCACGCCGAGAGGTTATGAGCTGTACACGGTGTCACGTAGGCGGCATAATGGCTATGACATTACGTGCCGAGGAGAACACTCGTGGACGCCGACCGCAAGCTCGCCGCACTGCGTGGTCAGCACGCCGCCCATCCCGATCCGGACGCCGTCCGCGATGGCGCGTTTCGATCGGGCAACCCGTTCTTCGACCCGCGCGACCTCGTCCAGGTCCGATACGAGATGCTCCGTCGGGTCCGCGACGAAGGCCAGAGTGTGACCGAGACGGCGTCCGCGTTTGGCGTCAGCCGGCAGGGGTTCTACGCGAGCGCGAGCGCCTTCGCCCAGGAGGGCTTGCCGGGCCTCGTCCCCGAGCGGCCGGGACCGCGGCGAGCCCACAAGCTCAGCGACCTCGTGGTCGACGCGCTGCGCTCGAGACAGGCCAGCGAGCCTGGCATCTCCTCGGCGGACCTCGCTCGGATCGCGGGGGAGCAGTTCGGGATCAGCGTCCACCGGCGCAGTGTCGAGCGGGCGCTGGCACGCCGAAAAAGGGGGCTCCGCCAGGCGGGTTGAGAGTCGCCGCCTCGGCCGAGACGCTCGCTCGGACATATGAGGCGCTGCGCGCGGAGGCGACCGGGTTGCCGGTGATGAGCAGGCCGCGGGGGCTCGCCATCCTGCGCGCCCGCGGCCTGGCCGCCTGGATGGTGGCCTGCCCGCCGGACCGGCCGACGCTCGCCCGGGATCGGGCGCTCCACTCCCTCCGGACTCCAAGCAGTGGCCGTTTCGGGCTCGGGCGCGAACTGGCGCCGATTCTCGCCGCTATGGCCCTCGCTTCCCGAATGTCTTCCGCCGAGGTGATGCCGTGAATGCCGATCAGCACGCCAAGATCCGGGCCAGCCACCTGGCCCGCTCCGCGTACCTCTACGTCCGCCAGAGCACCCTGCGCCAGGTGCTCGAGAACACCGAGAGCACCAAGCGCCAGTATGCCCTGCGCGAGCGGGCGATCGCTCTTGGCTGGCCAGGCGATCGGATCGTCATCATCGACTCGGACCTCGGGCGCTCAGGCGCCGATGCCGATCGGGAGGGCTTCGCCCGTCTCGTCGCGGCAGTCGGCCTGGGTCAGGTCGGCGTGGTTCTCGGCCTTGAGGTCAGCCGCCTGGCCCGCAGCTCGACCGACTGGCACCGCCTCCTTGAGATCTGCGCCCTGACCGACACCCTGATCTGCGACGAGGACGGGCTCTATGACCCCGACCACTTCAATGACCGGCTCCTGCTCGGTCTGAAAGGGACGATGAGCGAGGCCGAGCTGCATGTCCTGCGGGCGCGCCTGCTCGGTGGCCAGCGGGCCAAGGCCGCCCGCGGCGAGCTCGAGATGCACCAGCCGGTCGGCTATGGTCTCGATCCAGTCGGCCGGGTCGTGCTCGACCCGGACGCCGCGGTCGTGGCGGCCGTGCGGACGTTCTTTGAGACGTTCCGGCGGACGGGCTCGGCAACTGCGACCGTGCGGGCCTTCCGCGAACAGGGACTCCTCTTCCCGCGTCGCCTGGTGAGCGGCCCTCATGCCGGCGAGGTCGCCTGGGGTCCGCTCCTCCATAGCCGCGCCTTGCGTACCCTTCAGAACCCGCGATACACAGGCGCCTTCGTGTACGGGCGGACGCGCGCGAAGCGAACCACGGCAGGCGGCGGATCCCGGATCCGCCTGCCGCGCGAAGAGTGGCACACCCTCTTGCTCGACCGTCATCCCGCGTACATCACCTGGGACGAATACGAGGCGAACCTACGGCGCCTCGCCGAGAACGCCCAGGCGAACGGCAGCGACCGGCGGGCTGGCCCGCCCAGAGAGGGTCCGGCACTCCTCCAGGGCATAGCCGTCTGCGGCCGCTGCGGAGGCCGGATGGGGGTTCGCTACTATCGTGCCCACGCCACTCTCGTCCCCGAGTACCACTGTCAGCGCGAGGGAATCGAGCACGCTCAGCCGCTCTGCGCGCGGATCGTCGGCGCCGGGATCGACCGGGCGATCGGCGAACTGCTCGTCGAAACCGTCAGCCCGCTCGCTCTCGGCGTGGCCCTCGATGTGGAGGCCGAGCTCGCGGCCAGATCGGTCGAGGCTGACGGCCTTCGTCGAGCCGGGGTCGAGCGGGCCCGCTATGAAGTTGATCTCGCCCAGCGCCGGTACCTGCGGGTCGATCCCGATAACCGCCTGGTGGCAGACTCGCTCGAAGCCGACTGGAACGCGAAACTGCGTGCGCTCGCCGACGCGCAGGACGCATACGAGCGAGCGCGCGAGACCGGCCATTCGCTCGTCGATCCGGTCGAGCGGGCCCGGATCCTCGCGCTCGCCACGGACTTCCCGAGGCTCTGGGCAGATCCGGCGACGCCCCAGCGGGAGAGAAAGCGGATGGTCCGTCTCCTCCTCGAGGACGTCACCCTGTTGCGCACGAACGAGATCGTCGCCCAGGTCCGCTTCCGCGGCGGTGCGGTCCGGACGCTCCGCCTGCCGCTTCCCCTCACCGCGCCCGATCTGCGGCGGACCGATCCGGCCGTCGTCGCCGAGCTCGACCGCCTGCTCGACGAGCACACGGACGCGGAAGCCGCCGAGCTCCTCAACGGGGCCGGTCTCGCGCCCGGCGTCGCCGCGCGCTTCAATGCCGGCATCGTTGCCGATCTGCGGCGCAAGTACGGGCTCGCCGATCGGTTCAGCCGCCTGCGCGCTCGCGGCCTGCTGACCCTGCCGGAGGTCAGCGAGGTCCTCGGCGCCCATCCGAAGACGGTCAATGCCTGGGCGCGCAGCGGCAGCATCCCGTCCGTGCTGGTCGCCGACAACGGCAAGCGTCTCTTCCCACGCCCGGAGCTGCACCGCCCCTGCGGCTGGTGCGGCAGTCCCATTCCCGCACGGCCAACCCTCCGGAGTGGCAAGAAGTGGTGCAGCATGTCGTGCTGTCAGAAGGCGTATCGGAACCGCCAGCGGGTCACCGCCGCGCGTGAGGATTCGTCGCCTGACACGGCCAATGAGGTGCAGTCAGTTGCATAAGCCTTGTCGNNGCCGTCGGCCGAAGGCGAGGCTCGTGTATTGCCTTGAGAGCCGTGATCGGAGTGGTGGATGAGGCCGTCTCCCGGCCGACGACGGGCAACGGCCATGTCGAGCGCCGCGGTGACGAGCTCGGTGCGCATGTGGGCGGCCATGCTCCAGCCGACGACGCGGCGGCTCCAGGCGTCGGTCACCGCGGCGAGATAGCAGAACCCGGCCCCGGTCGGGATGGCCGTGATGTCGGCGACCCAGAGCCGGTCGGGGCCCGCAGGATGGAAATCGCGGTTCACGAGATCGGGCGCGACGTCAGCATGCTCATCGGGGATCGTCGTCCGGACAAACCGGCGGCGGTGGACGCCGGCGATGTGCAGGGTTCGCATGAGGCGGGCGACGCGCTTGCGGGAGACCGCGAAGCCCGCCTCGACGAGATCTGCCCAGATCCGGGGCACGCCATACGTCCCGCGGCTGCGGGCATGGAAGCGGCGGATCTCGGTGGCCAGGGTGGCATTCGAGAGCTCCCGTGCTGAAGGACTGCGAGAGCGCCAGGCGTAGTAGCCGCTCGGGGAGACTCCGAGGGCCTCACACAGGATCCGCACCGGATACCTCGCCTTCTCCTGCTCGACGAAACGGAACCGGGTCACCGGGTCCGCTCGGTCTCCTGAGCGAAGAAGGCGGCTGCTTTTCGCAGGATCTCCCGCTCGGTCTCGAGGACCTTCACCCGCCGGCGCAGCTCCTCGAGCTCGGTCCGCTCATCGGCCGCGAGCGGGGTTCCAGCCG
This sequence comes from Chloroflexota bacterium, assembly GCA_003157875.1. GTDB lineage: Bacteria > Chloroflexota > Limnocylindria > Limnocylindrales > CSP1-4 > Fen-1039. Next base: position 4,185 of record PMKV01000066.1, read on the forward strand.
GACGGGCGTGGGCCTCGCGTATCCAGACGCCGAGCGTCTGGTTCGCTATTCCGAGATCGAGCGCGACCTGGCGGATGGAGAAGCCGGACGTCTCGGCCATCCGCACGGCCTCGGCCCGGAACTCCTCGCTGTAGTGATGGTGCTTCCTCCCCATGCTGGACTCCTTCCCGCGGACGCTGCCGCGATCTTAGGTGTCCACGGAAAGGGGGTAAGCCCAGACATCGCGAGCGGCGTGGGTAGCAGCTTCGACGAGCGCCCAG
>PMKV01000053.1:0-4457 GCA_003157875.1 Chloroflexota bacterium
GGCGCCCGCTTCTTCAACGCCTCGGTCGCGCTGAGCCTGAGCCCGAAACGTCTGGCGGAGCCGGCCGACTCCATCGCCTTCTGCCTGAGCAAGGGGCTCGCCTGCCCGGTCGGCTCGATGGTGGTGGGGAGCAAGGAGTTCATCCACCGCGCCTGGCGCGGCCGGAAGCTCGTCGGCGGCGGGATGCGCCAGGTCGGCGTGCTGGCCGCGGCCGGTCTCGTCGCCCTGAGCGAAGGGCCCGAAGGCACGATCGCGCGGCTGGCCGACGATCACGTCAATGCCCGTCGCCTGGCCGAGGGTCTGGCCGCGATGGACGGGATCGAATCGGCCGGCGGATTGGCGCAGCCGGCCTCCGGGCCGCTGGACCCGGGGCGCGTCGCCACCAACTTCGTGGTCTTCCGCGTCCACGGCGATAGGGCGGCCTTCCTCGACGCCCTCAAGTCCCGCGGCGTCCTGATGGTCGAGTACAACCACGGCACCGTCCGGGCCGTGACCCACTACGGCGTATCTGCCGCCGATATCGAACGCGTGGTGGCGGCCTGTGCGGCAGCCCTCGGCGAAACCGCGAAATTAGCCACGACCACCTCACCCCGGGAGCGATAGATGGCTGAACTCGTTCTACCTCGACCCGTCTCGCAGCCGACCGAAGGCCCGCTCGACGCCACCTTCTGGGACCTCGTCGAGGCCGACTTCCGCCGCTTGATCGCGAACCATCCCGTCTACGCCACGTACCTCGGGATTCACGACGACGACGGTCTCCTCGACGATGCCACCCGCGACGCCGTGATCCAGGAGATCGCCGACGCCCGAAAGTTCGAGCGCGAGGTGGAGTCGATCGACCCGTCGGGACTCTCCGAGAGCGTCCGCCTTGAACGCGAGCTGGCCCTCCACAACGTCCGGCGCGAGCTCTTCAATTCCGAGGTCCACCGCGTCTGGGAACGTCGCTCCACGGCCATGGACGGGGTCGGCGACGCGCTCTTCGGCATCTTCGCCCGCGACTACGCCCCGCTCGCGGAGCGGCTCGAGTCGCTGACCTCGCGCATGGAGGCCATACCGGTCGCGCTCGAGCAGTCCAAGACCCGGGCCACCGCGCCCCAGGTCCGGCTCTGGCAGGAGCTCGAGATCGACTCGGGCGGGCAGATGCCGTTCCTCTTCGACGAGATCAAGGCCGCCGGCAAGGGCGTCTTGGATGAGCGCGCCCAGGCCCGCCTGGACAAGGCAGTGGAGACGGCCAAGGCTTCGATAGGCGCCTACGTCGAGACGATCAAGGCCTCCATGGGCTCGACCGTTGAGAGCTGGGCGCTCGGCTCGGATGCCTACGACCAGCTCGTCGGGCTGCGCGCCTTCGACGGTCTGGACGCTTCGCAGATCCTCGAGATCGGGCACCGGCAGCTGGCCCTGAACAAGGCGGCTCGGGTGGAGGATGCGCGGCGCATCGACCCTTCCGTCGACGAGTCGGTCGTCGTCGATCGGGTCAAGTCGCACCACCCGGCGACCTTCGAGGAGGCCCTCGCCGCGTACAAGGACGCCATGACCCGAGCCCGGGCTCACATCATCGAGCACGACATCGCCACGGTGCCGGCCGGCGAACAGATCTCGGTGATCCCAACGCCTGAGTATCTGCGCACGGTCATCCCGTTCGCGGCCTACTTCGAGCCGCCCAAGTTCGACAAGCATCCTTCGGGCATCTACATCGTCACGCCGTCGGTCGGCGACGACCCCAACGCGATGCGGGAGCACTACTACGGCGGCATCAGCAATACCAGCGTCCACGAGGCGTATCCGGGCCACCACCTCCAGCTCTCCGCCGCGACGCGCCATCCGTCGTTGGTTCGGCTGCTCACCGACGCCCCCGAATTCGTCGAGGGCTGGGGCATGTACAGCGAGCAGATGATGCGCGAGCAGGGCTTCGACGACGGGCCCGAGTTCCTGCTGGCGATGCACACCGACGCGATCTGGCGAGCCTGCCGGATCATCCTCGACGTGCGCATGCATCGCGGCGAGCTGTCGGTCGACGAGGCCACCGCCTTCCTGATCGAGCACACCGGCTTCGAGCACGCCAATGCCCAGGCCGAGGTTTTCCGCTACACGTATACGCCTACCTACCAGCTCAGCTACCTGCTGGGAAAGGTTCTGCTCCTCCAGCTCCGGGCCGACGAGCAACGCCGTCTCGGCGACCGCTTCAGGATCAAGGACTTCCACGACGCCCTGCTGCGCAACGGCTCGCTGCCGATCAGCTTCCATCGTCGGTTGCTCGCGGCCGAGGCCGCGAACGGTGTCGGTGGCCTTGGCGCCGACCGCGCCGCCGGACGATAGCGGCCGAAGGTGCTCGTCGTCCCGTCGATTGATGTCGCCAATGGGCGATCCCGGCTGGTCTACTGGCCGGGTGCGTCCGCGGGTGTCGGCTCGCCCACCGATCGACCCGATCGAATCGCCGAGCGATTCGTGGAGGCCGGCGCCACGCTGATCCACATCGTCGACATGGACGGGGCCCGCGCGGGGCACCCGGCGAATCTCGAGGCCCTGGGCCGCGTGGCGTCGCGAGTCGCGGTGCCGCTTCAAGTGGCCGGGGGCATGGAGGGGGCGGACAACATCCGCCTCGCGTTCGCCGCCGGGGCTACCCGTGTGGTCGTGTCGATGGCCGTCGCGGACCGGCCGGAGTTGCTCCACGAATGCCTCGAAGTGGCCGGTGACTGGCTGGCTGTCGGGTTGGACCCACGGCCGGACCGCATTGCCGCGTATCCTTGGCACCGACCGGCGCCGCCGAGCCTGGTCGATCTGGCCGGAGAACTCGTGGACCACGGCGTCCGGCGGCTCGTACTATCACACGGAGGTGCGGTTCCGGACCTGGGGTTCCTGGCGGGGCTGGCGCGGACAATCCGCGTCGAACTGTTCGTGGCGGGAGGGTCCGTCGATCTGGATGCCATCAAGGGCCTGCGAGACGCCGCAATCGCAGGCATCATCCTCGGAGAGCCGCTCCTGTCCGGAGCCCTAGACTTCGCCAAAGCCCTGGAGGCCGCCGCATGATCCTCGCGTCCATCACGTCATCCGCTCGACGGCTCGCGACCCTTGGCGTCGTCGCGCTGCTGCTGGCCGGCTGTGCCGTGCCAACCGTCACCCCGACGACCCCGCCGTCTCCGCTGCCGACGATCCCGCCGACGACCCCGCCCTACACGCTGGGCCCAACCGTATCGGCCTCGCCTTTCGGTTGCCCGACCTCCGCGCCCGCGGCTCTGAGCGGAACCGCCACCGTCAAGATGACCACCAACTTCGGCGACATCGTGATCAAGGTGGACTCGACTCTGGGCGCGAACGCGGCCGGAGCTTTCGTGGCGCTATCGCGATGCGGCTACTACAACAACGTCATCTTCCACCGCGTCGTGCCCAAGTTCGTCATCCAGGCCGGCGACGGGGTGTACGCGCGGCTGCCGAACGCGACCTTGGACAGCAAGATGGGCACGGGCGGACCCGGCTGGACGGTCCCCGACGACAAGGTCACCACGACCTACAAGCGCGGCACCGTGGCGCTGGCGAGAACATCGTCCGCCAACTCCGGCAACTCGCAATTCTTCATCGTCCTTGACGACTCCGCAGCCTCCACGCTCGGCGCGTCGACGGCCAACAACTACGCCATCTTCGGCAACGTGACGGCCGGCCTGGACGTCGTCGACCGCATCGCGGCCGTTCCGCTCGGTGGCGAGCCCGATGGCAGCGGGGGCGCACCCGCGATGCCGCTCGAGCCGGTAGTGATCACCAGCACGATCGTGACCACGCCCTAGCAGAATTGAGACTGCTCGCCGTCCCAACGGCGCGCAACTGAGGAGATGGCTATGACGAAAGCGATAGTCGACACCGACAAGGGCGGCATCGAGATCGAGCTCAGCGCCACGAGCGCGCCCAAGGCCGCCGCCAACTTCATCGAACTCGCCCGCAAGGGCTTCTACGACGGCGTCGTCTTCCATCGACTGGTGCCCGGTTTCGTCATCCAGGGCGGCGATGGCGAATACGGGCACAACGACAGGCTCGACCGTGGGCGCCTTGGCACCGGCGGACCCGGCTACAAGTTCGCCGACGAGCCATTCGAGGGCGACTATGTCCGCGGCGCCGTGGCCATGGCCNNAGCCAGTTCTTCATCTGCCTGGACGACCTTTCGGGCGGGCGCCTGCCCAAGAAGTACACCCTGTTTGGCCATGTGACGAAGGGCATGGACGTTGTCGATGCCATCGCCGCAGCCAAGCGAGACAGCCGTGACCAGCCCAACGAGCCCACCGCGATGCTGTCGGTGAAGATCGTCGACTAGCACGCCGGCCGCGATCGGGGAAGGCCTTTGTGGCGTCTTGAGCCGATCGTTGCGCAGGCCGCAACGGACTCATCACCTAAGCCTTACTAAGTTGCGGGATTTTAACCCAACAACCCGCCAAAACCCTTGGAATGAAGGCAGAAAGGGCTGTAGACTT
>PMKV01000053.1:4477-14690 GCA_003157875.1 Chloroflexota bacterium
GGACAGCAACGAAGCGGCTCCTTCACAGGAGCCGCTTCGGTTTTAACCAGGCCGGCTGCGCCGGCTTGCGGGAGCCGCTTCGGTATTTCACCCGGGGATCAGGGTTCCGCGCGCCATCCCGCGAGTCGCCGGATGGGCGGAATTCGGTGCCGGCCCGGGGCCTCAGCCCACGAGCGGCAGGATCTTCGCGTCGATCTCGGCGTCCGAGGTGCCGCGGTCCACGGGCCAGGCAAGGCTGGCCTTGGCGAGAAGCCACGATTCGACGAGGTCGGCGTGGGCACCGGGCTCGATCCGTGTTAGCGGCGCGAGCGTCTCGACCTCGAGCATCTCCGGATTGGTGAAGCTCTCGGTGTTGCAGCCCATGTCGGCGTACGGGGCACCGGCGACGAACGGATAGCGGACGATGAAGACGTCCCCGCCGAGCACGTACGCCGCCCAGCCTTTGGTGTTGAGCAGGCCGCACTTCTGCGCGGCCGTTGCTTTTGGATCCTGGCGCAGCTGGATGTACTTGCGGCCCCATGTCCAGCGCGGATCGCTCATGTCGCTGTACGTCCACAGGACCACTGGTCTTGCGGGTGCGAGGGAGTCCGGATGGGGCGCGAAGTCCTCCTGGGGGAAAATGGCGCGACCTCCCTGGGCCATGACCGAGAGCGCCCAGACCGCCAGCTCGATCGTCCAGCGACCCTGGTTGATGACCCGATGAATGACCTCGACCCGAGGCGAGTCAGGCGACAGGGTGACCTGCATCTCCTTCGCCAGGCCGTTGCTCGGCTCGAAGTTGCGCAGGGTCAGCGTCCTGCCGTCCCAGGAGTGCTCGATCGGCCCGTTGTCGGGCAGGCAGTTTCGTGGGGGCAATTCCGGAGCGTGCCACAAGCGATGGCCGCCGTAGTTGATCCACTCGTCGCCGCCGGTCTTGCCCAGCGCGTCGGGGTAGTTGTGGAACATGTTCTGCCCGCCGACAAAACCGAGCCTGATGATCCGCGGCCCGACCGCGGTCGTCGCGATCAGCTCGATCTCCCCATTGGAGAGGCGAATGCAGTTCGGCCAGCCGCCGTATTCGACGATCTCCGTCATCTCGCGGGACCCTCGCTGTCGCGCTACCGGCCGCCCATCCTGATCATGACGATCGAGACCTCATAGAGCAGGTACATCGTCACAGCCATGACGATCGGGCTCACGAGGTCCGCTCCCGGGGTGATGACCGCGGAGAAGATCACGATCCCAAGGATCGCCATGCGCCGCGAGCTTCGCAGCCGCTGCGACGTCACGATGCCGACCTTCGACAGCAGGACCAGGACGATCGGGAACTCCATGACTATGCCGAAGGCTACGAAGAGCAGCGTCACGAAGCCGAAGTAGGCCTCGGCGGTGAGCATCAGCTTGATGTTCTCGGTCTGGAAGCCGTACAGGAAGCCGGAGGCGTAGGGCAGGATGAAGTAGGCGACACATACGCCGACGGCGAAGAAGAGCAGCGCCGCCGGGACCCACGGGCGAGCGGCGGCCCGCTCCCGATCGCTCAACCCGGGCGAGATGTATCGCCACAGCTGGTAGAGGATCACGGGCATCGCCAGGATGAACCCGACCGTCAGGGCCACCTGCAGGTGGATCATGAACGGCTCGGTCAGACTCAGGGTGATGAGCGCGTCTTTGGTCGGGAGGGGGGCCTTGAGGATCCCGATCAGCTGGTCCGAGAAGATGTAGCCGATGACCGTGCCCGGCAGCAGCGAGAAGATCGAGATGAAGAACCTGTTCCGCAGCTCGATGAGGTGCGCGGTCAGGGACATCTCCCCGGGATCGGGCTTGGGCGGGCGGTTGCGGTGCAAGAACGGCAGCCGAAGCCAGCCCAGCCGGGAGCGTCGAGGCGCCGATTCGGCCACGGGCGTGGCCGCGCTCTGCGTGCTGGCGTCTGGTTCCATAGTTAGCCCCATTTGAAGCCGCGCCTCACTGCGCGAGTCGAGATTGTGGTGACCACTGCTGCGTTGGCGCGGCGCCAAGTATGCGCTGGATCAGGTCCGAGGTTGCGGCGGCCGATCTCGGGCGCTGACCGTCCGGGCGGCTCGAAACCGCGAGCCGGCTCACTGATCGTGGATCGGGCCGGCTCCATCTACCGCGGCGACGATATAGACGCGGGGCTGCAGTCCGGTCTTCTTCTGGTACTGAGCCAGCACTGCGTCGCGCAGAGCTTCCTCTGATCCATGCTTGACGAGGCTGACGGTGCAGCCTCCGAAGCCGGCGCCGGTCATCCGGCTGCCGACCACGCCCGGGACCGCCACGGCGATCTCGACCATCGCGTCCAGCTCGGGTGAACTGACTTCGTACAGGTCCCGCAGCGAGGCATGGGAGGCGGCAAAGAGCTGGCCCAGCTCGTCCAGGTCGCCGGAGGCGAGTGCGGAGACGGTCTCCATGACGCGAGCGTCCTCGCGGACGATGTGCTCGCAGCGGCGGGCCACGACCTCGGGCAGGCGGCTGAGGTTGCGCTCCAGCATCGCCTCGTCAACGTCCCGCAGGGCTTTCACCCCGGGTTCACGCTCCGCGATCAGCTTCACGCCGAGCTCGCACTCAGAACGGCGGGTGTTGTACGCGGAGGCCTCGAGCTTGCGCAACGAGCCGGTCTCGCACACGACGAGCGAGAGGCCGGCCGGCATCGGAGCGGCCTTGAACTGGTTGACCCGGCAGTCGATCAGCAACGCGTGCCCGGCCACGCCGGCTGCGCTGGCGAACTGGTCCATGATTCCGCAGTTCACGCCAACGTACTTGTTCTCTCCGCGTTGGGCGATGGCGGCCATCTTGCCGGCGTCCGGCCGAGGTGCCCCGGGGACGGCCAGGGCCCAGCTCGACGCCATCTCGAGGGCGGCCGACGAACTCAGCCCCGACCCGATCGGGATGTTCGAGTCCATCACGCCCCGGAAGCCCCGAATGGGGAGGCCGGCGTCGCGCATGGCCCAGGCGGTTGCGGCGACGTAGTCGATCCATCGCTTGGCGCCGCGGGTTTCGGGCGATAGTCCCTCGAAGGAGAAGGAGAGCGGCTCGCCGAAGTCGACGGAAGTCAGCTCCACCTCAGGCCGATCCCACGGCTCGAAGGCCATCCACACTTCCCGATCGATCGCGGCGGGCAGGACGAGCCCCTCGTTGTAGTCGGTGTGCTCGCCGATGAGATTCACGCGTCCGGGGGCACGGACGAGCTGCGCCGGCCCGGATGCGTTCAGGCGAGTCCGCAGGGCCGCGGCACGCGCCGCGGCACCCTGGGCCTCTACCGAGAGATCCTGGGGATGCCCGTCACTCATCTACGTCGACTCCTAGGCTGGCTGCCGGCCAACGCCGGCCTTTGGGTTTTCGGCCCTCGATGCCGCTCCTTGATCGAGGCGAAGTCCGCGGCGCTGAAGCTGCCGTCAAAGGGGGCCGATCCCAGAACCCGGGCCCTACTGGGCCTGGGTGGTAGGGGCAGGCTGATCGGGAGTTGCCTCCGGCTGCTGGGTGCCCAGGGGAGCGGCCGCCATGGGGACGGTCTCGACGGCGGCCATGACCGGGTACTGAACCGGAACCGCGACCACGGGTGCCGGATACACGGGCTGCACGACCGCCGGGCTGACCTGCTGGGCCGCGTAGTAGGACTGAGCCGGGGCCGCGGGCTGCGCGACCTGCGCGACCTGGGCGGGCTGGGGGGGCTGGGGGGCCTGCGCCGGCTGCGAGAGAGTGCCGGTCAGGGTTTCGGTGAGACCACCGGTGAGGCCACCGGTCGCTTTTTGGAACTCGCGAACGCTCTTGCCGATGGCCGCGCCGACTTCGGGCAGCTTGCTCGGTCCGACTACGACAAGGGCGATGACCATGATGATCAGCAGATGTGCGGGTGAGAGACCAAACATGACTCGGTTTCCTTCCGGCTCGTTGGAGCCTGGAGCGGCGATTCTTCGCTGACGCCTGGGCTGGCGGGTTAGGGTTTCGCGGCCAGTATTGCCGACCGCAGGCGCGCCGCGGCAGCTTCCGCGGTTATGTCGCGCTGCGGCTCAGAGAGTAGCTCATATCCCACCATGAACTTCCGAACCGTGGCGTGCAGAAGCGGCGGGTAGAAATGGGCGTGGAGTTGCCAGTACGGCCGGTCGACACCGTCGAACGGCGCCTGGTGCCACCCCATCGAGTAGGGAAATGGCTCCTGGAACAAGCCGTCGTAGCCTCGCAACAGGCCAACGAGCTGATCGGCGAGCGAGTCGCGCTGGCGATCGTCGAGATCAGGCAGGCGCGACGCGGACCGCCGCGGGATGACCAGTGTTTCGAAGGGCCAGGCCGCCCAGAACGGAACGAGGATCAGCCAGTCGTCGTCGCTGGCGAGCTCTCTTGGACCGCCAAGTTCCTGGGCGGCATAGTCGAGCAGCAGCTTGTGACCGGTCGAATCGAAATGGCGTCGCTGCGTGGCGTCTTCGCGCACGGCCTCGCGCGGCAGGGCATCACCGGCCCAGATCTGGCCGTGGGGGTGTGGGTTCGAGGCCCCCATCGCCGTGCCGCGGTTCTCGAAGACCTGGACCCACTCGAAACGCTCTCCGAGTAGGGCGGTTTGAGTCGCCCACAGATCCACGACGGTTCTGGCCTGGTCGGCGCCCATCCGCGAAAGACTCAGATCGTGGCGCGGCGAGAAGCAGAGGACCTGGCAGGTTCCGCGCTCGCTCTTGGCTTGAACCAGCCCTTCGGAGATCGTGGCGTCGGGCGCATCCGGTCGCAAAGCGGCGAAGTCATTGGTGAACACGAACGTTGAGTCGTACTTGGGGTTCTGCGCGCCGTTGACCCTCTTGTTGCCCGGGCACAGGTAGCAGCTCGGGTCGTACGTCGGCGTTTCGGCAGCAGGCGGGGCCTCGACGCGGCCGAGCCACGGCCGGTTGGTTCGCTCGGCCGAAACGAGCAGCCACTCGTCGGTGAGCGCGTTGTAGCGCCGGTGCGGTTGCGCCAGGATCGGCGGAGCCGGCTGGTCCTTGGTCACGCCTGCCTCCCGGGCTTGTTGGTGTTGGCTGAGCGGCCGTCGCCACGCTCTATCGTCTGGACGTCGCCGGTGTCGATGTCGACCAGCATCAGCCTTCGAACGGTCGCGGCGATCTGGTTGCGAGCCGAGGGATCGAGGCCGCCGTCGGTGATGATCGTGTCGGCTGCACCGAGCGGGGCGACTGAGCTGACGCCGATGACGCCCCATTTCGAATGGTCCGCTACGACCACCAGGCGCCGGCCCGCTTCGATCAAGGCGCGGTTGGTCTCGGCCTCGAGAATGTTCGGCGTCGTGAAGCCGGAGACGGGATCCATTCCGTGGCTGCCCATGAAGACGATGTCCACGTGCAGCGACCGGATGACGTCGACGGCAAACGGGCCGACGAGCGCGTCCGAAGGGGTGCGAACGCCGCCGCTCAGGATGACCGTCTGGTCCGTGCGCCCATCCAGGTGGAGAACGTCGGCGACGGGCACCGAGTTGGTCAGGACCGTCAGGCCCGGAACGTCGGTGAGCCGCTTGGCAAGCGCGAAGGTCGTCGTCCCGGCCGATAGGGCGATGGCGGTTCCGGGCGTGACCAGGCTGGCGGCAATGCCCGCGATGAGCTCTTTCTCGGTCTCCATCAGCGACGATTTGATGGTGAATCCCGGCTCGAACAGCGAGCTGCCCTCTATGGCCGCCGCCCCGCCGTGCACCTTCTCGAGCAGGCCGCGTTCATGGAGTAGCTCCAGATCGCGACGCACGGTCATGTCCGAGACGCCGAGCGTTCGCACCAGATCGGAGACGCGGACCGCGCCCTCCTCGCGCACGCGTTCAAGAATCAACGTCTGACGTTGTCGGGCCAGAGCGGGCCGTTTGGCGCCCACGTCGACCCCCCGCGACTCCTCAGCTGCTCGCTCCACTGGCTCGAATACCATCCTTCTCAGGTCGTCGGCGCCTCAGGCCCGATACATTCAGTACTCTCAATCCTGCCGCAGTTACCCTCGCAAGTCAACGTTTTCCACCAAAATCCCACGCTTTAGAAGCCCGAACCCCTTGACAGCGGCACCGATTGGGCTCGACAATCGCGAGGTCCTGTTGGTTCCTGTTGAACCACGACCGGCGAACCCGGCCGTGGAGGGAGGAGTAACCGTTAATGGATAGTCAAGTCACCAGGCGAGAGGTACTGAAGAAGGGTCTGATTGGCGCAGCTGGCCTGACCGTGCTGCCGTCCGTCATCGCCGCCTGCAGCACCAGCTCGGCGACAACCGCACCCACCGCTGCAGCCGCCACGCAGGCTCCTGCTGCGACGCCGACGCCGAACGCGAACATTCTCACCGGCAAGCTGACCCTCGGCAACAACCACTCGGATGCTTCCGACCTCAAGGGCGTTAACGCGATCAATGACGCGTTCAAGGCCCTGACGACCCTCGCCGTGACGACGAACACGGTCGACCACAACACGTTCCAGGATCAGATCAACAACTACCTGGGCGCCACTCCGGACGACGTGTTCTTCTGGTTCTCCGGCTACCGCATGCGGTTCTTCGCGGACAAGGGCCTCGCCACCGCGATCGACGACACGTGGGCCAAGGTCTCGTCCAACTTCACGGCCGGCTTCGCCAATGCCGTCGTTGGCAACGACAAGAAGGTCTACGGCATCCCGGTCGACTACTACCCGTGGTGCGTCTTCTACCGCAAGACCCTCTTCGCGGACAAGAAGTACACCATCCCGGCCACGTGGGATGACCTCATCACGCTCTGCAAGAAGATGCAGACAGACGGCCTGACCCCGATCGCCTTCAGCGACAAGGACGGCTGGCCGGCCATGGGCACCTTCGACATCCTGAACCTTCGCATGAACGGCTACGACTTCCACGTCGGCCTCATGACCGGCGCCCAGAAGTGGACCGATCCGAAGGTCACCGCCGTCTTCCAGAAGTGGGCGACGCTCATTCCGTTCTACACCCACGGCTATGCCGGTCTGACCTGGCAGCAGGCGTGCGACACGCTCGTCCGCAAGACGGCCGGTCTCTTCTTCCTCGGCCTGTTCATGACCGGTGAAGTTGCGACTGTCGACGCGACCGCTTCGGCCGACATCGACTTCTTCCCCTTCCCGTTCATGGGCAACAGCTTCGATGCCGAGCAGGCGCTCGACGCCCCGATCGACATCGCCATGATCAGCGCGAAGTCCCCGAACCTTGCGGCGGACCTCGTCAATGCCAAGGCCTACATGGAGTTCTGGGCGAAGGGTTCTACCCAGCTGCTCATGTACCAGGCGAACAATGGCTTCATCCCGACTGCTTCCGACGCCGACACCACCAAGTTCGACGTCCTCACGCAGAAGGCCGTTCAGATCGTCAGCAAGGCGCAGAAGATCACGCAGTTCCTCGATCGCGACACCCGCCCGGACTTCGCCGGCGCGAACGCGATGCAGAGCTTCCTGCTGAACTTCCTCAACGCCCCGACCCAGGACCTCGCGAAGCTTCAGGCTTCGATCCAGGCCTTCTGGGATGCCCTCCCGGTATACGCCGGCAACTAGGCTTATCCCACTAATCGAGTAGCTCTAAGGTATTCCATGTCTGAACTGGAGCCTCAGGCTTTCGCTCCCGCCCCGGCTACGGCCGGGGCGGGAGCCCCTGCATCCGCCAAGCGACGACGGCGGCATTACAGCCTCCTGAATCGCCGCGACAAGTTGCTCCTCGCCACCATGGTGGGAGTACCCCTCGCGATCTTCCTGGTCATCATCTGGGGGATGACGTTCGTCTCGGTTGTGCTGTCGTTCACGAACTGGGACGGAGTCAACCCGATCGCGTTCATAGGCGTGGACAACTACGTGCAGCTGTTCACGACCTACCAGTTCTTCTGGCCCGCGGTATTCCACAACGTTCTGTGGCTGCTCTTCTTCGTCGCTTTCGCCACACCGATGGGAATCCTGCTGGCCGTGCTCCTCGACCGACCGCTTAGGGGCTCTGGGGTCTACCAGAGCATCTTCTTCACCCCGGTCGTGCTGTCGCTCGCTGTCGTCGGCTTCATCTGGGAACTCCAGTACAACGCCCTCGACGGCTTCATCAACAGTGCGATGGTCGGGATGGGCTGGATGAGCCCGAACGGAACCATCGACTTCCTCGGCGATCCCTCGATCAACATCTACGCGGTTCTCGTCGCGGCCAGCTGGCGCCACATCGGCTACATCATGGTTCTGTACCTTGCCGGCCTGAAGAGCGTCGATCCGTCCCTTCGTGAGGCTGCGGCGATCGACGGGGCCAACGAGCGGCAGACCTTCATGCATGTGGTCTTCCCGGTGATGGCCCCGATCAACGTCGTCATCATTGTGGTGACCGTCATCGAATCCCTGCGGGCGTTCGACATTGCGTACATCATCAACCACGGGAAGAACGGCCTCGAGTTGCTTTCGATCCTCATCACCAACAACGCCTTGAGCGAGGCTGGCCTGATTGGGTTCGGGTCGGCGATCGCCGTGGTACTGCTGGTGATCTCGCTCGTTCCGATCGTGATTTACCTGACGCGAGTCATGAGATCGGAGGATCAATGAGCGTCACCGTGATGGCGGGCCAGCGGACGGCGCACAACGTAGCCAGGCGGCGGCTTTCGCGAGGCGCTCTGTACGTCTTCCTGACAGTTCTGGCCTTGATCTTCCTCTGGCCTCTGCTCTACGCGGCCTACACTTCGCTGCGGCCGTACGGCGAAGTCGTGGCGAACCCGAACGGGTTCTTCTCCACCCCCGCCACCCTCAATCTGAACAACTACTTCTTCGTCTGGAATGGGGGTAACTACCCGCAGTTCTACCTGAACACGGCCCTCATTACGATCCCCGCCGTCATCCTGACGCTGTGGATCTCGTCGATGGTGGCGTTCACCATCTCGAGGTTCAACTGGGGATTCAACATGTTGGTGCTGATGATCTTCACGGCCGGCAACCTGTTGCCGCCCCAGGTCATCATCGTGCCGCTGTATCGCCTCTACAACCTGATCCCGGTGCCGGCTCCGCTGAGCGACAACGGGCTCATGTACGACCAGATCATCGGGTTGATCCTGATCCACACCACTTTCCAGACCGGCTTCTGCAGCTTCGTGTTGAGCAACTACATGAAGACGCTATCCAAGGAGCTCGTCGAGGCGGCCATGATCGACGGCGCCGGAGTCTTCACGATCTATGCGCGCGTGATCATGCCCCTGGTTCGGCCGGCGCTGGCCGCCCTGGGAACGCTACTGTTCGTGTGGATCTACAACGACTTCTTCTGGTCGGTCATGTTGTTCAAGTCGGGTGACAAACGTCCAATTACGGCGGCTCTGAACAACCTCCAGGGCACATTCTTTACAGACCCGACGGTAGTGGCTGCTGGTTCGCTGATGGCGGCCATACCAACGATCGTGCTGTACCTGATTCTCCAGCGCTACTTCATCAGCGGCTTGACCCTCGGTTCGGCCAAGGGCTGACGCTATCAGTTCCGACGCCGTTACCGGTAGCTCGATGACTATTGAGTGGTCCGCGGAGGTGGGCGAGTTCCACCTCCGCAACGACCTTGTCAGCTACGTCGGGCGAGTGCTCGACAACCGCTGGCTCGGTCACCTCTACTTCGGCCCATCGCTGGCCGGCGGGAAGTCGTACGGGCATCTCCAGCCCGGCGACTTCTTTGGTTTCGACAACAAGGTCGGTCAGCCCGTTCCGCTCGAGTATCCGAGCGGCGGCAGCGGCGACTACCGGATCCCCGCCCTGGCGATCGAGCTGGCGAACGGCTCCGGCGTGCTCGACCTCCGCTACAACAGCCACCGCATCTTCCACGGCAAGCCGGGGCTCCCAGGGCTGCCGTCGACGTACGTTGAGGTCGGTGGCGAGGCCGAGACCCTCGAGATCCTTGCGGTGGACGACATCGCGGAGATAGAGGTACGGCTTCTCTACACGATCTACCGCGACCGGCCGGTTGTTGTCCGCGGCGCGCGGATCACCAACGCGGGCAAGACCCCGGTGATCATCCGATGTGCCATGAGCGCGTCGTTGGATCTGCCGGACGCGGACTGGCAGATACTGACGCTGAGCGGCGACTGGGCCCGCGAATGCCACGTCGAGCGCCACGAGCTACGGCCCGGGAGGCAGTCCGTATCCAGCTCCCGAGGCACCTCGAGCGCCCAGCACAACCCGTTCGTGGCCCTGGCCCGCCCCGCAACCACGGAATATGCGGGTGAGGCGATCGGCGTCTGCCTCGCCTACTCCGGCAACTTCCTCGCCGAGGCGGAGGTCGAGCC
>PMKV01000106.1:0-200 GCA_003157875.1 Chloroflexota bacterium
CTTGTAGGTGTACGGGCCGGTGCCAATACCCTTCATGTTGAGGCTCTTCAGGATGTCCGCAGTGTTGAGCGGGGTCCAGACGGCGGCAGGAACGATCGGCATGTTGTACAGGGCCTGCATCCATTCCTGGTATGCCGGGGTGCCCTTGAACGTCACGACCACGTCGTTGCCGTTAGCGACGACCTTGTCCACGAAGGTGA
>PMKV01000106.1:237-14327 GCA_003157875.1 Chloroflexota bacterium
GGACCCGCCCGAAGCGAGCCACGGAGTGTAGGCATCCTTGATCGGATCGTACAGGAACAGGGTCTCGTACTGGAGGCCCACGACTCCCATCGCGGAGTTCCCGTCAAACGGGTTCCACGTGGACGGAGCGCCCCACTGCTTGCCGCTGGTGTAGAGAGTCTCTGCACGCGGATAGACAGTGGTGTCCGTTGCCGGTAGTCCGGTCGCGCTCGCAGCGGCGGCCGGGGTCGCGGTAGCGGTGGTGGTTCCGGTCGACGGCGCGACCGTCGACGTGGCACTCGACGAGCCACAAGCGGACGCGACGATGCTCGCAGCGGCGAGCAAAGCCAGAACCCGGTATCTCCCTAGATGCATCCCTTTCCTCCTTCCCCATGAGGAGCTTAGTACCAGCAAGTGCGCCTGACTTGACAGGCACGCTGGATCTCCTCATGGCTACGCCAAGATCGCCGATTCCGTGGATGCCCCGTGACGGGGGCCAGGGATCGGCAGCAGGACAGTAGACCACGTTTAGTAGCCTGTCAATGTGAATGGCGTACTTGAGTTTTAGTAGAACAAGTGACAGCGCAAGTAGATCCTTGGCCGTGGCGCCTTCGTTGGCCCTCACAAACGGCCCAATTTGGTCTCCACGATGTTGACCACCGAAATGGGTGGCTGATATCATTCGCTAAAAGTTTCAGTTATTAGAGGGACCATGGTGCCTGTGCGACAGGGGGGAAAGGCCGCGACACTCGCTGACGTCGCTGCTGCCGTCGGGCTTTCTCCGGCCGCCGCTTCTCTGGCGCTGAGGGGCAAGGTGGGCGTCTCGGAGGCGACTCGCACGCGTGTCTTCGAAGCCGCCACGGCGCTCGGCTATCGCGCTCAGGCCTCGGGATCGCGCCAGCAGGCTAGGCACATGACCATCGGCCTGGTGATAAACCCGGTTCACGGCGGATCGCAGGAAGCCAACCGCTTCTACGCTCCGGTGATCGCCGGCATCCAGGGGAGCTGCCGCAGTCATCACATGGACCTGATGCTGGCGACCATGCCCGTCGACCAGCATTACTACCCCATCGAACTCCCACGCATCGTCACCGACAGGACATGCGACGGCCTGATCGTCGTCGGCGCGCATCTGTCACAGGAGACCGCCGAGGTCCTTCAGGCCGCCCCTCCAGCCGTGCTCGTAGACGGATACGCGGAGCGCGACGCCTTCGACTCAGTTGCGATCGACAATGTCGGTGGGGCGAGGACCGCGATCGAGTACCTGATCTCCATCGGCCACCGCGACATCGCCATCCTGGCCACCGAGCCGCAGGCCTATCCCAGCATTCTGCAGCGGCGCCGGGGCTACGAGCAGGTAATCGCCGAAGCCGGGCTCGTCCCCCACTTCATCGACGCCCTCTACTGGCAGCCCGAGTCGGCAGCCGTCGCCTGCTTGACCTACCTCAAGGCCCACCGGGAGGTCACCGCGGTCTTCTGTGCCAACGATCTGGTGGCGGTCGCTCTCCTCCAGGCTGCCAGGCAGGAGTGCCTGCCCATCCCCGACCAGATCTCAGTTGTCGGCTTCGACGACATCGACCTGGCGGGGTTCGTCTCGCCTGCTCTGACCACCATGGCTGTGGACAAAGTCGGCATGGGTCGCATCGCCGTCACGCTGCTGGCCCATCGACTCGAACTCGGCAAGGAATGCGTGACGCAGACCTTCGTCCGCCCGACGCTGGTTGAACGGGAATCCAGCCGGGCAATCGACACCCTCGCGCAGCCGAGCGCCGCCCCGGCCGTGCGCATCGACCCCATGCCCGCATAGCGATAGGTCCAAAGATGCCCTCAGACACCAGCCGAGGCTTCGGCGCCCCGCCCCCCAGCGCTCTCCCCAACATCCCATGGGAGGATCGGCCGGCCGGCTCTTCGGCGGTACTGTGGCGATCGAGCCGCAACCCGATCATCAGGCGAGACCTGATCGAGCGGTCCAACAGCATCTTCAACTCGGCCGTCGTGCCGTTCGGCGACGCCTTCGCCGGCGTGTTTCGGATCGACGACACCACCCGCGTGATGAACATCCACGCCGGCCATAGCGCCGACGGGGTCAACTGGACCATCGAACCGAAGACGATCGAGTGGCGGGCCACCGACGCTCGTGTCGGCGAGATCCAGGAGAACTTCACTCACGCCTACGATCCGCGCGTCACCTGGCTCGAGGATCGCTACTACGTGACCTGGTGCAACGGGTACCACGGCCCCACCATCGGCGTGGGCTATACCCACGACTTCGAGACGTTCCACCAGCTCGACAACGCGTACTTGCCGTTCAACCGCAACGGGGTCCTGTTCCCGCGCAAGGTCGGCGGTTACTACCTGATGCTCTCCCGACCGAGCGACAACGGACACACCCCGTTCGGCGACATCTACCTTTCGGAGAGCCCGGACCTGATCCATTGGGGCCGCCACCGCCACGTCATGGGCACACGCCCCTGGACCTGGGAGTCGACGAAGGTAGGCGCTGGACCGACCCCGATCGAGACGCCCGAGGGCTGGCTGCTCTTCTACCACGGCGTCCTGACGTCCTGCAACGGTTTCGTCTACTCGTTCGGAGCCGCCCTGCTGGATCTGGACGAGCCCTGGAAGGTCATCGCGCGAAGCCGCGACTACATGATCGCGCCGCAAGTTCCCTACGAGCAGATCGGGGACGTCCAGAACGTGACCTTCCCGTGCGCGGCGCTGCTCGACGGGCCGACGGGCCGTCTGTCCGTGTACTACGGCGCCGCCGACACGGTCACGTGCCTGGCTCACGGCTATCTGCCCGAGATCGTGGCCTTCGTCAAGGCGCGAACCTGACGGTCCGCGACGAACCTGACGGTCCGGTTTGCGATCCGGCCGCGTACGGCGCCGCGGCCGGATCGACCCCGGCGCTCCCGAGGCCGGCCCGCCCTCGGGAGCGTGTCGCGCATCGAGGAGACGCGTGATCAAGCAATCGCTTAACGGAACCTGGCAACTGCGCGAGTGCGGCGCAGAGGAGTGGCTCCCCGGGCAGGTCCCGGGCGGCGTCCATCTCGACCTCATGGCGGCGGGCCGCATCTCGGATCCGTTCGTGGGCGACGAGGAGCTGCGCGTCGGGTGGGTCGCCGAGCGCGATTGGGAGTATCGACGCGACTTCATCCTGGAGCCCGAGACCGCCTCCCAGGAACGCTATGCCCTCGTCTTCGACGGCCTTGACACCCTGGCCGAGGTCAGGCTCAACGGGCAGCCGGTCGGCGCCGCCGACAACATGTTCCGGACGTGGCGGTGGGACATCACCGGCCTGGTCCGGCCGGGCGCGAACGAGCTGGCGGTGGTCTTCCGATCGGCCGTCCGCAAGGCCGCCGAGCTGGATTCGAAGCGACATCTCGACTCTCCGGCCGAGCAGCTCCCCGGCGCGCCGCATCTGCGCAAGGCGCCGTGCCATTTCGGATGGGACTGGGGACCCAAGCTCGCGAACGTCGGCTTCTGGCAGGGCGTTCGAGTCGAGGCCTGGAGCGTCGGCCGGCTCGTCGACGTCGGGATCTCTCAGACGGTGGCGGGCGGGCAGGCCGGGATCGCGGCGAAGCTGCAGCTCGAACGGGCACCCGGCCGGGCGGGCGAACTGGAGGCGGTGATGCGCGTCCAGCATCCGGACGGGCGCAGCCAGATCGCCAGATCGGTCGTGCCGGGCGAGGGTTCGACCGCCGACCTCGCCGTCGAGATCGCGGATCCGCAGTTGTGGTGGCCCAACGGTCTGGGCGACCAGCCGCTCTACCGGATCGAGGTCGAGCTGGCCGCAGCCGGCGGACCGCTCGATGTCCGGCACTACCAGGTAGGCCTGCGCACCCTCGAACTCAGGCGCGAACCCGACGAGGCCGGCGAGTCGTTCACCTTCGTCGTCAACGGGGTCCCGGTCTTCGCCAAGGGATCCAACTGGATTCCGGCGGACTCCTTCCCGGCTCGCGTCACGCCGGCACAACTCGGCGCGTTGCTCGGCGCCGCGGCGGATGCCAACCACAACATGATCAGGGTTTGGGGCGGCGGCTACTACGAGACCGAGGCCTTCTACGACCTGTGCGACCGCCACGGCATCCTCGTCTGGCAGGACTTCATGTTTGCCTGCAGCGTCTACCCGCTGACCGATCCCGACTTCCTGGCCAACCTGGCGGTCGAGGTCCGCGACCAGGTCCGGCGGCTGCGGCATCGAGCCTGCCTGGCCCTGTGGTGCGGCAACAACGAGATGGAGCGCGGCTGGGTGGATTGGGGATGGACCCGACCCGAGAACGTCGACCTGCGCGCGGCCTACCTGCGTTTCTTCTCGACCACACTGCCGGCGTGGGTCGCGGCCGAGGATGGAGCCTCGCCTTACTGGCCGAGTTCGCCGTCCTCGGGCCGGCCCCTCGAGGTACCGATCGGCGCGGGTCGGGGCGATGAGCACGAATGGGTCGTCTGGCACGCCCTCGCGCCCTTCTCGGCCTACGGCCACGAGACCTATCGCTTCGTCAGCGAGTTCGGTTTCGAATCACTCCCGGCCATCGCCACCGTGGCGGCGTTCGCACCCGACCCGGCCGACTGGAACCTCGGGTCGCCGGTGCTGGACCACCATCAGCGCTGCCGCGTCGGGAACGCCCGCATCCTGTACTACCTGGCGCAGCAGTTCCGGCTCCCCCGCGACTTCGAGGGCCTGGCCTATCTCAGCCAGATCCTGCAGGCGGAGGCGATGCGCGTCGGAGTGGAGCACTGGCGACGCGAACGCTCGGTCTGCGGCGGCGCCCTGTACTGGCAGCTCAACGATTGCTGGCCGGTTTCGTCATGGTCGAGCATCGATTACTTCGGGCGATGGAAGGCGCTCCAGTACGCCACACGCCGGTTCTACGCCCCCGTGCTCCTATCCTGTTCGGTGGCGGAGGACGGCGGGACCGCCGCTCTCTATCTCACCAACGACCTGCCGGTGGCGTGGCACGGCGAGGTCCGCTGGTCGTTGGAGAGGCTGGACGGCAGCGTTGAGGCCGACGCGAGCGTCCTGGTCGTGGCGCCGGGGCTGGCGACAAAGACCGTCTGCTCCATCGATCTGCCGGTCCCGGCCGCGGATCGGGAGTCCGTCGTGCTGGTGGCCGAGCTGCTCGAGGGCGGCGTCAGGCGCGCAATCGTGATAACGCCGTTCGTGCCGGACAAGCACCTCGCCCTTCGGCCCCCGAACATCACCCTCGACACGTACCCCTCGGTCGACGGCACCGGTCCTTCGGCGGCGCCCGGCGCACCGACGACGGCGACCGTTCGGCTCCAATCCGACACACTGGTCCGCTGGGTCGAGTTGTCGATAGAAGGCATGGACGCCCTCTTCAGCGACAACTACTTCGACCTCCCGGCCGGCCGCCGGATCGAGGTCGAGCTTCGGCTTCCGCCCGGTCGCTCGGTGGAGCAGATCCGGCTGCGGGTTCGGTCGGTCGTCGACACCTACATCTAGGCAGCCCGCCGCGCGGCTACTTGAGGACCACGTCCACCTTGACGCGGCTCGTTCCGGGCCTTGGCAGCGGAACGACGTCGCCGCGTACCGCCGCGCCGTCCACGACCATCGACACGCCGTTGCCCGGGCCCTCGCGGCGGACGGAGATCTCGTAGGCCGTGCCCCGGAACTCGCGGTGAGCCGTGAAGCTCGGCCACGCGGCCGGCAGCACCGGGGCCACGCGCAGGCCGTCGTAGGTTGGCCGGATGCCCAGGATCCATTGCGTGGCGGCGACGAAGGTCCAGGCCGCGGTGCCGGTCAGCCAGGCGTTGCGGGCCAAGCCGAAGGACGGATGCGTCGGACCGCAGATGTTCTGCGGGTATGTGTACGGCTCGACCTTGTACACGTCGCAGTCGGTGCGGGCCAGCGGCAGGATCTGGCGGTAGTACTTGTACGCCTCGTCGCCCTGGCCGAGCATCGCCGCGGCCACGATCGACCACGTGTTGGCGNNGAAGATGCCGCCGTTCTCCTTGGCTCCCGGCAGGAAGGTCGAGGTCCCGCATACGCGCGGATCGAAGCCGTCGTACGGCGGCCACATCAGAGCGATGCCGTATCGGGTGTTGAGCTTCTCGTCCGCGGAACGCATCGCCTGCTCGGCCCGCTCCGGCGACGCGACCCCGCCCATCACGCTCCAGTTCTGAGTGATCAGGTCTATCGCATGGTGGGCCGCGCCGGATACTCCGATCGGCAGCCCGTCGTCGTCGAAAGACCGCAGGTACCAGGCGCCGTCCCAGGCGTGCTCGTTGATCGCCGTCGCCATCGAGGCGTTGACGTCGCCGAAGCGCCCGGCCTCCGCCGGTCGATCGAGCTTGCGGCATAGCTCATCGAGATCGCCCAGGGCGCGGCAGAACTGCATCGCCGTCCAGACGCTCTCGGCCTTACCCGAGCCGTGATCGACGTTGAGGGTGTCGTTCCAGTCGGAGAAGCCGGAGCGCGGCAGGCCGTGCGGCCCGAGGTGCTCGAGGGTGAAGTCGACCGCGCGGAGCATGTGCTCCCAAACCGTCTCTTCGGCGTGATCCACGTACGGGACCTTCTGCTCGAGGTAGTCGAAGTCACCGGTCTCGCGTAGATATGCGCAGACGGAGATGACCAGCCAGAGATGGTCGTCGCTGAACCATTGCGGCCAGTCCGGGTACTCCGAGGCCAGGCCCGGACCGCCCTCCTGTGTGAGCGGGAAGAACTGGTGCCACGTGTGGCCGTCGGCGAACTGCATCTTCCAGATGGTCGTCAGGACGCGGCGAGCGTGGTCGGGGACGGTGTGCATCGTTCCGAGCGTGTCCTGGCCGCTGTCGCGCGTCCCCATGCCGCGGCCGAGCCCCGTCTCGTAGCCGGAGACGAAGCGGGACCAGTACAGCGTCGTCCGGCACTGGACCTGGTTCCAGAAGTTGATCATGGCGTCGGTGTCCGCGTCGGGCGTCTCCACCGTGAAGCGCGATAGGAAGACCGACCAGTCGTCCCGCAGCGCCCGGAAAGCGGACACGACTTCGGCGGGGTCGGAGAAGCGGGCGATGACCCGACCGATCTCGGCCGCTTTTTCGGTCGCGCCCATGATGTAGACGATCTGGCGTTCCTCGCCCGGGGCAAGCTCGATGTCGTGGGTCAACGAACCGATGCTGTTGCCTCGCGGCGATCCGGCGTTCGACGGCTCGCCCGTCTCCACGACGATGGGGTTGGCCAGATCGCGCCCCAAACCGACGAAGTCCTCGCGATCGCACGTGAAGCCGGCCGGCACTTCGCTGCTGCCGAAGAAGAAGGTCAGCGGGTTGAACTTGGTCCCAACCTGGATGACCCCGCTCTCGCAGTTGCTGAAGAGGATGTGTTGGGCCCAATCCAGGTTCGTCTGATCGTTGAACGCGTCGGCAAAGCTGAACTCGGCGTAGCTGAATGAACGCAAACGACGAGGCGCCGGGCCGGTGTTGCGAACCTTCAGGACCCATAGCTCGCACTGGGCGGGCTCGTCGATGGGACTGAGCGGCACGAAGTAGGTCACTTCGGCGGCGATCCCCTTGTACCCGCCGGCGATCTTCGTGTAGGCGGCGCCGTGGCGGCACTCGTAGGAGTCGAGCACGGTGTGGGTCGGACGGCCGGTGAAGGTCCAGTACTCGCCCGAGTCCGCGTCACGCAGGTAGATGTACCGGCCGGGCTGATCGACCGGGATCGAGTTGTAGCGGTAGCGAGTTACGCGCCTATGCCGCGGGTCGCAGTCGAAGGAGTAACCGCCGCCCGTGTTGGACACGATCCCGCCGTAGCGCCCCTCGCCGATGTAGTTGATCCACGGCGTTGGGGTATCGGGCGTGTTGATGACGTATTCGCGAGCCGCCTCGTCGAAGTAGCCGTACGCATTCTCGCCGGGGCGAACCCGAACCTCGGACAATCTGTGCCTCGCTATTCGACGAACGCTTCGACATCGAAAGACCCGCCCGGCCGGGTCGGGAGCGGGATCAGGTTGCCGTCAATCTTGAAGCCATCGACCGTGAGTCGGGTCACTCTACCCGTCGAGCCCTTGGACTTGCGGACGGTGATGCTGTAGGAAGCCCCGCGGAAGCGTCGCGTCACCTTGAAGTCGCCCCAGTCGGCGGGCACGACGGGGTCGATGCGCAGGCCATCGTGCTCGGCGCGGATGCCGAGGATCCACTGGGTGATGGCCACGAAGTTCCACGCGGCCGTGCCGCTGAGCCAGGAGTTCTTGGCCTCGCCCTGGACCGGAGCGTCCTTGCCCGAGATCATCTGCGAGTACACGTACGGCTCGCAGCGATGGATCTCGGAGATCGTCTCGCGAACGGACGGGTTGATGCGAAGGTAGTAGTCCAGCGCGCCTTCGCCGTTGCCGGCCCGAGCCTCGGCGATCATGAGCCACGGGTTGGTGTGGCAGAAGACGCTGGCATTCTCCTTGTATCCCTGGGGGAACGACGAGATCTCGCCCAGCTCGATGTAGTAGTGGGTGAATGCGGGCTGCAGTAGCACGATCCCGTGGGGTGTGGCCAGCCGCTCGCGAACCGACGCCAGTGCCTTGACCGCCTTGCCGTCGTCGAGACCGATGCCGGCGACGACGCACATGCCCTGCGGCTCGATNNGGCTCGATGAAGATCTGGCCTTCGGCATTCTGGGACGAACCGATGGCGGCCCCCGAGAAGTCGTAGGCGCGACGGAACCAATCGCCGTCCCAGCCGGCCGTCTTGACGACCTCCGCCATCTTCGCGGAAGCCTCGCGGCAGCGACCCGCCTCGGCGCCGTCCCTGCGCAAGCCCGCGATGGCCGCCATCTCGTCGGCCGCGAGAACGAAGATCCCGCCGATGAAGACCGACTCGGCGACACCGCCGGCCTTGTTCTCGGTCGTCTGGAAGGTCTCGCCGGGCGTGTCCGAGAAGCAGTTGAGGTTGAGGCAGTCGTTCCAGTCGGCTCGACCTATGAGCGGCAGGCCGTGGGGACCGAGGCGGTCGAGGGTGTACCCGACGCAGCGCTGCAGGTGGTCGTAGAGCGGTTGCTCGGAGCCGGGCTTGTTGTCGTAGGCGACCGGCTCGTCGAGGATGCTGGCGTCGCCGGTCTCTTTGAGGTAGGCCGCCACGGCCAGGACGAGCCAGGCCGGGTCGTCGTTGAAGCCGGAGCCGACGTCGTTGTTGCCGCGCTTGGTGAGGGGCTGGTATTGGTGATAGGCCCCGCCGGTCGGAAGCTGGGTAGCGGCGATATCGAGGATTCGCTCGCGCGCGCGCGCGGGGACCATGTGAACGAAGCCCAGCAGGTCCTGGTTCGAGTCACGGAAACCCATGCCCCGACCGATGCCCGATTCGAAGTAGGAGGCCGAGCGCGACAGGTTGAACGTCACCATGCACTGGNNGGCGTTCCAGATGTTGACCATGCGATCGATGTGCTCGTTGCCGGTCTCGACCTGGACGATGCCGAGCAGCCGGGTCCAGTGATCGCGCAGGTCCTGGAACGCCTTGGCGACCACTTCGGGGCGGAGGTATCGATCGATGACGGGCTTGACCCGCTTCTTGTTGATTCTCTGGGAGCCGGGCGGATCGAACTTATCGTCCTTGGGGTTCTCGCTGTAGCCGAGCACGAAGATGACTTCCTTCGTCTCGCCGGCGGCCAGCTCGAGCCGGACATGATGCGAACCCATCGGCTGCCAGCCGTGGGCCTCCGAATCGGTGGCCTGGCCCTGCTCCACGACGATCGGGCGATCCCAGCCGCGATACGGCCCAAGGAACGCGTCGCGCTGAGTGTCGTAGCCGGCCAGCGGCTCCGAGCAGGCGAAGTAGGCGAAGTGGTCGCGCCGCTCGCGGTACTCGCTCTTGTGGTAGATGACGCCGTCCTCGATCTCCACCTGGCCGATGGAGTAGTTGCGCTGGAAGTTCGTGGCGTCGTCGTTGGCGTCCCAGAGGCAGAACTCGATCGAGCTGAAGAGCGAGACCTTCGCCGCCTCCGGCCGCTCGTTGGTGATCCTCACTCGCCAGATCTCGAGGTTCTCGCCGAGGGGCACGAAGTAGCACGTCTCGGCCCGGATGCCTCGGTAGCGTGAGCCGATGGTCGAGTAGCCGAGACCCTGGCGACAGCTGTAGTCCTCGAGGTCGCTCTGAGTCGGCTGCCAGCTCGGGCTCCAGAAATCGCCCGACTCGTCGTCGCGCAGATAGATGTACCGGCCGCCCAGGTCCACCGGCGCGTTGTTGTAGCGGTAGCGGGTCAGGCGCCGCAGACGGGCGTCGCGATAGAAGGAGTAGCCTCCGGCGGTGTTCGAGATGAGACCGAAGTAGGCTTCGCTGCCCAGGTAGTTGATCCAGGGCCAGGGCGTGTCGGGACGCGTGATGACGTATTCCCGCGTCTCGTCGTCGAAGTGCCCGAATTGCACGAACTCCTCCTGGTTACTCCGCCGAAGCCGAATCTGCGGCCGCTGCCAGGGCATCCCACCGGCTCGCTCGGCGCGCGGGATGGACGTTACCATTCCGAAGCGGACCGGCGCTGGCCCATTTACCCCTCGCCGACGCGGGCCGGATCGAGGATGCCGGGCTCCATCGGCGCTTGTACCGCCCGACGCCAAACTTTACCCGATGCTCCGGATGCCGGCGTTGGAGCTGCGATCCGTGATCATGGCCAAGGCTCCCGGCCCAGAAAGGCCGTTGCGCCCGATCGGCCGAGCGGGCGCGGCGCGGAAGGTACCGCAACGACTCAGGTAGACTCGGCCGCCATGAACGGGATCATCGCCCTGGTTGGATCCGGCGAGTTCACCCCGGCAATGGACGAGGTGGACCGAGCGCTGCTGGCGGCGACCGGCCGCGACCGGCCGCGCGTGGCCATAGTGCCAACGGCCTCGTGGCCGGATGGCGAGGCCGTCTTCCAGGGCTGGGCGACCCGCGGTGAGGCCCACTTCGCCGCCCTCGGGGCCGTGCCCGCCTCGGTGCTCATCAGGGATCGCGAGTCGGCCGACGACCCGCTGGCGGTCGCGAAGATCGCGGACGCGGACCTCGTCTACTTCTCCGGCGGCAAGCCGGGCCACCTGTTGGCGATACTCCGCGGCAGCGCGGCGGAGGCGGCATTGAGAGAGGCGCATGCGCGCGGCGCCGTCATCGCGGGTTGCTCCGCCGGGGCGATGGTGCTGGGCGGATACCAGCCCCAGATCGGCGGCCGCGGCTTTCTCCGGCCGCCCTTCGGGTGGCAGGAGGGGCTGGGCCTGGCCCCCGGTCTCGTGATCATCCCCCACTACGACGCCATCCCGGAGACGCTGGTCGCGCCGCTGACCCTTACCGCTCCAAAGGGCGCGCTCGTCGTAGGGATAGACGAGAACACCGCCCTCGTCGGTCGCGACGGCACCTGGAAGGTTCAGGGCGCCGGCCGCGTCACGGTCTGGCGAGGGCGACGGCGCGAGCGTCACACGTCCGGTGCGACCGTCTCCATCTGATCCGGCAGAGCGATCACAGGGTCAACGCCCGCGGCGGCGGCTCGTGAGTATGTGGACACGACCACGATGCCGACGAAGGTCGTGGCCGCGCCCGCGAGGTCGAGCAAGGTCAGCGGCTCGCCGAGCATGACCCAGGACGACGCCAGGCCGACAACCGGGACGGCCAGGAAGCCCATCGTCGTCGCCAGCGGACTGAGCGAGCGCGAGATGGACTGGCTGAGCCAGTAGGCGAAGGCGGTCGCGATCGGGCCGCTGTAGAAGACGGCCGCAATGGCCGTCGGCGTCCAGTTGATGGCCCTGCCGGCCTCGAGCGCGAATGCGAAGACACCGAGCGGCACCAGCGCGATCAGGAGCTGCCACGGCATCAGGCTGAACGGCGTTCCGTGCCAGTCGTGGCGGCGGAGTTGGATCGTCGTCACCGCCCACAGCGCGGCACTGAAGAGAAGGGCGGCGCTGCCGAGCAGCTGGCCTTGCGACCCCCAGTCGATCGACTGCGGGTTCAGCAGCAATCCGATCCCGGCCAGACCGATCAGCAACCCGACGACTTGCCTGGCGGCGCCCGAGGCGCGCAGAGCCGGCAGCTGGAAGAGCCCGACCCACAGCGGCATCGTATACACGAGAATCGACGACCGACCGGCCGAGACCAGCGGCAGGGCCAGGTTCATGAAGGCGATCGCGGCGGCCATCTGCACGAGGCCGACCGACAGGACGACCGGGACGTCGCGGCGGTCCGGAAGCGACAGGCCGCGGCGCGCCACCAACACGCCGACTACCAGGGCCAGCCCCGTGATGACTCGCACCACGCCGTAGCTGAACGGCGGGAGATCGCGAAGGCCGATCTTGGTGACCGGCCAGTTGACCCCCCAGACGAGGGCCAGGCAGATCAGCAGCAGATACGGGCGGAGTCTCACGTCAGTCGGAATACTCGGGTAAACCGGGTGATCTCGGGGTCGGTCAAGATGTCGAGGTCGTCTGCTCGAGAGCGCGCCTCGCGCACTTGTGCTGCGGTCAACATGGCGACTTCGTACCTCCGCCAGCTGCGGACGAATGCCTCGGACCGCGAACCGCGCCGTCCGCCAGCGTGAAGCATAGCTGGCGGTCGCCTGGGGCCCCTGGGTTTTGGGGTGGGTGCGCCGGACGCTGCACGCCATGGCCTGCGATGGGCGGAGGTCAGGGTCGGGGCGGGCCCGAGCCCTCGCCCACGGCGGGCGCCACGTCAGCCGGCGCACGCCTGGCTTCGGTCGCGGCCCGCGACCTCCGCGCGGCCCATCGCTGAGCCGGCCGCTCGACAACCTTGTACGACACGAGGGAGATGGCGATCGACGCCGGCCCGGCGATTATCGCGACTGGCCACCCGGCAGTGAACCCGCCCAATGCCCGGATGATCTGCTCGTGCCAGAGGTAGAACGAGTACGAGCAGCGATCGCCCAACACCGCCGCCCACGATGGCGCCCGTCGTCGCCGTAGAGCGGCGACGAGACAGATCGCTGCCGCTGCCGTCGGCAGGTCGAGCGGAGCGTATGCGCCGATGTAGAGGGCGCATACCAGGAGAACCAGGCCTACCCATAACCCGTGGCGTTCCATGACCCTCAAGCGCGGTGCCCAGTCGCGCTCCACAAGGGCGAGCAGGATCCCCAGACCGAACACCCACAAGAAGAATGGCATATATACGTAAACGAGATTCGACCCGCGGTAGAACGCGAGCGTGCATATGACCCCGACGAACGATGCCGCCATTCCGATGACGACCGCCTCGAGGGCTCGGAGTCGCGATAGGACGGATAGTCCGGCCGCTATGAAGGGCACGACGGCATAGAAGGCGAGCTCGATCGTCAGCGTCCAGCTAACATCGACGAAAGTCCTGCTAACCGCCGGATCGTAGTTCTGGGTGAGCGTCAGATACTCGAGGGGATGCTGAAGGAGTTGAGTGTTGAGCATGATGAAGCTCGATCCAACGAGCGCCAGATAGTAGGCGGGGAGGATCCGAGCAAGGCGCCGGAGCGCATACGACCGCCACGGAACAGGCGCATATAGAAACGGCCGGATGAGCAGGTAGCCGCTCAGGACGAAGAACACGATCACGCCGACACCCCCGTGCAGCGCGAACACTTCGAGCGGCCCGAAGTCGATGCCGCCGTATATGGCGAGATGGTTGATGAAGACAAGCGCCGCCGCGAACATCCGAAGAGCATCGAGACCGCCCATGCGGAGCCCTTCGCGTTCCACGGGCGGAGTGACCGTTGCCGCAGGCGCCTCGGTCGCGCCCGGGAGCCCATCCGTAGGGGCTGAACTCGAAGTGCCTTCGATCGTCGCGCGACCCTCGGCCATCCTCACGCACCCATCCTCCGAAACCGACGGTTCGGGCGTCCCCTGGTCCAACTCGTTTCCTGCCAGGTGGACTCTACCCGAAAGGAGGTACCCAGGAGCCGCGGAGTTGCCGCGGGTTCGACACCAAGTCGACGAGGCCGTGGCGTTGAACGACGTTCCGGGCTTGGCACCAGGGGACGGCCCATTCCCAATGCTGGTGAAGGAGAAGATGGGGCGTCGTTCTCGCCTGACTGCGCCGGACGAGGCACACGGCGCCATCGCCGTGACGTACTCTGCGTTGGTGCGGATCTGGCCGACCGTCACCGGCCTCGCACCCGCGCACTGCCCTCAGGCTCGGACGAGGAGATGGGCGTTTTCGAACCTTCAGGAGGAATGGGAATGGCGTTC
>PMKV01000067.1 GCA_003157875.1 Chloroflexota bacterium
CGGCCTTGGACGCGGCGGCGTCCGTGGTCGTCACGGTCGCGCTGTCGATCAGCGACGAGCCCAGATGGTTCGGTGCCCCGGGGTCGTTGGCGTACCGGTCCAGGCTGGCAGTGTTGGTCATGACGGTGGCGGGCCCGGTCGAGTCCGCGACCTGGAGGGTGTAGCTGATGACGATGACGTTCGTTCCGGTCGTATTGTCGACGCCGTCAGAGCTCCCGGCCGCCAGGGATCCCCCGGCCACGCCGAAGAGCTCGATGCCCTGGTCGAAGAGCCCGGTCCCACCGACGCCGACATTGGTGGTGGCCAGGACCGTGCCGGCTCCGTCCGTCACGCACATGTCAAGAGTGCCACCGGTCGGGGCGTAGCCGGCGGGCATCGAGTCCTTGATCTGGACCGAGAACGCCGCGGCATGGCCGGTGTTCTGAACCACGATCGCGAACCGGACATAGTCGCCCGCGTCGACTCCGCTCAGGTCGCTGTTGATCGGGCTGGCGGCCAGGCCGGCCGTGGTTATCGGCGCGCTGAATGCTGTGTCGCATGAGACGTGGTGAGATGCCGTCGTGGCGTCGAAAGTCACCGGTCCCGTTGTCGCCGGCACGAAGACACCGCCCGGGTTGTCCATCCGCACGACACCCTTGGTGATGGCAAGGACCGGCTGGTCCAGGGTGATCTGGACGATCGCGTCGGCGGTCACGATCTCGCCCACGGCGTTGGCGGTCTGGCTGCGTGCCTGGTTGGTCAGCAGCAGGCCGTCCGCGAACGGACTCGTCGACACGGTGACCGTGAAGAGGATGTCGGCGATGCTGGCTTCGGCCGGGTAGAGGGCGTAGTCGCCGTAGGTGAACGTGACGCTGTTCGCGCCGCCGTCGTACGTGGGTGTCGGCGGCGGTGCGCCGGGATTGCTGTGGAACGTGTCCGCCGGCCCGTAGTTCGCGTGGCCGGCCGCCGGGACGGTGCCGAAGTACTCAGCACCGGCATCGAATGCCGTGTTCCGGGCATAGAAGACCGGCAGCGGCAGGTAGTCGGTGATGCTGAAGTCGTCTGTGCGGCTCGTCTTGAAGCTTTGCGTGAGCCTGTAGGTGACGGTTTCTCCCGGGGAGACGTGGACCGGCTTGCTCGGATCGGTCACCAAATTGCCGTTGATCGCGTAGATGGACTTCGACAGAACGCCGCGATCGATCGAGATGGAGGCGCTCGTGCCGGGATCGAAGGGCGGTCCCAACGATCCGTCGCCGATCGTGTTGTGGGTCGAGCTGAAGTCGCCCGTGTTCAGAACGGTCCCGGTGGCAGCCGCCAGGTTGTAGAGCGTGTCGCCTTCGACGACCTGTCTGGCGACGGGCCCCCCTGGCGTGGACACGGGTGTGGACAAATAGGTCCGCTGCACGATCGAATGGAAGACGATCGTTGCCGTCGTCTGGCCGGCGTTGTGGGCCGAACAGTGGGGCGTGGGACTGCCGGTGATCGGAACGATGCAGCCGCCGACCATCGCATCATTCCCAAAGCGCTTCGAGAGCTCGTCGGAGATTCGGAACGAGATGGCCGTCTCGCCGCTCGCCGGGTCCGGGGGGTTCGAGAACGTGTAGTCGTCCGAACTCATGCTCACCGGCGTCGAATCCACTCCCTGGCCGGTCACTGACAGAGTGGGCGCGAAGTTCTGATCGACCAGAGTGCCGTCCCCGAGCTGGTCGTCGACGACGATGTCGTTCAGGGCGAAGTAGTCCGAGACTTCGACCCAGATCGTCCACACCAGAGTGTCGTCGGGGCCCACCGCCCCGGGCCCATCCTTGTGCACGGCCTTCTGGATCGCAATCGACTTGTCGGTCAGGGTGTGGCTGGCTGGCTCGGCCGAAACGTCTACGCCGATGTCGCCTGGACCGCGCTGGGCCGGGTCGAGTGGAACCCAGTGCGCGGTTGCGCCGACGTCGTCTTTGGAGGTGTTGAAGGCGCCCGTATCCGGCGCCAGTACGGGAGCCGGGGGAATGACGGGGTCGCCGGGGGTCCCAGCGTCCATGAGCGGCACGTAGAAGTTGAACGTAATCGTGGCATCGTTGCCGCCGGTGCCGAGGACCGAGTCAAACTCGGCGGACAGCTCGCCGCCCGGCATACTCGTCGACGGCTCGGTCAGTGTCGACGCAGGCGTCGTGGCATCGGTGGAGATGTACTGGATCGTGTTGGGCAGGGAGTCGGTGACGACCAGGTTGGTGACCGTCTGGCCGGCAGCGACCGTCACGTCGAGCGTGTAGGAGCGGGGGAAGTTGGGGCCGGTGGCGGTCTCGTCTTCCGGCCCGTGATAGGTCTTGGTGACGCGGATGATCGTCGGCGTCACGGTGGCCGAGGTGGGATCGCCCAGGATGCTCGGATCCGTGGCGGGGTCGTTCAGTGGGTCGGCACCGAACTGGAAGCCGCCACTGGCGCCGATGGTGAGGTCGGTTCCCTCTGCCGCGTAGTTGCTGAGTTGCGTGGTGACGTGGACCGTCGCGGCCGGCTGGCCCGGTGTGAACGAACCGAACGGCAGCCGCAGAACGACGTACGACTGACCGACCTGGAGATCGCACACCTTGACGGGCGCTCCGGATGTCTGGACGGCGTACGGATGGACGACGCAGCCGTCCGCGTCAGCCGTGAGGCTTGTGGCGGTGACGGCGACGGCCAGGTAGGTCGCGCTCGTGAACGTCAGTCCGTTGTCGTCGCCGGCGAGGCTGTCCGCGCCGAGCGGCAGACTCAGATCGACGTACGGCCCATAGCCTGTGTCCCCGCCCAGCCCGTTCACGAACGAGACATCGAAGGCGACGGCTTGGCCGATCAGCGGCTTGGACGGCACGTTGTCCAGCGTCACATGCGGCACGGGCGTCCCCGCTTGAGCGCCGGGCATCCCCACGAAGGACGCGAGGACCGGCGATAGCAGGATCGCGAAGAGTCCGGTGGCGAGCCGCCGGCGAGCCCAGCGCGCTGACATTGAGGGACCTCGTCCAACACGGCCAGCCACGAACAGGGGCTGGCAACCCAAATGCAGGGTAGGTCCCGGCCCGCCCGGCGAGACCTGCACGTCAGTACCCCTGCCACGCGGAGTTCGAGGGGGTCGCTCTACTCCGTCCGGCGTAGCCCGAAGAGGGACTCCGGGCGTGCCGATCCCGTCGTCGCCGCGCGAAAATGGTCACACGCTTCGAGCCCGGCTCGCCTATCGTTGCATAGGACTCGCGGCTCTCTCCGGGGTCATGGTCGGTCCATGGCCCGAATGTTGGATAGCCCTCAACGGCCGCGATGGACTACGGTGCGCCACATGGACGAGACCAATCGCATCTGCCCCTGGTGCTCCACCCCGATCCCGGCCAAAGCCGCCGCCTGCCCCAAGTGCAGGGCGCTGGTCGAGGGCGCGATTGCGCAGGATCTCCCCGGGGTCACCGTCGTTGATCCCAAGGCGAATCTGGGTCCCGGCGAGGGCCTGATGCCCGACCTGATCGATCCAAAGGCGTTGCTCCAGGTTGGGCGCGACGACGTCATCAACGTCGAAGCCGTCTTGCCGCCCAGCGAGGCGGTCCGTCTCGAGATGCGCAAGATGGAGCTCGAGGCCCAGATAGAGAACGCCGGCTCGGTGGTGATGAACCCAAAGGGTGACGAGGCGATCGCGGTCGGCCGTCCCTCGGTTGAGGCCATCGAGGCATACGAGGCTGGTCTGCTCGACAAAGAGGGTCCTGCGGGCGAGACCGACCTGGCCGAACTCGCCGCCCCGTGGGAAGACCCCGAGATCGAGAATCGCTTCACGCCCTGGCACGGAGAAGAGCCCGAGCCGAAATAGACGGAGGGGCTACTCCGCGACGATTCGCTAGAAGAGCCGGGCTACCCAGTCGCCTACCGACGGCGGATGAATGTGGAAGGCCGCTTCCTCGGCCATCCGCTCGGCGGAGTGAGCGTCCGGCGCGGTGCCCCCTTCGATCTCGTGACCAAGGCGACTCATGACGGCCCAGTGCCAGCACGGCTCGGCACCGCATCGTTCCACGACAAGTTCGTGACCGCCCACGTGGGCTGCCAATGAGACGCGCGCCCGGCGTGCTTGATCGGGAGAAATGGCATGCCAGTAGCCGATCATCGGCTCACCTCCTCGGCCTCCTCCGGCCGGTTCCTATGCCCTGGATTCTGGCCCTTCTCCAGGGCCCAAAGCAAGGGCCGGGTTTCCCAAATCGAACGAACGTGCGCCCTAGATACGCGAGATGGGGCATATGGCTGCCCGGGCATGACCCCCTCGTCGACTTGACGCCCTGCTCTGCGCGCGTCTAGCCTCAGCTCATGCGACGCCGATTGGCAGCCATTCTTGTGCTCACAGCCGTGCTCTGGATGCCGGCTGCGTCCATCGCTCCCGTCGCCCAGGCAGCGGTTCCGTGCACGTCCTGGGGCAGTTCTCGGATCCCGCCTACCACGATCCGCGTCTACCGAACGAGCGGCCCACAATCGGGCACCGTTCAGACAGTCGACTTCAGGACCTACGTCGGGGTCGTCCTCGCCGCCGAGTTCTCCGCGTCGTGGCCGGCGGCAATCCTTCAGGTCGGCGCCGTCGTCGTGAAGGAATACGCCTGGTACTACGTGATCAATCCCCGTGGCGGGTCTGTCGGCGGCAACTGCTACGACGTGGCCGACAACACAAACGATCAGATCTACTGGCCCGAAAGCCGGTCGCCAAGCGCCGGCGAACTGGCCGCGATCGACGCCACGTGGTACGAGACGATCGGTGGCGGGGGCGGAACCGTGATCATGACGGGCTACCGGAGCGGCAACAACGTGGGTTGCGGGACCGACGCAGATGGCTACCACCTGTTCCAGGCCAGCGCCCGCAACTGCGCCGCCGGAGGGATGAGCGCGGACCAGATCCTGCTGACCTACTTTGGCGCCTACAGCGTCTCCATATGGAAACCGCCGGCAAGACCGGCGACGCTCTTCGAGTCGCCCGGGGCGGCCGGAACCGTGACCGCGGGCGCGTCCGCCACGGCTAGCTGGACCGAGGAAGTCGCAACCGGCAGTTCGGTCGCCTCTCGCAAGGTCACCCTCCAGATGGCTGCGCCGATCAACGGGAGCTGCGCCGTTGATCGATGGCTGCCCGCCTCGCCACCTTGGACCTCGACCGACCCGTCACCCCAAACCGCTACTGGTCTGAAATCGGGATTCTGCTACCGATTCGTCGTTGCTCTGACCGACTCGGCCGCGAGTACGACGTATACGGCCTCGAGTACCATCCTGGCCAATTCGCTGGCGCCGATGGCGACCTTCTCGAGCCCGGCCGTCGGCACGCTGACGGCCATGACCGACTCGTCGATCACGCTCGTTTGGGCCGAGACCTCCGCGCCCGGCACGTCGATCGTGTCCCGCACTCTCACGACCGAATATGCCGTCGAGACGATGCCCGGCAGCTGCGCCGGTTCGGACTGGCAGTCTGGGAGTTCCGTCAGCCCCGTCTCGGGCGTCTCCTCGGGCTGGCTGGCCCACTTCAACTGCTACCGCTGGCGAATGACGCTGGTCGACTCAGCCGGCCACTCCGGAACGTGGCTATCTGGGGTCGTGGTCCAGCCGGCAACCTGACGCGGTTGGGCGGGCCGTTCCCCCCAGGCGTACGATGGACTCTGCCAGATGTCGAGGGGCAGCGAATCCTCGCTCAGTTCGAGGTGTTGAAATGGGCACGAACGACAAGCCAGGACAGGGCGAACAGCCGGCAGCCGGCGAGCCGGTAGGCGGCGGGAGTCCGCGCCGCGAGCAGGTGGAAAGAGCCCGCGAGATGGGCGAGCACTGGCTCGGCCAGCTCCAGGAGATGATCGATCAGGCCGGCAAGACGGCCGGGCCGGTTCTTCGAGATGTGGCCGCCAAGGCCGCCGAGCTCGCCGCGGTCGCTGCCGAGAACGCCGGTCCGGTTGCCCACAAGGCCGCCGACGTGACCGAGCACGTCGGCGATCGCCTCGCTGCCCGCAGCAAGGACCTGGCCGCTGATCTGCGCAAAGCCGCCGAAGCGGCGCGAGCCCAGTCTGCCGCTCCGGCGGACGACACCGCCGAGCCCAAGGACGACGCCCCGAAGTCCTAAACGAACGCGACCGAGTTCGCTCGGTCCGACGAGGCGCCAGGCAAGCCTGGCTTTGGCGAGCGCACGTTGTGGTGCGTGAGCAAGGAGCGCAGGCGCCAACGACGGAATGCGCCGGCTGACCGGGCGAGACTCTCCCCCTATATCGGGGTGACTCGGCCTCGGAAGATCTCCTTGCCGTCGTCTCGAGTCAGCCGGTAAGCCCAGCCGTCGTCCAGCGGCCAGGTTCGGTCGACCAGAAGATCGCCTCGACCCGCCGACGCCACGAAGTCGATCTCGTAGCGGCGGGGCGTGGTCGTCAGCAGCGGGCCCTGCCCCGCGGCCTCCAGCGCCTCCTCGAGGTAGTCGATGTAGACGCTGTTGTTGACGTGGTCGAGTGGATCGAGATCGCGACGTCTGACGCGGAAGGTTCCCTCCGCGGCGTCCGGCGGAGTCGCGGGCAACTCCACCTTCAGCATCTCGAACGTGGCCGACTTGTCGGCGATGAACTCGCGCATCTCGTCCGGCACTCGCGTCGGCATGCCCCGCTCGTTGGTCATGACCCAGTCGATCGAGAGGGTGGCCACCAGCTCGCCGGCTGCATCGCGAACCTCGCTCTGGCGTCGCGCGGCGATGCGGCGGTAGGCGACGACCTGCGTGGTCACGAAGACACCGCTGTAGGTCTTGAGCGGCACCAGAACGTCCAGCCTCACGGCCCGAACCAGCCAGAAGAGCCCGCGCTCCGAATACCAGTCGCGCCCGAAGCCGAGCAGCGTCGAATGCTGCCAGGCGACGTCGGCGGCCCAGACGAGATAGACGGCGGTGCGTATCGTCTCGGTCGAGGCCGCCTCATCGAATCGAACGCGGTACGGCCGCACGATCCGGTACGGGAGCAGATCGGCCGGGAGATCGAGTTCTTCGTTCGCTTCGCCGATCACGGCTTGTCCTGCCCTAGTTCATCGAGCGACTCGAGGGCCACGAGCCGCGTCGCGGCATGCTGCGCCGTCGCCCGATCCAGTCGCAGCTCACACGATCGGCGCGCGTCGAACACGACGATAGCCACCCGGAGATCGACCTCCTCGTCGGCGGCGTGCTTCCTGGCGTCGTCGAGCTGGTTCAGGACGTCGGCGTTGATGCCCCGGGCGCCCCACTTGCAGTCGTAGACCTCGGGTGTCGCGGTCGATTCCACGGTCACGTCGTACGGATGGATCTCGGAGCGAACGCCGTCGAAGAGCACGCGCCGCTCCCGCCTGACGGGCGCCTCCGGGCCGGCTCGACGGGCCAGCAGCCGCGCCGTCAACTCCTCGACGAGGGCCCCTCGATACTGACTCCGGGAGGCGTCGCCGAGATCGGCGATCTCGAGTGAAACGCCGAGGACATCCTCGGCATGGCGACGCAGCTCCTCGCCGACGCCCTCTCCGAAGAGTGTCGGGAAGATTCGGTGCCACGTCTCCGGGTCGAGGCGCTCACCCGTCATCGCCGCCCGGGCCAGGAGTCGCTCAGCGTCCGTGGCGCCTTCGAGCAGGGAAGCGGCTCGGGCCACGAGCGGATCCGCCTGAATGCCCGCGTACACGACGGCCCGGCCATCGCGAACGGCATCCTGGAACCTCATCGATCGCCGCCCAGCAGAAGTCGGAAGGGCGAATCGTCATCCGGATCGGATGATGCGTCATCCGGATCGGATACCACCTCGTCCGGCCCGCTCGGCCCGGCGTCGGGCAGCCGGTCGAGGTCGACAGCCAACGCCAGCGCGACGACGTGGGGGAAGGTCGACAGCCAGTCGATCGACTTCTGAGCGTCGGTTATCAGGCCGATCTCGGCGATGGCCTCGTCCACCGCCGCAACCTCCTGGCCGGTGAGAGGCCTCGCGCCGTCCGCGGAGGCCATAGCGAGAAGACTCCGCGTGTAGGCATCGACGACGTCGGTCACGTACTGCCACTCGTCCTCGACGGTCTCCGCCAGGTCGGCCAGAGCGCGATACGCAGCGACGGCCCGCTCTATGACCCGATCTCGTTCCATCACCCGCCTAGCGTAGCGGTCCGGCCGAGACCATGGCACGATGAGTAGCCAACCAACCGGAGGAATGTGATGGATCTGGGGCTTCGCGGTCGAACTGCTTTGGTTGGAGGTGCCTCTGCCGGGCTCGGGCGGGCGACGGCCGAATGTCTGGCGGCGGAAGGCTGCAAGCTGGCCCTCTGGTCGCGCGGCGGCGAGGCCCTGGAGGCGGCCGCCGAGGAGATCCGCCGACTTCATTCTGTGGTGGTCGTAACCATCGCCGGCGACGCCACGGATCCGGCAACCGCGGCCAAAGTGGCCTGGCAGGCGGAGCGGAGTCTCGGCCCGGTCGACATCGCCGTTCTCAACGCCGGCGGACCGATCGCCTCGGAGGCGACCAGAACGGACCCGGATGAGTGGCGCCGCTCATTCCAGCTACTGGCCATCACGCCGATCGAACTGGCAACCGCCCTCCTGCCGGGGATGCGCAAACGGGGCTGGGGCCGGATCGTCTCGATCATGTCCTCCGGCATCCGTCAGCCGATCCCCGAGCTGGCCTACTCGAACGCCTGCCGGAGCGCGCTTGCGGCCTGGCTCAAGACCATTGCGACGGAGGTCATCGCCGACGGCGTCACGGTCAACGGCGTGGTCCCGGGCCGGATCGACACCGCTCGCGTGGAGGCTCTGGACAAGGCCCGGGCCGAGAAGATCGGCGGCACACCGGCAGAAGTCAGGGCGCAGATTGAGCGATCCATTCCGGCGGGTCGGTACGGCCGGCCGGACGAGCTGGCGGCGTATGTCGCCTGGTTGTGCTCGGATCTGGCTCGCTACCAGACCGGCACCTTCGTCCCGATCGACGGGGGAATGTTGCGATTCCTGCCTTAGAACCCCGTGAGGTAGCGCGGGTGCCGGCCGTCAGCCGGCCGTGGGACGAGCCAGGTCCGCCACCATGCCGTCGAGCATCCGCTGGAGCCCGTACTCGAACTGGGCATCGTCGGCCATGGCGTCGGGGCCGGTCTCGGTGACGAGCCGGACCAGATTCGGGAACTCGTCGGGCGGAAGAGACGCGAGCATCCCGGCGTAGACCGCCTGCAGCTCCTCGACGCTCTTGCCGGCCGATCCGGAGCCGGCAAGTTCGCGGGTATCCATGACGGCGCTGCCCAGGGCATAGGTCAGGATCGAGGCGAAGGCGAGTGTCAATCGGTCGCCGTCGAAGCCGCCCGCGCGCAGGACCGTCAGCAAGTGCTCCATTCCGCGCAGCGTGTTCGGGCCGACGCCGATCCTCGCCCCGACCAGCGGCGCCAGGCGGCGGTGGCGCTTCACGACGCCACGGAACTCGCGAGCGACGCAGGCCGCCCGTTCCCGCCAGGGCAGGCCGGGATCGTCGTCGAGCCGGATCTCGAGGACCATCTCGTCGAGAACCAGGTCGATCAGCTGGTCCTTGTCCTTGACGTGCCAGTACAGCGACGTCGCGCCGACCCCCAGCTCCTGGCCCAGCCGCCGCATCGAGAAGCCGTCCGGGCCCTCGGCATCGAGGAGCTTGATCGCGGCCGCGACGATCTGAGCCCGGCTCAGCGGCTCCCGGTCGGAGTTCCGATCGCGCACCTCAGGCCACCAGGCGAGCCTCCCGGGCTTGCCTTCGGATCCCTGGGTACTCATTCGACCGCTCCTCTAGTCGCGTCCGGGCCGCCGTCGAGATTCTACAGTGGCTCGAACCACGTTCCAAGACTCGCACAGTGTACTTGACACTCGCACGCTGTGTTGGTAGTCTCGCGCCTCGCACACTGTACGGGGCGTAGAGGGGCGTGCGAGGAGATCACCCGGAAACCGACCGATCGGCCACTCGACCGCAGAAAGGAGCCATCAGATGACCACGCCGCACCATGGGCACCCGCGCCGATGGCTGATTCTCGCGGTCCTGGCGCTGGCCCTCTTCGGCATCTCAATGGACAACACCGTCCTGATGGTCGCCCTCCCGGTCCTCTCGAACCACCTCGAGGCCGACACGAGCCAGCTCCAGTGGATGGTCGACGCGTACACACTCGTCTTCGCGAGCCTGCTGCTGATGTCCGGCGCCCTTTCCGATCGCTTCGGCCGGCGCCGGCTACTGGTCACGGGAATGAGCCTCTTTGGGCTGGGATCGGCGCTGACGCCGCTCGTGGGCAGCGCGGAGCAGCTCATTGCGCTGCGGTCGTTCATGGGTCTGGGCGCCTCTCTGGCCATGCCGCCGACGCTCTCGATCATCGCCGACATCTTCGACGAAACCGAGCGACCCAAGGCCATCGCGATCTGGAGCGGGACCATGGCCCTCGGTATCGTCGCCGGTCCACTGCTGGCCGGACTCTTGCTCGAGCACTTCGCGTGGCCGTCGATCTTCCTGGTCAACGTTCCGGTCGTGGCTGCCGGCATCCTAGCCAGCCTGGCGATCATCCCCGAGTCCAAGGCGCCAGGGCACATCCCGCTTGATCCGATCGGGGCCGTTCTCTCGGTCGTGGCCCTGGTGGCGCTCACGTACGGGATCATCGAGTCGCCCGGCTACGGCTGGTCGGATGCGCGGATCCTCGGATCCGTGTCCCTCGCCGCGGTGTTCGGCGTCGTCTTCGTCGCCTGGGAGCGACGCCTGGAGCATCCGATGCTCGAGATCGGGCTCTTTCGCAACGCCCGCTTCGGTGCGTCGTGCCTCTCGGTGACGCTCTCGTTCTTCGCCCTGAACGGTGCTCTCTTCATGCTCGCCCTGTACCTGCAGCAGGTGAGGGGCCTCTCGCCACTGGAGACCGGTTACCGCTTCATCGCCATTGCCGCGGGGATCGTGGTGGCCTCGCCGATCGCCGCCCGGCTGACTGTGCTGCGTGGGGCGAAGCTGACGACGTCCCTCGGGCTCGCGATCACCGCGCTCGGCATGGGCCTGGCAGGAACGATCGGCGTGACCACGGGTGACGGCCAGATCCTGGCCATCCTCTTCGTCGCCGCCGGCGGCATCGGCATGGCCATGACCCCGGCGACAGACGCGATCATGGGCGCGGTCCCACCGGAGAAGTTCGGCGTGGGATCGGCCGTCAACGACGCCACTCGAGAGATCGGCGGCGCCCTCGGAATTGCCATCCTGGGGAGCCTGTGGCAGGGCAGCTACGCGGATCGGATCGCCGGGGCCGCGGCCGTGCTGCCGCCGGAAGCCGCCGGGGCGGTTCGCGGCTCATTCGCCGGCGCGGCGGCGGCCGCCGCCCAGTTAGGCGGACGACCGGGGGAGGCCCTCCTCGACGCCGCCAGATCGGCCTTCGTCGCGGCGATGGACTGGACGTGCCTTATCGGCGTGGCATTCGTCATCGGCGGGCTCGTCGTCGCCGCCGCGTTCCTCCCGGCAAGAGCCACTCCAGAAGCAGTCTCGGACGGGCCCGAGCTCCCGGTGCCTCAGTCTCCTCGGTGGCCGGAGGACTCGATGCTGAAC
The DNA here is from genome assembly GCA_003157875.1 of Chloroflexota bacterium. GTDB lineage: Bacteria > Chloroflexota > Limnocylindria > Limnocylindrales > CSP1-4 > Fen-1039. The sequence continues at coordinate 11,478 of PMKV01000067.1, forward strand.
GAGCCCCAATGACCCGTGTAGGGCAGCCAGTCCTCGTTGACGCGCTCCACGATCGAGGAGGCCGGGCCTTCGTGCAGGTGCTCGAGCAGGGCCTCCAGGTCGGCGCGGGGTCCCTCGGCCACGACACGAAGGCTGCCGTCCTGGTCGTTTAGGACGAAGCCGGTCAGGCCCAGGTTCCTCGCCCTGACCGCCACGAAGTAGCGGAACCCGACGCCGTGGACGCGGCCTCTGACGCTGGCTTCGAGTCGGGCCGACTCGACCACCGTCATGGGCGGAGCCCCGCCGGGCCACCCGCGGCTGCGGGCCCCGCCGTTCCGGGCCCCGCCGTTCCGGGCCCCGCCGTTCCGGCTCCCCGACCCGCCTCGACGTGCGGCCAGCAGAGTGCCAGAACGTCGAGTGCAAGCTCCGGATTGACGTTCTCGTCCAGCTGACGGTCGATGTCACCGAGCCTCTCCAGGAACGCCCCGATGCTCGCGGCGGAGACGGCCGGACCGATCGTCCGCAGCTCGTCGACCAGCGCCATCTCGCGAAGCTGCCTCGCGCCACCGGCTCGGGCCACGGCCAGGTCGCGCGCCACCGACGCCCAGATCTCTACGAGCTTCCCGGCCGCGGCGCGCCGGTCCGCGGCGGCGAGCTTGGGCGCGGCGGCCTCGTCGGGCGCGTCGAGGACATCTTCCGAAGATTCGACCGCGGCGGCTCCGGCTGGGGTTCGAGCCTTCCGGCCGCGACCGCGACCGCGGGGAGCCGCGGCTTCATCGACGGCCGCCACGTCCCCCGACCCGTCATCGAGGGCCGCACTAAGGGCGGCGGCGGACTTGATGAGTTCGCGAACGACGGCCAGCCGTGCATGCCGGCTCGCGGGGAGCATGTCCAGGATCCCTCGGGCGATCTCGCCGCGAAGCCGTTCGGCGTCGGCCGAGCGGGCATAGGCCAGCGCGAGGCCGGGTCGACCGTCGGCGAGCCGCGCCAACCGGGCCGCCCGCGGCGCGTCGGCCACACCCAGCTCGTCCAGCCAGCCCTCGATCTCCCGCCCCCCAACTGCTCCCAGCCGGATTCGGACGCAGCGAGATCTAACGGTCGGCAGCAGGCATTCCTCGTCGTCGGCGCAGAGCACGATCGTGACCCCGGCCGGCGGCTCCTCGAGCATCTTGAGAAGGGCGTTCTGGGCGTCCTCGTTCAGACGGTGCGCAGCCTCGACGATGACGACGCGCGCCCCGCCCTCCACCGGCAGCAGCGCCAGCTCGCCGATCACGTGTCGGACGGTCCCCGGCTCAGGGTCGGTCGCCTTGCCGATTCGAATCTGACCGCCCGGCCCTTCCGGGGCGAGGCGATGCAGGTCCGGGTGGTTGCCCGAAGCGACCTGCCGGCAGCCACGGCAAACCCGGCACGGCCTCGCCGCCGGATCCGGATCGCAGCACAGCAGGCCCGCGGCCAGATCGAGGGCCAGCGTCGTCTTGCCGACGGACCCGGGCCCGACGAGCAGGACGGCGTGGGGCGCCCGGCCGAGGATCATCGAATCGACCTCGGCCAGGGCGCGGGGTTGGCCGCGCGTCGCGGCGCCCTTCATTCCAGCTGCCGGCTACTCGCCGGTTGGCTCGCTTGCGGGGGCCTCGCTGCCGCCGGCGATCGCTTCGCCCGCGGCCGCGGCCGCGTCGGCCGTGCGCCGTCGGGCGGGAGCGCGCTTCTTGGCGGGAGTCGCTTCGGCGCTTGCCGTGTCACCGCTCGCCTCGGCGGGCTTGCGCCGGCTCCGGCTGGCAGGCTTGGCCTTCTCCGCTGAAGCCTCGCCGACCGCGGCCGTCTCGGACGCAACACTCGCCTCGACGTCTTCCGCCGGCTTGCGACGTCCGCCGCGCCGGGCTGGAGCCTTGGCTTGCGGGGCGTTGCTCTCCGCCGACGCGATTTCGGTTGTCGGTGCCTCCGTGTCGGCCGGCCGGCTCAGCTTCGTGGAGAGCTGGGCGCGGAGGAGCTCCTCGAGCTCCGGCGGGACCTCGCTCCACGGCTCAGCCGAGTCGCGGCCGGTGCTGCGCGGCATTCCGCCGCCTCGATGCTGCTGCGGTCCGGGCTGGCGCACCGGCCGGTCGTCGCGCCGCCGTGGCGGCTGGGACTGGCGCACCGGCTCCGAGTAGCGCGGCGCCGCAGATCGGCCGTAGCGTTCCCGCTCCACTGCCGAGGCGTAGGCGCTCCGCACTCCGCGGCCACCACCACCCTGATTTCGGCCGCCCCGTCCGCCGCTGCTGCGGCGACGCTCGGCCAGGAGGTACTCGGGAATCTCGGGCTCCGCGTAGTCGTCCTCATCGGGAGCGACCGGCGTCAGACGTTCAGGCCGACCGGCCATGCCGATCTGCGAGTCCCAGACCGACCCGAACTGATTCGGGCGGGCTGCCGGCGCGACCGCGGCCTCGCCTTCCTCGCCTTCGGCGGCATCGCCTTCGGCGGCCTCGCCTTCGGCGGCATCGCCGAGGCCCTGACCTCGACCGTGCCCACGGCCACGACCACCCCGGCGACGACGGCGGCGGCCCGTGCCGTCCGCGCCTTCGCCCTCGGCGATCTCGCCGTCCGCGGCTTCGATGACCTCGACGGCCGTCTCGTCGAGCAACTCCTCGTCGAGAGGCTCACCCTCTGCGGCTCCCGTGGCGCGGGACAGCTTCTCGCCTGGCAGTGCGACCAGGCGTCCCCCGGATCGCGGTGCGGTGCGGCTGACGAGGCCACGAGCGGCGGGCCTGGCCGAGCGGCTCTCGGCCGCCACTTCCTCGACTCCGTCGATGCGTCCGCCTCGACCGCGGCCCCGGCCCCTTCGGCCGCCGCGACCCTCGGTCTGCTTGTCCGGGACCTCCGTCATCGACAGGTCCTGGTCGTCACCGGCGACCCGGCGACCCGATCGCGACGAGTCGCGGTCGACGCGAGCCAGCGCGGTGATGTCATAGAAGACATCGGCCACGTCCATCAGGTCGGAGCTGGTATTGCCCCGGAAGCTGATGACCTCGACGCGCACGCCCATCTCCTGGACCGCGCGGATCGCCGGCGCGAAGTCGCCGTCGCCGCTGACGACGATCGCGACATCCAGGTTTCGGGCCGTCTTCATCATGTCGACGACCAGCTCGATATCGAGGTTGGCCTTGACCTTGCCGTCGCCGTACTTGCGGATGTCCTTGCTCACGACCTTGTAGCCGTGGCGTGCCAGGAACGAGTGGAAGTTGCGCTGGTTCTCGTTTTCCGGATCGAGTCCGGTGTAGGCGTAGGCTCGGACGAAGTCGCGCCCGGCAACGGCGGCCTTCAGAAGCGTGACGTAGTCGATGTCCGCGCCCGCCGCCTTCGCTGCGTAGAAGATGTTCGCCACGTCCNNCTTGCTCACAAATGAACTCCTTGACTGGCTGGCCGGCGACGCATCGTCGACCGTGTGACCTTCAGGCGCCGGCGCTCCCAAAGCCAGCCGCGGCTGGCTCCTGCGCGGCCACCCGGGGCTATATCAACGGCCGGGTCGTCCGGGCTGCGACCGCCGCTTTGTAGGTGTTTCCGACTGCTTTGGTGAAACCATGACCCTGCCAGCTCGAGATATGCTCGGCGTCCGGCGTCAACATGACTTCGACCGATGTGCAGCCCTTTCTTCGGGCCGAGTGCAGCATCTCCTCGATCAACATGTCGGCGACCTTCTCGCCGTCGTGACCATTCGCGACCACCAGCACGTCGATCGTCCCGACGAACCCGCCGGATCTGACCGATGGCCTCAGGCCGAGGACCGCACCGCCGACTATCTGGTGATTTGCTTCGACGAGCGCGACGCTCGCATTGGGTAGATAGACAAGCTGACGAAGCAGGCTGATCGCGTCGATTGGAGTGTCACCGCCAGGAACGGCCCCTTTTTCCGCGCAGAGCGCGTACAACCGATCGACATCGGTGATTCGGGCTTGCCTGACCAGGTACTCCACTCGAACAGACGAACCTCAAGACGAGAGCGCGACTGCACTGCTCGCGATAGCCGAAATGGCCAATGGTCGCTTGCCGTAGTGCCGGTGCCTCGGGGTGGCGAACGGCTTCCCGCTCGACAGCCATGCCCCGGTAGGTCGGCGACCGTGCATATGCATCCGGGTCGCCTGTCCATAACTATACGGCAACAACGTCAACCGCACGAGGGCCTGGGCACCTTCCGGAACGCCGAGCCCGGATCTTCCCGGCTGCGGGACAGGGTTCGCTCGGTCCGACGAGCCGAAGCCGAGGCGGCGTCCGAGCACCGGAGCGCGCGCACCTGAGGGTGCGTAAGCGAGGAGCGCAGGCGCCAACGAAGGACTCGGCCGTCCGACCGAGCGAGATGCGGACCTAATAGAGCCGCCGGGATCGTTCCTCGAAGACTTCGAAGACGCCGCGCGAAAAGAGAACCAGCCCGACCGCCGCCAGCCAGAAGCCAACGCCCCGCTGCGGCGGCCACGGCACGAGCAGGCTCTGGGCCAGGTCGATCAGCCGCCACAGGTATCCGGCGAAGATCGCGGCGAAGAGTGCCAGATAGGACAGCGGGTGGTCGATTGCCACGGGTTTCTCCGAGGCGAAGGGCAAGGTGACCAGGAACAAGCTGACCACGGAGGGTACGAACATCATGAGGAAGACACGGCCGTCGGCGATTCCGATGTCCCCGCGCGCGGCCAATTCGCCCACACCCCCGCCTATCTGCCACCACTGCAGCATGGTCGCGCCGACGATCACGATCGCGCCGATCGCGACGAGCCAATGACCGCGGGTGGCCGATGTGTGATGCATGGTCGGTCCCTTACGACTCGTATGCCTCGGGGCGGAGGACGCCCACGAAGCGGAGATTCCGGTACACCTCCCCGAAGTCGAGACCATACCCCACCACGAAGGCGTCGGGGATCTCGAATCCCACATAGTCGATCGGGATCTCCACGAGGCGACGGGCGGGTTTATCCAGCAGGGAGCAGACCTTGATCGAGCGTGGGTTCTTGCCCTTGAGGTAGCGCAGCAGGTAGTTCAGGGTCAAGCCCGTGTCGATGATGTCCTCGACGAGCAACACGTCTCGACCGTCGATCGGAGCGCTCAAGTCCTTGAGGATTCGGACCAGCCCGGACGACTCCGTCGAGGCCCCGCCGTAGCTCGACACCTCCATGAGGTCGATCCGCAAAGGCAGGCTGATACGGCGCATAAGGTCCGCCATGAAGGGCAGCGACCCTTTGAGGACGCTCACCAACGTCAGTTCACGACCGGCGTAGTCGGCACTTATCTGCTGCCCCATCTGGGCTACCTTGGCCGCTATCTGCTCCTCGGTAAGCAGCACCTCGGCGACATCTGCGGTGAGGTCCTGGGAGTGTTTCATCGCTACCTCTTGATCACGTGGCGGGTGCGTGCGCGGCCGCCTCGGCCGCTTTGCGCATTGCCCGTCGACGGGCGGCGCGCGAGGGGCGGTCGCGGTGAAGACGCGGCCCCGGGCTGGCGCCCGGCGCGGCCGGGACCAAGTCCAGCGGTACGGATGGGTCGAATGCGCCCGACCGGGGTTCCGCCGCGGCCGAGTCGTCCGCTTCCGGGTGCGGCATCATCTGGCCCAGCGTCCCACTCAGTTCGGACAGGAGCGCCGCTCGCCCGTACTTGAGCATCAGCGCCCGGAAGTCACGGGCGTAGAAGAGCTTGATGCGCAGGCCGGGATACAGCTCACGAAGGCGGCGGACCTTGCGGTTCTTCTTGCGCACAAGTCGCTGCTGGAGCGTCGTCAGCTCGATGAAGAGCTCGAGGTCGGGCAGATAGAAGTCGGGCGCGAAGCTCTCCAGGACGTTGCCGTCGAGGTCCCACAGGATAGGAAAGACGCTCGGCTCGTAGTCCCAGGTGACCTGATAGAAGTCCAGAATGCGGGCGAACTCGGCTTCGCTGGCGTGGGCAAAGCCGTAGTCCGGTCGCGGGCCGAGGATCGCGTGCTCGTCGGTCATGCCGCCCGGCTCATGCTCAGCTGCTGACGCGGATTCACCGGTCAAGTCTATCCTCTCGAGGCGTTCGAGGACGCCCGGGCCGGCGCAGGGATTTGCCCGACATACTCCCTGGGAGTATCATCCGATTCGGCGCTACCAGATACGCTTCCGGCCCAGCGAGGACTATGTTGGCGGCACAGGACGAAGCTACGAAAATCAGGTCGGACGGCGCGGTCAGCCCGACGCTGGACCGGCTCGACCTCGGGACCGAGGCTTCGGAGCTGGACGAGACCTTCCGGCACTCGTACTCACGCGACCAGGCCATTCTGATTCGCCGCCTGCGCCGCATCGAGGGCCAGGTGCGGGGTATCGAGAAGATGATCGACCGCCGTGAGTATTGCATCGACATCTTGCAGCAGACCGCGGCGCTTCGAGCCGCCGTCGACTCGGTCGCGCTGCTGATCCTCGAAGACCACGTCCAGGGATGCGTGCGCTCGGCCGCCGAGCAGGGCGACGCGGACCGCTACATCGAGGAAGTCCTCGACGTCGTCCGGCGAACCCTCGGCAAGCCCGTTCGGAATCCGCGCGTCTGAACCCCCGGCTCGGCGACGGGGCCCTTTTCGGACCGGTGGGCAAGGTCCTTCCTCCACCTGCGTCGGACGGCGTAGGGATTTATCCACTTTCGTGGAAGAGTGGTCCGGATTCGTGGAAAACCTCGTTGACGGGGTAGGGACCGGCGCCTACTCTCCGTCATCCGCACCGCTGCTGCGGACCGTCAAATGGGTAACCGCGTTGGCGAAGGGCCGGGGAAACCCGGCCGGAGACTGGACCGACGCGGGAAGACCGAGGGACGCCGGGTGCGAGACGAGCCAACGCCGGGAGCGGCGCGACATCGAGGAGCGGGAGTCCGCGCGTGACCCCACCTCATGATCGCGATCCGCTCCCGACGTGCGTTCAGGACCTGGATCCGCTGCCGGAGGAGTACGAGGCGACGCTTCGCGCCGGCCTTGGTGCCGCGCTCGGCGACGGGGCCACGGCGGCGGCGGTGTCGGAGGCGCAACTCGGGGCAATCGCCGACCACGTCCGTCTGCTCCTGGCCTGGAACAGCGCCATCAACCTGAGCGGAATACGCGACCCCGGAATGATCGCCTGCGAGCACGTCCTGGACAGCCTGACGGCGCTCCCCCTGATGAAGAAGGCCGGGATCGAGGAGTTCGTGGATCTCGGCAGCGGCGGCGGCTATCCGGGCCTGCCTCTGGCCGTGGCTCTTCCGGCGCGCCGGGCGCTGCTCGTCGAGTCGGTCGGCAAGAAGGCACGATTCCTGGCGACCGCGGCCGAGGCAATAGGGATGGGCGGCCGCGTCGCGATCGCCGCGACCCGGGCGGAGACGCTGGCGGGGGACCCGCGCCACCGAGGCCACTGGCAGGCGGTCACGGCCCGGGCCGTGGCAGGGATGGGCGAGTTGGTCGAGCTGGCCCTTCCGCTGCTGAGGGTCGGCGGCCTGCTGGTGGCCTGGAAACGGGCGCCGGCCGAATCGGAGCTGGCCGGGGCCGACGGCGCCATCCGCCAGTTGCGCGGCCGCCTCATTCGTCTCGAGCCCGTTCGCGTTCCGGGCCTCGAGGACCATGTCCTGGCCGTCGTGGAGAAGATCGGGGAGAGCCCGCCCCAGTTCCCCCGCGATCCCGCGGCCCGCCGCCGCCGGCCTCTCTAGAATCCGGGCATGAGAGTTGCGGTCATCTCCGACATCCACTCCAACATCGCGGCGCTGGAGGCGGTGCTCGGCGTGCTCGGCAGCGTGGATGCCATCTGGCATCTCGGCGACACGGTCGGCTACGGCCCCGAGCCGCAGGCCGTCGTCGATCGGCTGAGCGGGGCGGGTGCGATCGGAGTCAGGGGCAACCACGACGATGCCGGCGGCGGCGGTGACAGCATCGATCTGTTCAACCCGGACGGCTATGTCGCGATGGTATGGACGCGCGCCCGGATCGACGAGCCCACGCGCCGGTATCTGGCGGGCCTTCCCGAACGGCTCGTGCCCCCGGGGTCCGCATTCACCCTGGCCCACGGCAGCCCGCGCGATCCCATCTGGGAGTACTTGGACTCGCCTGAGGTTGCCGCGAAGAACCTGCCGGCGTTCGGAACCACGTATTGCCTGGTCGGCCACACCCATGTGCCGCTCGTATTCCGCGAGACGCGCGGCGGGATGAAGCAGATGGTCGCGCCCTCACAAGGGCGCCTGGCGCTCGACGATCGACGTCTGATCCTCAACCCTGGCAGCGTCGGCCAGCCTCGTGACGGCGACCCGAGATCGAGCTATCTGCTGATAGACACCGACGCGGGCCATGCCACGTGGCACCGTGTCGAGTACGACATCGCGGCCACGCAGGCGGCCATCGCGGCCGCCGGGCTCCCGCCTCGACTGGGCCGGCGGCTGAGCCTGGGGCGATGACCTCGCTCCCGGGGCCGCAGGTAACCCCCGGCCGATCCACCGGGCCGAACGGCCTTCGATTCGTCGATCCTGACTGCCCTGATGGGGCCACCGAGGCCACCCGAATGGGTCCGCAGGTACGGCATCGCCGCGCGGAAGGGCATGCTAGCCTAGCCCGGTCCCGCCGAACGACCGCGTCCGGCCCGGTACGGGCGTGCGCTGGGGTAGCGACGGCCGACGCGTACTTGATGCCGAAGGCCGGCCAGGCCGCCCATCACGAAGGATTCTGCGCTCGATGACCTCCGCTCGTCCGCCTCTCCACGGTCGCAAGCTGGGTGACCGACGCGTGGTGGTTGATCGGCCGCACTCCGCCTACTTCCGCTATGCGGGTCCCGGCACGATGGTCGCCAAGGCGGCCGCGAGTGCGCCGACGACGTCGGTCGGCCGGCGAGTGGCGCGAGTTCGCGCCTTCGTGTTCGGCAAGCCCCTCGCCAACGACCAGGAGATCGAGGAGCGCCTCTCCAAGAAGCTGGCCCTGCCG
>PMKV01000165.1 GCA_003157875.1 Chloroflexota bacterium
CACGAGCGCGACATCAGCCACTCCTCGGCGGAGCGCGTGCTGCTGCCCGACGCGACGATTCTGCTGGACTATATGCTGGTCAAGACCCGCGGTCTGGTGGAGCGGCTCGTCGTCCGGCCGGAGCGGATGCGCGAGAACATCGAGCGAGGGCTGGGTCTCCACTGCAGCGGCCGCGTGCTGCTCGCCCTGGTCGAGGAGGCGGGGCTTTCGCGCGAGGAGGCGTACGCTGTCGTCCAGCGCAATGCGCTGAGGGCTGCCGACGAGCGCCGCCAGCTGCGCGACCTGCTCGTCGCCGATCCGGACGTCGCGGCCCGGCTCTCCGACGAGGCCCTCGCCGCCTGCTTCGATGAAAGCCACTTCCTGCGCAACATAGCCACTGCTATCGCCCGACTGGATGAGCTCGCTCCTGCGGGCGAGGCTCCTGCGGGCGAGGCTCCTGCGGGCGAGGTCCCGGCTCGAAAGGAGGCCGCCAATGGCACCCGCTGAAACCACCAACCCCGGCGATCCCCGAGCCGGCGGCGCCGCAGTCCAGGCCGAGGGCTTCGTCCGCTCGGGCAAGGTCCGCGACCTCTTCGAGATCGGCGATCGACTGCTGCTGGTGGCGAGCGACCGGCTCTCCGCCTTCGACGTCGTCCTGCCGACGCCGATCCCGGACAAGGGCCGAGTCCTGACCGGCCTGTCGCGTTTCTGGTTCGACCAGACCGCCGACATCATCCCGAACCATCTTCTGGGCACAGACCCGGCGGATCTGCCCGAGAGCTTCATCGACGACGCCGGGCGGCGTGAGCTGCGCGGCCGGATGATGCTATGCCGGCGCGCCAGGGTGCTGCCCGTCGAAGTCATCGTTCGCGGCTACGTCTCCGGATCGGGCTGGAAGGACTACCAGCGCACCGGCTCGATCTGCGGCATCAAGCTCCCCGCCGGCCTGCGCGAATCGGATCGTCTCCCCGAGCCGATCTTCACGCCGTCCACCAAGGCCGAGGTCGGGCACGACGAGAACATCAGCTTCGAGGCGATGGTCGCCCTTGTTGGGGGGGAGCTGGCCGAGCAGGTCCGCGACGTGGCTTTGAATCTGTACTGGCGCGGCGCCACTGTCGCCGAGGGAGCGGGCATCCTGCTCGCCGACACCAAGTTCGAACTCGGGACTGCGCTGGACTCCGGCGAGTTGATGCTCATTGACGAAGTCCTGACGCCCGACTCGAGCCGCTTCTGGGACGCCTCGACCTATGAGCCGGGACATGCGCAAGCGAGCTTCGACAAGCAACCCGTCCGCGACTGGCTCGAGATCCAGCCGTGGGACAAGACCTATCCGGGACCCGAGCTTCCGGCCGAGATCGTCGCCGGCACTCGAGAGCGGTACGTTGCGGCGTTCGAGCGGATCACCGGAGCCAGCTTCGAACGCTACCTGCAGGAGGATGTGATCGAGCGATGAGCGACTTCCGGTACGCCGTCAACGTTCTGCCCAAGCCCGGCATCCTGGACCCGCAGGGCCGGGCCGTCGAGCAGAGCCTGCCCCACCTCCACGTCACCAGCGTCTCGAGCGTGCGAGTCGGCCGCCGGGTGGAGCTGACCGTCTCCGCGGATTCGGAGGCGGCGGCGCTGGCCGTGGTCGACGGCCTCGCCAAAGAACTGCTCAGCAATCCGCTCATCGAGTCGTACGAGCTCGAGCTGCTCGAGGCCACTTCATCCGCGGCGTCGAAGTGAGGATCGGCGTCGTCACCTTTCCCGGCTCCAACTCGGACGTTGATTCGCTCAACGCGGTCACCATTGCCGGTGTCGAGGCGGTCTCGCTCTGGCACGAGTCGCCGGACCTGCACGGCGTTTCGGCCGTCATCCTGCCGGGCGGCTTCGCCTACGGCGACTACATCCGGGCCGGCGTGATCGCTCGCTTCTCCCCGGTGATGGGCGGCGTCAAGGAATTCGCCGCCGCCGCCGGCCTTGTTCTCGGCATCTGCAACGGTTTCCAGGTTCTGGCCGAGGCCGGTCTGGTTCCGGGCGCGCTGCTGAGAAACCGCTCGCTCCGTTTCGCCGGCCGTCTGGTCGACATCAAGCCCGAACGGCTCGACTCGCCGTTCACCCGCTCGGCAACCGGCGCCCCGATGCGCGTTCCGGTCGCCCACGGCGAGGGCTGCTACTACGCCGACGAGGCCATGCTCGACGAGCTGGAGGCCCGCGGCGGCGTCCTGTTCCGCTACGTCCGCGAGGACGGCACTCCGGCGACCGATCCGGATGAGCCGGCCAATCCCAACGGTTCGCTGCGGGCGATCGCCGGGGTCTGCAACGCGGCCGGAAACGTGGCCGGGTTGATGCCGCATCCCGAGCGCATGTCCGAGGCGATCCTGGGCACCGACGGCGGCCTGGGGGTCATCCGCTCGTTGATCGAGAGCGCGGCCGAGTGGGAAGCCGCGGGACGGCCCCACGCCCCCGGACGAGCGGTCGCGCCCGCGAAGACAAAGGTGGAGGCCGGGCGATGAGCGACGAAAGACGAACGGCCGGCGCCGCCGAGAACGTGGGCACCGCAGTTTCGGCTGAGGCGCCGATGTCCCTCCACCGCCAGCTCGGCGTAACGGACCAGGAGCTGGACGTCATCCGCCAGAAGCTCGGCCGCGACCCCAACCACACCGAGCTGGCCGTGTTCAGCGTGATGTGGAGCGAGCATTGCTCCTACAAGAGCTCCAAGCCGCTCCTCAAGACACTGCCGACACGCGGCAACGGCATGATGGCCGGCATCGGCGACAACGCCGGGGTCGTTCGGATCGGCGACGGGCTGGCGGTGGCGTTCAAGATCGAGAGCCACAACNNTCTTCACCATGGGCGCGCGGCCGATCGCCGTCCTCGACGCTCTCCGTTTCGGCGACCCGACGCATCCGCGAACCCGCCATCTGGTCGACGGCATCGTCCGCGGCGTCGGCGGCTACGGCAACTGCGTCGGCGTCCCGACTGTCGGCGGCGAGCTGGTCTTCGATCCCAGCTACCAGGGCAACCCGCTGGTCAACGTCATGGCCATCGGCATCCTCGAGGAGGGGATGCTGATCCTGGCCGAGGCGCCCGGGCCGGGCAACTACGTGGTCCTCTTCGGGTCGACTACCGGTCGCGACGGCATAGGCGGAGCGAGCGTGCTCGCTTCGGCGACCTTCCAGGACCAGGACCCGAGCAAGCGGCCGGCGGTCCAGGTCGGCGACCCGTTCGCCGAGAAGCTGCTGATCGAGGCCAGCCTGGAGCTGATCCGGCGGCAGCTCGTCCTCGGAATCCAGGACCTGGGCGCCGGCGGCATCAGCTGCGCTACCTCCGAGTCGGCCGACAAGGCCGGCACCGGCATCCTGCTCGACCTCGACGCGATCCCGCGGCGCGAGCCCGGCATGGNNTGGGGCATCCCGATCGCGCTGGTCGGACGTGTGACCACCGATGGCGACATCGCCATCATCGAGGGCGGCATCGGCGCCGACGGCCTGCCGAACCCCGGAGCGAAGGAGATCGCTCGGATCCCGGCCAGCGCGCTCACGAGCGACGCCATCGTCCACTACCGCCTGGCCACGCCGCCGGTGCGTCGCCGGCAGGCGCCGGCGCCGGGCATCCCGCTGACCGCGCACGACGGCCTGCCCGAACGCGGCATGGATCCGGCCGCGGTCCTGGCCGCGCTCCTCGGCAGCCCCAACCTCTCGAGCCGGCACTGGGTCTACCAGCAGTACGACTCGTCGGTCCAGAGCAACACCGTCGAGTGGCCCGGCCACGGCGCGGCGGTGCTGCGGGTCAAGGGCACCAAGAAGGCGCTCGTGGCCACGACGGACGGCAATCAGACGGTCAGCGCCATCGACCCGCACCTTGGGGCCCAGCTCTCGGTGGCTGAGGCGACACGCAACGTCAGCATCACCGGGGCGCGACCGCTGGGCATCACCAACTGCCTCAACTACGGCAACCCGGAGCGGCCCGAGGCGTTCTGGCAACTACAGGAAGCGGTCCGCGGCATGGGCGAGGCCTGCCGGGCCCTGAGCATCCCGGTTACCGGCGGCAACGTCTCGCTCTACAACGAGTACCCGGGCGGCGCCATCTCGCCCACGCCGGAGATCGGTGTCGTCGGTCTGCTCGAGGATATCTCGCTGCTGGTGCGGCCGCCGTTCACCACCGAGGGCGACGCGGTCGTTCTCGTCGGGCAGGTCACGCCGGGCATGGCCGGGTCGGCGTACGCGGAGCTGGCCGGTATCTCGTCTGAGGATGCTCCTCCCGGAATCGACCTCGAGCTTGAGGCGGGACTCCAGAGCTTCATCCGCGAGGCGATCGGCCGGGGCCTCGTGGCCTCCGCGCAGGACGTATCCGGCGGAGGCCTGGCCGTCGCCATCGCCGAGTGCGCCATGTGGAGCGGACTGGGGGCGAAGCTCCGGCTCGGCGTCTCGGGCTCGCCCGCCATTGAGCTCTTCGGCGAGAGTCCCACGCGTCTGGTCTTGTCGTGCCGGCCGCGCCACGCCCCGGCGATCGAGTTACTGGCCCGCCAGTTCGGGCTGGAGTCGTGCACCCTCGGCACCGTCGGCGGGGATCGGCTGCGTATCGAGTTGACCGGTCAGGGCGCCACGGGCGCGGCCGAGGAGCGAGGCTCTCGCGTCGCCGATGCGCTGGATGTTTCCCTGGCCGACCTGCGCCACACCTGGGACCACGGGCTGGCTCGCGCCCTCGGCGTGGAGCACGGCCCGGACTACGGTCCCGAGCACGGCCCGGCCGACGGTCCGAACGGCGCTTCGGCCGGTGATTCGGAGGCCGCCGAGACCGCCTCGTCGGGCGGGGTCTCACCGACGAACGGTGAGGTGGCCTAGCCGTGTGCGGCATCTTCGGTGCGGTGACCCCGGGCATGGATGCCGCGGGGATCGCCGCCCTGGGCGTCTTCTCGCTCCAGCACCGCGGCCAGGAGTCGGCCGGGATCGCTGTCAGCGACGGTGAGCAGCTGATGCTCTACAAGGATCTGGGTCTGATCGCCCAGGTCCTCGACGAGCGACGCTTGCCGAGTCTGCGCGGGCCGCTCGCCATCTCGCACTGCCGCTACTCGACCACCGGATCGACGATCTGGGAGAACGCCCAGCCGACATTCCGGATGAGTCGCGGCAAGTCGATCGCCGTCGGCCACAACGGCAACCTCGTGAACACTCGCGAGCTGCTGGCACGGCTGGAGGGCGGCAAGACGCGCTTGCCGGCAACCACGGACACGGAGCTGCTGACCGCGCTGCTGGCCGACGACCCGTCCGGCGACACGGTCGAAGCGCTGAAGCATGTCCTGCCGCACGTCAAGGGTGCCTATTCGCTGGCGATCCTCGACGAGAAACGCGTCATCGGAGTGCGCGATCCGTTCGGCTTCCGGCCACTGGTTCTCGGCCGGCTCGAACCGGCCTCGGATGACCCGGAAGGAAGGCATTCGGGCGGCTGGCTGATCAGCTCCGAGTCGGCGGCAATCGAAGTCGCCGGCGGAATCGTCGTTCGCGACGTCGAGCCGGGCGAGATCGTCATCCTCGAAGAAGGCAAGGAACCCGTTTCAGTCCGCTTTGCCGAGGGCCACGAGCAGCTCTGCGTCTTCGAGCTGATCTACTTCGGCCGTCCCGACTCCTACATGCTGGGGCGCAACCTCTACGAATCACGGCGCCGCATGGGCGTGGCGCTGGCGATGGAGGCACCGGTCGAGGCGGACCTCGTGATACCCGTGCCGGACACGGGGGCTCCGGCCGCGGCGGGCTACGCCGAGGGTTCGGGGCTGCCGTATCGCGAGGGGATGGTCCGCAACCGCTATTCGGGGCGGACCTTCATCCAGCCCAGCCAGGGGATGCGGCAGCGCGGCGTAAACATCAAGCTGAGTCCCCTGCGCGAGGTCGTGGCCGGAAAGCGGCTCATCGTCGTCGACGACTCGATCGTGCGCGGCACCACTACCCGCCAGATAGTGGCCCTCCTGCGCAAGGCCGGCGCGGCCGAGGTCCATCTCCGCATCAGCTCGCCGCCGATCCATCATCCGTGTTTCTACGGCATCGACACCCAGATCGAAACCGAGCTGATCGCGTCGACCCACTCGGTGGAGGAGATTCGCGAGTCCCTCGGCGCCGACTCGCTCAGCTACCTCTCGATCGACGGCGTGCTGTCGGCGCTCGATCTGCCGTACGACCGCTTCTGCTTCGCCTGCTTCGACGGGCGCTACCCGGTGCCGGTCCCGTACGACACGACCCGGCACAAGTTCGTGCTGGAGGACGCCGAGCCAAGCGGGCTTGGCTTTGGAGAGCCGGTCTCGAAGGGTGAGGCCGAGGCGATCGCCGCGGCGAAGTCCCATGAGTAGCGCGCCGGGCGCCAAGTCGGGCGGGGCGTGGGACGCCTACCGCCGTGCCGGCGTGGACATCGATGCCGGCGAACGGGCCGTCGAGCTGATGCGTGGCTCGGTCGCAGCAACGCGGCGGCCCGAGGTGATCGGTGGGCTGGGGGGATTCGCTTCGGCGATGGCCCTGCCGGCGGGGATGCG
Organism: Chloroflexota bacterium; assembly: GCA_003157875.1. Taxonomy (GTDB): domain Bacteria; phylum Chloroflexota; class Limnocylindria; order Limnocylindrales; family CSP1-4; genus Fen-1039. Next base: position 6,482 of record PMKV01000165.1, read on the forward strand.
CGACCCGATCCTGGTCAGTTCGACGGACGGTGTCGGCACGAAGACCGCTATCGCGATGGCGCTGGGCCGATACGACGGCGTCGGGCATGACCTGGTGGCGATGTGCGCCGACGACCTGGTCTGCGCCGGGGCCGAGCCGCTCTTCTTCCTCGACTACATCGCCGTGGGCCGCGTCGTCCCCGAGCGCGTGGCGGCGATGGTGGCCTCGATCGCCGACGGCTGCGGGCTGGCCGGCTGCTCGCTCATCGGCGGCGAAACGGCCGAGCACCCCGGGCTGATGGAACCCGACGAGTTCGATATGGCGGGGTTCTGCGTCGGCGTCGTGGAGCGCGATCGACTGCTGGACGGGACGGCGGCCCGGGCCGGCGACGCGCTCATCGGCATCGCCTCGTCGGGGCTCCACAGCAACGGCTTCTCGGTGGTGCGGCGGATCGTGGCCGAGGAGGACCTGCCGTTCGGCGAGGGCTATGCCGAGCTGGTCGGCCGGATCCTGGGGCCGGCTACGGTGCCCGAGCCGGAAACCCTGCCACTCACCCTCGGCGAGGTACTGCTGACGCCTACGCTGATCTACTCGCGGGCGATCCTGTCGCTCCGGCGCCGGCTCGACGAAGCGGGCTCGGAGTTGCGGGGCGCCGCCCACATCACCGGCGGCGGATTGCCCGGCAACGTGCCTCGCGTCCTGCCAGAGGGCCTCGGCGCGCGCCTTCATCCGGGGATCTGGCCGATGCCCTCGGTCATGCGGCTGATCGGCGCTCTCGGCGGTCTGTCGGAGGCCGAACTGCGTTCGACCTTCAACGGCGGTCTTGGGATGGTATGCGTCGTTCCGGCGGGTGGCGTGGGGGTAGCTCTCTCGAGCCTGGCGGAGGACGGCCTTACCGCCTGGCAGGTCGGCGAGGTGGTGGCGATCGACGCGCCGGGGGCGCGCTATTCGGAGTCCTGATTCGTTCTGGTGTTTCGGGCGCCGCGCCGGCGGCGCCGCACGGTAGGGTTGGAGGAGGAGCGGCGTGGCACACAGGATCGCGGTCGGCGTCTCTGGTACGGGCAGCAATCTGAGGGTGTTGCAGGCCGCCGCGACGCGCGGCGCGCTCGACGCCGAGATCGCCCTCGTCTTCGCCGACCGCGAGTGCGATGCCATCGCCTGGGCGGTAGAGCAGGGGATCGAGACGCTGGTCGTGCCCATGCCCAAGCTCAGCGAGGTCGCGGAGCGGGCCTCCGCGAGCGCGGTCCTGGCCGAGTCGCTGGCCTCAGTCGCGCCCGAGCTGATCGTTCTGGCCGGCTACATGCGCGTCCTCGGCCCGGCCGCGATCGGCGGCCTTGGGTGCCAGATCGTCAACCTCCACCCGGCGCTGCTGCCGGCATTCCCCGGCGCCCATGCGGTTCGCGACGCCCTGGCCGCCGGCGTCAAGGTCACCGGCGTGACCGTCCACTTCGTCGACGACTCGCTCGACGGCGGCCCGATCATCGCCCAGGACTCCGTGCCGGTCCTCGAAGGCGACACCGAAGAGACGCTCTTCGAGCGCATCCACGCGGTCGAGCATCGGCTGCTGCCGCGGGCGGTGGGCCTGGCCCTGGCCGGCGCGCTTTCGGTTTCGTCGGGCGGTCGAGGCGTCGACGTCGATGCCGTGAAGGCGGCCGAACGGATGCCGGAGCCGAAGCGGGCGCTGCTGTCGGTATCCGACAAGTCGGGCCTGGCCGACTTTGGCGCCGGTCTCGTGCGACTCGGGTTCGAGCTGGTTTCAACCGGGGGGACGGCAAAGGCCCTGCGGGCGGCGGGTCTGCCGGTCACCGACGTGGCCGCGGTCACGGGCTTCCCGGAGATGCTCGACGGGCGGGTCAAGACGCTCCACCCGCGGGTCCACGGCGGCATCCTGGCCGACCGGCGGCTCTCGTCGCATCGAGAGCAGCTGGCGTCGGCGGCGATCGAACCGTTCGATCTGGTCGTCGTGAATCTCTATCCGTTCGCCGCGGCGGCCGAGAAGCCGGGCATCACCTTCGACGCGCTGGTCGAGGAGATCGACATCGGCGGTCCGTCGATGGT
>PMKV01000141.1 GCA_003157875.1 Chloroflexota bacterium
CGCCACCTTCGAGCCGAAGTAGACGGAGATCACCGAGCAGACGCCCAGCCCGAGGGTGATCAGCAGCATGAAGCCGCCGGTCCGGAGGATGTAGCCGGTGTCGCCCTTGACCACGCCGTTGTTGATGATGTCGGCGTTGAGGTTGGGCAGGTACAGGTTGGCCAGGGCCTGGACGGCGACAAGGACCAGCACCACGGCCAGTGGGAGTCGGTAGGGCGCCAGAAACCTTGGCAGAAGCTTGGTCATCGGCGTGGATCCGGAGTTGTCATCGGTGGTGGTCCTCAGAGGTTGTGCTGGTCCGTCCAGCGTGGTGTGAGATTGTGCAGGAGTGGTGAAGGCGAGCGGGAGAAGCGATGGCCGGCGTCACCCGGCGGGCTCGGCCGGCCCTTCCGGCGGCGCAGGGGTCGCCGCTTCCCCGGCCATGACCCGGTTGCGGGCGGCGTGGATGGCTCGCATGCCGATCAGCAAAGCGGCCATCTCCTCTTCCGACAACTCGGCCAGGACCTTCGTCAGGGTTCCGCGCCTCTGCGCGGCCATGTCGCCGAAGATCTGCCGGCCTGCATCGGTGGGGTGAACGAGAACAGTGCGCCGGTCTCCGGTTCCGTGGCGGCGCTCTACCAGGCCGCGATTCTCCATCCGATCGACGATGCCGGTGGCGCTGGCATCGGAGACGTCCATCGCCTCAGCCAGGCGGCGCATGGACAGAGGCCCTTCCGCCTCGAGCGCGGTCAGGACGTTGAGGTGGACCAGGCTGATGGCGTGGCGGTGCCACGACTTGAAGACGCCGCCACGGTCGCGCGGCGACCACGCCGTCATCTCGTCGAGCAGCTCGCGCTCCAGGGCGGGCCGTCCGATCGTGGCGGCCTCGGCCCCCGCCTCGTTACTAAGCCCCGCATCGATATTACGCATGACATTGAGTATATCTCAAGCCCGCAATCGTGCCGATTCCGTAGGCGCGGTCCTACAATCGTGCCATCCGAGTTCGGCCGCGAGCCGCCCCGTCACGCCGCAGGAGGAACCCGAGATGGCTGAGACGGTGTTGGGTGTCATCCCCGACGCCAGGATCAAGACCGGCATGCTCAAGTCTGAGAGTTGGGCGCTTGTCGTGACCGACCAGAGACTTCTCGGCGCCCGCATCAGCGACGAATTGATGAGGCACGTCGTCGAGCAGGCCAGGGCCCAGGCGAAGGCATCGGGGAGCGGCTTCTTCGGCCAATGGGGCGCCCAGCTCCAGGCCGGTTTCGCACTGGGCCAGAGGTACTACTCGATGCCTCCGGCGGCGATCCTGGCCGAGACCCCCGGAAACTGGGCCCTCTGGCCGGGCCAGGTCAGCTCCATCAGGGTCGAGCGCAAGTCGCGTGGCGCGAGTGGCGACTCCGACGAGACAATCGACTACCTGAAGATCACGATCGAGACGCCCGGCGGCAACGGGACCTACGAGACGAACGACGACAAACCGGGCCAGCGCGAGGTCCAGGCCCTGTTCGCCAGAGTCTTCGGGCCGGTCGTCAGGTAGCGCAGGGCCGTCGCGTAGACGCGGCCGCGCGATGATGCCCATTCCCTAGTCGGACCGTGCCGTCCGGGCTTCTCGCCCCGGATCTCCCAGGAGGCGGCGGCTAACTCGAGGCCAGTTTCGCCAGGATCGCAAGGACCAGGAAGAACGCGATCAGCAGGGCCATCTCGACGGCGAACCTCGCGGCCGAGTTCTTGGGCCCCCACCGCAGCATCACGTAGTTCCACCAGCCCATACGCAGGATCTCGCGCCCGGTCGAGGTCGGGGCGGGCGCCCGATCGGCGGGCGTTTGGTAGCCGGGTGTGGGATAGGGCTGACCGGCGGGGGCGTACGGCTGGGCGACGGGCGCCGGATAGCCGGCGGCGGGGTAGGGTTGGGTCGGGGCGGCATTGTCGGGTGTCGGGCTGCCGGGGGCCGGAGATCCGGGATTCGGCGGTTGGGTCATCGATTCTCCTCGTGTCGGCCGTGACGGCGGCCGCCGACCAAAGGGTAGCGACAGACGGCCTGGCATGTAACCCGTTCGAAAGACAACCCGGCCCAGAGTCGCGGTCATGACAGCCCTATCCATTCGAAACCCGTTCGTCTCGCGTCGCGAATCGGTCCGCAGACTTGCCAGCTTCGGCGCCATCGGCGTCGCCAGCACGCTGGCGTACGTGGTCCTCTACGCGGCGCTACGAGACGTGGCTCCGGCCGGCGTCGCGAATGCCCTGGCCCTGGTCATCACGGCCGTGGCCAACACGTCGGCGAATCGCCGCCTCACGTTCGCGGTCCAGGGACGGGACGGCCTGGCTCGCGACCACGCCGCCGGCCTGGTGGCGCTGGCCGCCGCGCTGGCGATCACTTCCGCCTCGCTCGCGGCGCTGGCCGCCATCTACCCGCACCACGGTCGCACGACCGAGATCGCGGTCCTGGTTGTGGCCAATTCAGCAGCGACCCTGATTCGCTTCCTGCTCCTCCGTTTCGCAATCGACCGGGCCAGAGACGTCCGAACGTCGAACGCGTCCCCATTCGCTACGCTCTCCCAGTCGGAAAGGACACGAGGATGACCGCCATCGCCAGACCTGCCTTCATGCCGAGGCTTCGGCCCATCGAAGGCCTCCGCGCTCTCATCCGAGGCAACGCCGATGAGGCCACCTGGGTCCGCCCCGCGCTGGCCGGCGTGCTCGCGCTGGCAGCGGTTCTGTATATCTGGAACCTGACCGTAAGCGGCTACGCCAACACCTACTACTCGGCCGCCGCCCTGGCTGGGTCGCAGAGCTGGTCGGCCTGGTTCTTCGGCAGCTTCGACGCGTCGAACTTCATCACCGTCGACAAGCCCCCGCTCTCCACGATGGTGATGGGGCTCTCCGTCCGACTCTTCGGGCTCAGCTCCTGGAGCGTCCTCCTGCCGGAGGCGCTCGCCGGAGTGGCCACCGTCGGCGTGCTGTTCGTGGCGGTGAAGCGTTCGTTCGGGCCGGCCGCGGCAACTATCGCCGCCGTCGTGATGGTGCTGACTCCCGCGGCGGTGATGATCTTCCGCTTCAACAACCCGGACGCGCTGCTCACCCTGCTGCTCGTCGTGTCGGCCTGGGCCCTGCTCCGCTCGCTCGAGAACGGCAGCTATCGCTGGTTGGCGGTCGCGGCGGCGTGCGTGGGTCTCGCCTTCCTGACCAAGTACCTGCAGGCCTACCTGGTCCTGCCCGGCTACGTCCTCGTCTTCGGCTTCTCCGCGAACACGTCGCTGCGCCGCCGGATCGTCGGCCTGGTCGTTGCCCTGGCAACCGTGCTGGTCACGAGCGGCTGGTGGGTCGCCATCGTCGAGTTGCTGCCGGCCGGCAGCAAGCCGTTCATCGGCGGCAGCACGACCGGTTCGGCGCTCGACCTGATCTTCGGCTACGACGGCCTCGGCCGCATCTTCGGCGGCAGCGGCCCCGGTGGTGGCGTCGGCGGCGGCTTCAGCGGCGAAGTCGGTCCGCTGCGCCTCTTCAACGATCAGATGTTCGGCGAGATCGCCTGGTTCATCCCGCTCGCCCTCATCGGCCTGGTCATCGGGCTGGGGCGTCGGCGGTGGGCCAAGAGAACCGACCTCGCGCTGGCGGGCTACCTGCTGTGGGGCAGCTGGCTGATCGTCACCGCCATCGTCTTCTCCTACATGTCCGGCGTGATCCACAGCTACTACGCGGTGGCCCTGGCGCCGGCGATCGCCGCCCTGGTGGGCGCCGGTCTGGTCGACCTGTGGCGCGCTCGATTGCGGATCTGGATCGGCGGCATCGCCGTCGGCCTGGTTTGTCTGGGCTCGGCCGGGTTCGGCGCGACGCTGCTCGACCGCACGCCGTCCTTCGATCCGGGGCTCGGTTCCGTGGCCATCGTTCTCGCGGCGCTCGCTCTGCTCGCGCTGGTCGCAACCTCGCTGCCGCGAATCGCGGAGCGGCCGGAGATCAAGAAGATCGCCCTCGCGGCGGCGGGGCTCGGCATATGCGCGACGCTGCTCGCGCCGGCGGCGTACGCCCTGGCCACGACCGGCACGGCATACGGCGGCGGCGATCCGCATCCGGGACCCGGCACGACGAGCGGTTTGGGCGGCGGCAATGCGGGCGCGAACGCGGGCGGCGGACTCCCCGGCCTCGGCACGGGCACGCTTCCGGCCGGCGGGCTGCCGGGCGGCGGACCCGGCGGACCCGGCGGACCCGGCGGCGGCATCGCACCCGGCGGCCTGCCAACGACCGGCCAGACTACGACGGGCCTCCCCGGCGACGGCGGCGGGCTCGGCGGCAACAGCTCCGACACTGCGTTGCTCAACTACCTGATCGCCAATCGCGGAAGCGCCACGTGGATTGTGGCCGCCAACTCGGCTCAGGAAGCGGGCTCGATCGAGCTTGCCACTGGCCTGCCGGTCATGGCCATGGGCGGCTTCACCGGCTCGGATCCGGCGCCGACCCTCGATCAGCTCAAGAGCTACGTAGCCTCGGGCAAGCTCCGGTTCGTGCTGGTCGGCGGCGGCATGGGTGGCGGGCTCGGCGGCACAACATCGGACAGGGCAACGTGGGTGACCTCCACCTGCAAGGCCGTCAGCTACGGCGGCTCGGCCAGCCTGTACGACTGCGCCGGCGCGGCTTGACGGCCGGCAGCGGCTCGAACGATCGGTCGGCGGCGCTACGATTGCGTCGCCGACCGCCCGCTGACGGCCCGGAGCGAGGATGAACCGATGCGAGTGCTCGTAGCCGAAGACGATCCCGGCCTGCGCCAGGTTCTTGTGATGGGCCTGAGCGACAACGGCTACCAGGTGGACGCGGCCGAGCGCGGCGATGACGCCATCGATCTGCTGAAGTTCTACGACTACGACGTCGCCATCGTCGACTGGCGGATGCCCGGCGTCGAAGGGATCGATGTCGTGGCCTGGGCGCGCAAGCAGGGCAAGCCGACGGCGATCCTGATGCTGACCGCCCGCGACGCCCCACCGGATCGGATCCGCGGCCTGGACGCGGGCGCAGACGACTACCTGGTCAAGCCGTTCGACTTCGGGGAGCTGCTGGCCCGCATCCGGGCCCTCCAGCGGCGGCCACGTGGCGTGGACGCGCCGGTGATCGCCCGCGGCTCGCTGCATTTGGATCCGGTCCGCCGCGAAATGACTGCCGCCGGGCGCCCGCTGCCGCTGACCGCCACCGAGTACAACATCCTGGAGCTGCTGATGCGCCGCTCGCCTGCGGTGGTCGATCGCAAGGCCATCGCCGAGCACGGCTGGGACGACGAGACCGACCCGCTCGGCTCCAACGCCATCGACGTCCAGCTCAGCCGGCTGCGGGCCAAGCTGCCGAACGCCGGCATTCGGATCGTGACGGTTCGGGGCGCCGGCTACCGCCTGGAGGAAGCATGAGGCCGTTCGGTCGTTCGTCCGGGGCCGACGGTGCGGCCGGACCCTCGGTCCACATGCTCAGCATCCGCGTCGCCATGGCGGCCTGCGCGGTGGTGGGGATCGCCTACCTCGCGATCGCGGTCATCGTGGCGATGGTGGTCTCGAACAACCTCACGGCCGATCTCGACAGGCATCTGACTCAGGCCCTCGACGCCGCATCCGGCCCCGGCCAGCAGGTCGTCCTGCCCGGCGGCGGGCCGGCCGGCGCGGGCTTCGACCCGACGCGCCAGGACCCGCGCGGCTTCCCGGTGCTGGCCTGGCACATCGCCGGTGGGAAGGTGACGGCCGTGGGCCTGACCAACCTGACCCTGCCGACCGACGACTGGCATGTGCTGGGGCCGACGACCGTGAGCATCGACGGCGCAGGCTACAGGCTCGCCGGCGCCTCGGTCGGGGCCGACTGGTTTGTCGTCGGGCAGTCGACGGACGGGATCTCGCAGACTCTGTCCACGCTCGTCGTCGCCGAGATGGGGATCGGTTTCTCGCTGCTGATCTTCGTCTTCCTGGGGTCGGTGGTCGTCGGACGGCGCGTCGCCCTGCCGATCGAACGGGCCCGGCAACGCCAGCTCGAGTTCACCGCGGATGCCTCGCACGAGCTGCGCACGCCGCTGTCGGTCATCGAGGCGCAGGCCTCGCTGGCACTCGCCCGCGAACGCGATCCGGCCTGGGACGGGACCGCATTCGGGCGCATCGACACCGAACTGAAGCGAACCCGGCGGCTCGTCGACGACATGCTCTGGCTGGCCCGATTCGACTCGACCGGCGGTCAGCCTCAGGCGGAGCCGGTCGACCTATCCGTCCTGGCGGCCCAGACGGCCGATCGATTCGGTGCCGTGGCGGAGACTCGCGGACTGCACCTGGAAGTGCGGGGCGACTCACCGACCTCGACCTCGCCCGGTACGGCGGGCGCAGGCGCCGGCTCCGGTTCCGCCGCAGCGGCGAGCTCCGGCTCGTCTCCGGCCGGCACGATCGTCACCGCTCCGCCCGACTGGCTCGACCGGCTGGTCGGCATCCTGCTGGACAACGCCTGCAAGTACTCGCCGCAGGGCGGGAGCGTCATCGTCGGCGTCGCCGGGGAGGGCCGCCGAGTGCGGCTGACGGTCGACGATTCCGGGCCCGGCATCCCCGAAGCGGAGCGCGGCCGCGTCTTCGACCGGTTCCATCGCGCTTCCGATGCGCCGGGCGGCGCCGGCCTCGGACTCGCCATAGCCGACGCGATCGTCCGCACCACCGCCGGCCGCTGGCAGATCGGCACCTCGCCCGCGGGCGGGGCCAGCGTCAGCGTGAGCTGGCCCCGCTCGATGAGCGGTCACCGGGACTCCGGCGCCACCGAATAGCGGCGCCGCGGTAACCCGTTCGACAGCATCGCCGAACGAAGCTGCCGTCAAGGGCGCCGGCGCCACTCCAAGGGCAATGCCGGCGGCTCGGGTACGGGTCCGGCGGCAGCGCCGGCAACCCGGCCGCACACGTTCAGGAGGTACCTCGATGACAACGTCCGCCGATCCCGGGACGACGGCTCAGCTCCCGACAGAGAAGGCGCCGGTGTGGCAGCCGAACGTCGATCAGCCGGGGCAGAAGATCACAGTTGCCGGCGTTGGGCCGGAAGACGGCGCGCCATCCGAAGTGGACTCAGCCGTCGTCGTGGCCACGCTCGAGGCCTCATCGGTCAGGGCTCCAGGCAGACTCCACAACCGCTCTCAACGCTCGAGGTCGACCACTCTTCTGCTGGTTATCGCCGCGCTGGTGGCGGTTGGGGGCCTCGCCTTCGCTTTCGGCCACATGACATCGTCAGGCGGGAGCACGGGTGGGACGGCGGCCGGCGGCGCGAACGGTCTTCCCGTCGGGCAGGGCGGGTTCGGCGCCAACGCGAGCGGCGACCCTCGATCGGGTATCGGTGGGCCGGGCACGGGTCTGGGATCGGGCGCGGCCACGGTCTCCGGCACCGTCGTCAGCGCGGGCTCCGATTCCATCACCCTGAAGCTCGCCGACGGCCAGACCGTCACGATCTCGACCGGTTCTTCGACCACGTACCACGATCAGACCTCGGCCACGAGTGGTGACGTCACCGTCGGATCCTCGGTCACGGTCCAGACATCCGGCACAGGCGCCGCGCCGGGTTCCAGCGCCGCCGCGGCGAGCGCCAGTTCGGCTACGAACGGTCGCACCGCAACCGACATAACGATCGCCGGAAAGTAGGTCCCCATCATGCGGGCGCGGGCCGTTCGGATGGATCGCTCGCGCCCGCTCCATCCCGGTGGCGGGTCGAACGGTCGTCGGCCGACTACCAGTAGCCCCGCTTGACGACGACCGATCGGGCGACTTGATCGTGCCAGGCGCGCTTGAAGGGATCGTTGATCGCCAGGATGCCGGACACGATCCCGAGCGGGAACAGCACCGTCACGAAGAAGAAGAGCAGGTATCTAACCAGGACCGCGCCGAGACTCAGAGGTGCCCCTTCGTACGCGCGGACGACCCGCAGACTGAGGGCCTTCTGTCCCGGCGTCGCGCCGAAGACGTACCAGCAAGCCGGATGGTAGGCGAGCGCGCACAGCAGCCACATCACGGACATAGCCGTGGCCCAGGTGGGGGTAGACCCGCGCGAGTTCCCGCCGCCGCCGGCCACCGCGAGGCTGAGCGCGATTTCGGAAGCGATGACGATGACGGCGTCGATCAGCAGGGCTCCGAATCTGGCGCCGATGCCACCCCACCTGAACCCCGGCTCGGGCCCGGGCGGCACGTAGGCGGCGAGTCCGAAACCGCCACCTGGCCACGGGGCTGCCACAGGGGAGGGAGCGGTCGCCGCCGGTCCCCACGATCCCGCCGCCGGTCCCCACGATCCCGCCGCCGGTCCCCACGATCCCGCCGCCGGTCCCCACGATCCAGCGGGCGCCCACGTTCCCGGCCCGAAGGCGCCGTATCCCGATTGCGCAGGCATCGGCGGGCCGACGACTGGCGGCGTCGGTCGCGCGGTGTCGGGCGCCGCGGCGGATCCGTCGGAAGCTTCCGGCAGGGCCGCGCTCGGGCCGATGCCCGGGGCGCTCTCCATTGCGTCTTCCTCGGCCATTGCCCGCCTCCAGCGTCCGCGGCCAGCCGTGCCGCGCTGCCCGCCATGGTAGCGCCGGGTCCCAGGGGTCGCGGAGCGGGTTCCGGTGCCTGGAGCCCTCGGCTATGCTGGTGCCCGAAGGAGGTTCCGTGACCGGTTTCAAGGCCTTCCTGCTCAAGACAAACGCCCTGGCCCTGTCGGTGGCCGTGATCATCGGTTTCGCCATGGGCAATGTCGTCAACTCGCTGGTAAACGACCTGATCATGCCGCCGATCGGGATGGCTCTCGGCAGCGTCGACTTCTCGCAGATGAAGATCGTGCTCAAGGCGACGGGCGATCCCAAGACCGAGGTGGCGATCCGGTACGGCAACTTCATCAACGTGGTCATAGCCTTCATCGTCGTCGCCCTGGTGGTATATGTCCTGACGTCGCTGCTGCTGCGCGAGGCACCCAAGGAACCCGAGCCGCCGACGAAGACCTGCCAGTTCTGCAAGGAAACGGTCCCGGCCGAAGCCACGAAGTGCCGGGCCTGCACCAGCGCGATCTGATCTAGGCCGCCGCCCGGCCGCCGCAGGCGTTCCGCCGCTCCACGACATCGCTTGGAGGATGAGTTGAAGGTCCGTCGCGACCGCATCGCCCGCATCCAGGCGGCGATGCGTGAGCAAGGCTGGATCGCCATCGTCATCGTCACCCACGACGACTACCGCTACCTGTTCGGGGCCGATCGGGCTCAGCCGCGGGCGATCATCCCGTTTCAGGGGCCGGCGGAGCTCGTCGCTTTCACCGGCGAGGAGCCGGAGCTTCGTGCCGCTCTGGCGGATGGAGAGGTCCGGGTCTTCGGTAGCGTGGGCGGCCAGATCCACGACGTGGTGGGCAGGCTGCGCGAGCTTGCCGCCACGGCGCCGGTGGAGTGGGCCGCCGACGGCAGGTTCAAGGTGGGGCTGCAGATGTGGTTCCACACCCCGGCCTTCCTGATCGACCTCTTCCGCCAGGTCAATCCGGGAGTCGAAGTCGTGTCGTCGGACCCGGTAATGGATCCGTTGCGCATGATCAAGGAACCAGCCGAGGTGGCGCTGCTCACCGAAGCCCAGCGGATTGCCGGCCTGGGCATGGATCGCGCTCGGGAGCTCTTGCGGGCCGGCGTGACGGCGCAGGAGATCGCGACCGAGGCTATGTACGCGATGATGCGGGCCGGAGCCGAGGGCACGAGCACGCCCATCTACGTCAATTTCGGCGTCGAGACATGCATGCTCCACGGCCGGCTCAGCCCGGCGCCGCTGGAGCGCCGCCAGCTCGTTCTGGTCGACCTGACGCCCACAGTCGAGGGCTACTGCGCCAACCTGGCGCGCAGCTTCGTCCTCGGCGAACCCGATGCCCGCCAGGCCGAGCTGATCGCGACGTACCGCGAGATCGTGGCGGCCGTCCGGTCGGGGATGCGGCCGGGCGTGACGACGGCTCAGCTCGACGAGCGCGCCCACGCCGTCTGCGAGGCCCACGGTTTCGGCAAATACCAGGTCTACGGAATAGGCCACGGCATCGGCCTGCGTTTTGAGGAGCCGCCGGCCTCCACGATCATCCCGCCCCACAAGAACCTGCAGCTTGCCGAAGGCATGACCGTCACGATCGGCCACACGGTGCTGGCCATCCCGGGTTTCGGTGGGGTCCGCTTCGAGGACGTCTACCGCGTCGGCGCCTCCAGGCCCGATATCCTCTTCGACTACCCGATCGATCCGGTCGTCGCCGCCTGATCGGTCCCGCCGACGGCGAGGCCGCCGGCGTCGCCCGCGGTGCCGTCTGACCCCGTAGAATCCAGAAGACTTACCCATTCCTCTGCCGGGCTTTCAGCCAGGCCGGCCATTCTTGGCAGGTTCGCCCACAAACCGTCACCGGGGACCAGAGCTTGTTTCGTCTGGCCATTCCACAACCGAAGCGTGGTCTCGCAGCCCGTCTCCTGGTCCTCGGGTCAGTGCTGTGGCTCAGCTCTCTCGGCTCCATGGCGGCCGTCTCTTCCGCCTCGAGCGGCCACGGACGCGCGATCCCGGCCGGCGCCGGCCTGAATGCGTTCGCTTCGGGGGCGCCCACGACACCCCGCCCGAGCGTGAGCGCAAGCGCGACCTCCGCCGGCCCGGCTTCGCCCGGTGCGAGCGCCAGCGACCCGTCCCCGAGCGACCCGGCTCCGAGCGACCCGGCTCCGAGCGACACGGCCCCGAGCGACACCCGCAGGTTCGTGGTCCTGGGCGACTCGCTTTCCGCCTGGTCGTTCGCGCCGGGCGGCACCCACCCGACGGCGATTGGCCTCTGGCCTACCGTTCTTGCCGCGGAGGATCCGGGGCTCGTCCTGGCCAACAACGCCGGCATTCCGTCAAATACCACCAGCCAGATGCTGTCCCGGCTGCGCCGCGACGTCCTCGACTACAACCCGGACCTGCTCTTCGTCTTCGGCGGCACGAACGATGTCGGCCAGGGCTTCGAGATTTCGACCACGTTGGCGAACATCAGAGAGATCGTCGAAACGGCAAAGGGGCGCGGCATCACCGTCGTCCTCCTCACGCTCCTGCCCGTCAACGACGACTACGAGTACCGGAACGAGGCCAGGCGGCAGATCAACGCGGCTCTTGCGATTCTGGCCGAGCAAGACGGGATCCTTCTCGTCGACTCGGGCGCGGCCCTCTCCACCTGGGACGGCCACCTGGCTCCCGAATACGCTGCCTACGACGGCCTCCATCTGAGCCAGCGCGGCGAGCAGGCGCTGGCCGAAGCCGTGTATATAGCGCTCCATCCGCCGGTGCCGCTGCCCAGCTGACCATCGCTGCCGCCACGCCTCGGCGGAGCGCCGGGGCCGGCCGCGCGGCGGCCTCGCACGAGTGCGGCTCCGTTTCCTACGCGCCCGCGGCCGAGAGGATGAAGTCGGTGCCGAACGCTGCCAACAGGCCGATGGTGAGCGCCACTCCGGTGACCATAGGCAGCGAGAAGCGCCTGGCCACGGCCATCATCTCGTTGAAGACGAAGATCAGCGCGCCGGCCGCGAGACCCAGGAACAGGATCGACAGGACCGGCGAGACCACCGTGTAGCCGAGCATGCCGCCGACGAAAGTCGGCCCGCCGCCCACGGCCCCCGCCATCGCCAGGAACCTCCAGCTGGGCCGTTCGTCACCGCCCAGCGGCGCCGAGATGGCGAAGCCCTCCGTCGTGTTGTGCAAGGCGAAGCCGATCACGAGGATGAGCGCGAAGCTGGTCGCCCCGATGGCCGCCGACTGGCCGATCGCGAGTCCCTCGGAGAAGTTGTGCAGGCCCAGGCCGACGGCCGTGCCCAACGCAATCTGCCGTGGCGTGATGGCGATCCCGACCGGCCCGGCGGACGCCGCTCTACGCGCCGCCATCCTGGACGTCAGGTAAGTCACCGACAGAAGGCCGAAGGCCACGCTGAGGCCGAGCGTCGCGGCGTAGCCGGCGAACCTGGCGGGAGACTCTCCGGCCCTGGTCGAGTCGAGGGCCCGGCTTACCGGTTCGACCGCCTGCGAGAGCACGTCGTAGATGAGGAAGAGGATCACTCCGCCGGCGGCCGTGGTGAGAGCAGCCTGCCAGCTTCGCGAGAGTCCGCGCAACCTGCCCACCGGCAGACCGATGAATATCGTCCCGCCCGCGAAAGCAGACAGGATCACGGTCTGGGCGAAGCTCATCGGTACCTCAGGCGCGGGCACGGATGCGGCTGCCGGCGCGCGGCGGCGGCGTTGGCGGTAATTCTGACCTAGTTACTCGGGATTAGCTCGCGCATCGTACCGGGGCCGCAGCGGCGGGTCAAGGGCTTTCAGCGGACCTCGAAGGAGCGTTTGGCCAGGCCGAGCCAGTAGCCCTCGATCGTGAACTTCGGCGCCTGCGCCGGGTCGGTGGCCGCGCCGAGCGCAACGAAGATCGGCGCGAAATGCTCGACCGTCGGGTGAGCGAACGGCATCCCCGGGGCGCGGCCGCGGAAATCGAAGAGCGTGTCGAGGTCGCCGCGTTCGAGTGCCTCGGCGGCCCACAGGTCGAACTCCTTTGACCATTCCGGCGCGCCTTCGCGGCCGTCCCAGTAGGGTCGGGCGCAGGGCGCGG
>PMKV01000052.1 GCA_003157875.1 Chloroflexota bacterium
GAGGTGCAAGGCAGTCCTGGAAGTCGACGGGCGAAGCCAGATTCGAGCGTTATAACGTCGTGGCTCGGATGGCTACCTACCTGATTGGTCGGGGCTAGAGGAGTCAAACCGACCCTAGCGACCTGAATGTCCCACTGCGACTCGGGTGCGCGGTCATCGGCAGGGAACGGTGGTGGGGCCACGCCGGCAGCGGACGCACGATCTGAGCGAGCTCCGTCGCTGGACCGTTCTGGATTGTCCTCCTGGGAATGGTCACCGCGGCTGCTGATGGTCTCGCAGCGTTCCAAGCCACCGAAGGAGGGTTGCGTCCGGTGTCCAGCCCATCGCGACCGAAGCTTTGACGATTGCTCGCCCGAGACTTGGTTCTCGGACCAGATCCACGATTTCGCTCAGCTCGAACCATCGGGCTTCCATGCACTCGCTGGGCTTAGTTCTGTCGACGCCCGCGACAAACAAGTACCGGATGTCAAAGTGAAGATGCGCCGCGATTCGACCTGACGCGGGATACCTCTGGACATCAACGTCCAGGACCTGATCCGCGATCGGGAGTTCAAGAATAGCTAGCCCACACTCCTCTTCGAACTCGCGGCGAGCGGCGTCTAGCACCGAGCCATCGAACAGCTCAATGTGCCCGCCCGGCTGAACCCAGCGCCCTAAGCGCGGGTGTCGAATCAGAAGGACTTGACCTGGCGAGTGGGAGACCACGATGGCGCTTGCTGTTACGTGGCCCGGCAAGTGGTTCCGCGAGAACCCGCCGCCGCGTCGCAGGAACGAGTGAATACGCTCCACACCGGTGCGATCCGTGGCGCCCCAGGGCGTGTAGCTTCTCAAGGCAACGAGCAATGCGTCGACACGAGCCGCCTCCGACCGCGCAGTCGGGATGTGGGCCTGCGTGCCCGGTGGCTCGCGGTGTGAGCTCGATTGGCCGCCAGTAAACGCGCGCGGGGCGAGACGTCTACTTCGCAACGATATCTTCGTTTTCCGGTAGGAATCGCGGGGCCGTGATGACGATGTACTCGCCTTTGCCATCGAGCCCGTGCGGCACTCCCTTCGGAACAACGACCAAATCGTGAGGCGACACGTGATGGTCCGCCTCACCTACGTGGATCGTGAAACTCCCCGACAGCACGAAGTACGCCCTGTCACTAGCCCTGTTCCGAACCCGCGGATGGTGTCCGTCGAGGGATCCAATCGCCACATCGAAACCGAATCCTGGCTCGTTGTAGAGCGCCTCGATCCGTACAGCCGGATCGGCTTGATGTACGACCGCCTCGCTTCTGGATATCTTCATCGGTTCCTCCGTATGCGCGCGCTGCCGGGTTAGTTCGCCGACGCGGGGCCAAGTCCGAAGCCAAAAGGCAACAGTTCTTCGCTCGTGGCCACCAGGACGGCCGAAAGCTTGAGATCTGAGCAGTAGACGTCGATGGCCCTCCCTGAGAGGGTTGCCGCCTCGAGCAGTATCTGCCTACAGCGACCACAAGGGGTGCAAACATCTGTCTGTGAGTCGTCTCCAGATGGACCACCCACGATCGCGATGGCCGTCAATTGCCGATGCCCGGCGGTGTTGGCCGCGAGGATCGCGGCAGGCTCAGCGCAGATGGTCAGTCCGTATGACACGTTCTCATAGAAGCAACCGACGAACCGCTCCCCGGTCACCGTCTGAACAGCCGCACCGACCAAGTACCTGGAGTACCGGTTGTAGCTCCGTGGTGCTACCCCCTTCGCCGCCTCTAGCAATTCGATCACATCGCGAGGCAGTGAGGTGTAGTCCGCTACTCGGATCGCCATTTCTCCCCCTCCCTTGCGTTCAGGAGCATCGCGACAATGTCCGCCCATCGCTGCGCCAACTCGCGGGCCTCCTCTCGATCGAAACCGATCTCGCTTAAGTGCAAGGTGCTGTCGAAGGCGAGCACCCCAAGAGGTTCGTCTGATTCGTCGCTAGAGGCGAGGATTGGCGATGCGAGGATGGAGCAAATCTCCGGCAAGACGTCGTCCCGGATCCGTTCGTCGTAGCCCGAATGGTGGTCCGGTTGAAGCTCTTGGACTACCGTCGATCGAGTCTTGTACGCCTGGCCCGTGACCCCGAAAGCGAGGGGATACGAGGCCACTCGCTCGGGATCCTGATGCGCATTGTATGTGTACCTGGTGCAGCGTCTTCCCGTCTTGCCGTTCCGTAACGTAACGATCGCACGTATATGCCGGCTGCTTCTCGGGTATACGAAGGTCTTGCAGGCGGCCGCTAGGACCTCTGTAATCAGCTGATCGGTCTCCTCACGCAATGTGCGACCAGGAATTGCGGCTAGGCGACGCTCGAGAATCGTCGCTACGGCGGCAATCACAATCAAGGCGTTAACCCAGCCGAGCGCCCGGACGGCCAGCCCGATGTCGTCGTTGTGTAATGTCGCCGAGACCCCCACCTGCTCGGCATACACACCGATCGCGAGAGCAGCGACGGCAGCGCAGACTGGCTGCAACCGTCGGGCTTGTCTCGCGTTCATACGGCGACTCCCTGGAGGATTCTTAGGCTGGTGGGTGAATCACCGAGGCAATGCCGTTCGCAATCCCACAGTACTCGCCGCACATTCGGCATTGGATCATCTGATCGTCGAGCCTCCCGCGCTTGGCCAGCTCGCTTTCAGCGCCAATCGGATAGATGGCCGCGGTCCAGTCGCCCTTACATCCCCGCGCCCATCGGGTCCGTGACATCTGCTCTTCTTCGCGAAAGTCCCGCAACTTCACAAGTTCGCCGCACGCAGCTCCAATCCTCGCGGCCACCACACCTTCGACCGTGTCATCGATCGACGGAAGCCCAATGTGTTCTGATCGGCTCATGGCTGTCACCGCATCGGCTCCGGCGGCCACGGCCACTGCCGTCCCAATGGCTCCCGAGATATGGTCGAAACCCAAGGCACGATCGGTCGCCATGGGAAGCACTCGGTATGGCACGCCGTGGCAGTGCGCCTTGGTCAATTGCACGTAGGTCGGAATGGCGTCCATCGGGGCATGTCCAAGGCCCTCGACCATCACCGCAACGCCAGCGGCCAGCGAACGCTCCACGAGCTCTGACATTACGGTCAACTCTGTGGCCATGGACTGGTCCCAATGGTCACAGACAGATGCCGCTCGCAGTGCGGTTCCCAGCGACAACACCACCCCGTGCGAACGGAGGATCCTTAGGACGTCGTCGAAATGCTCGTAGTACGGGTTCTCCAGGCCCGTGTGTCGGACATAGTTCGACACGATGCCGCCGCCCTTGCTCGTTGTTGGGATCAACCGCGTACTTTCGGAAAGGAGCGCCAAGTCCTGCTTTCGAACTGACGCGTGGACGGTGATCATGTCGATCCCGCGTGATACTTGGTCCTCAAGGACGTCGATTGCCGACGAGGCTGCTGCCCCAGCCCAGTCGCCGCGCGAATAGCTCGCGGCGAACTCATAACACGTGACAGCTGAGAGAATGACGTCTTCGGTGGCCGCGATCTGCTTGTGCAGGCCGGCGAAATTCCCGAAGAAACTGTGGTCAGTCACAGCTTGTGCACCGGCTCGAACCGCCGCCCGTACTTTCGCGAGTTCGTCGGCGAGGTCGTCCGTATCGGACGACGTTCCGACGCTGGCGATTACCAGCGTTGGCGCTCCCGCTCCGCATTTGGTCCGTGGTCGATCACGAAGGTTGCTGCCTATCTCGATCGTCTGCAACTTGTCCCCCCAAATCAACCCGCCCGGCTATCACGCCCACCGGGCCGCCTTGGACTTGCGCCAGATCATACAGAGACGACAGGAGTCTCGGTGGGCCGATCGGGAGTACTACCTCGATGGGCCGGCATGGGGTAAGCGGAAATGCACGCCCGAAGCAGAGTCTCAGTGCCCGGCCGCCTGACAGGCGCTACTGACAGTCGTCCTCGGCCCTCTCGTCGAGCCGAACTCCGCCTGAAGGGGGACACAAACCGTCGGGTGCTTCGACTGCTCCCCGCTCGGCTGTCTGTCTGTCCGCTCTTACGGGGCCGTCTCAATGGGCACCAGGTCGAACTTCCGTCTGTAGTCGTGGCCAACGTTGTAGCCGAGCAGCTTCTCCTTCTGAAGGCGCCCGATGACCACCCCCGGCGGGATCTCAAGCCTTCGAGCCAAGGCGAGCGCGCCAGCAAGATCCCGGACCCTGAGAAGTTCGTTTTCATAGGCAGGAGGTATCAGGAGCTGAGCAGCGAAGCGATTCGCCTCTTCCTCGTCGCTGCTGCCGTCGCCCGTGGCTTCAATGAAGATCGATCGCTTTCCGTGAAGCAGGATGTGGCCGGCCTCGTGGAAGAGCGAGAACCAGAAGATGTCCTCCCACTTGTATCTGACTGACAACTGGATCAGAGCCTTCGTCGGCGACAGCCATCGCGCGGCCCCATGCGCCCTGCATCCCTTGACCTCGGAGACCGTCACCAGTGCGACGCCGCTCTCAGCCAGCAGTCGCCTCATCTCAGGATCGAACTCCTTCGGGTCGCGAACCATGAGAGTCCGAATGGCCAGGAGCGCTGCCTGGAATCGGGCACGGTCGAAGGGCGCCGTCTTGACGCTGGCCGCCTCGACCTCTCCGATTCGAAGCCAAGCCGCTGTCGCCATCTGGTCAGCTTCAAACGCGGGCGATCGGCGGAAGGACGCCTCGGGCGCCAGCCAAACGGCCTCCCACGCTTCACGGCTCGCTACTCCAAAGAACGACAGCACCTGGTCCCGGAGTTCGGCAAGGGTGGCCGTTTTGGCGATCAATCCGGTCTTTGTGAGTTCCTTGATGGCTGGCTGCCCGAGCCAGACGGCGTCATCTTCGGACACCGTCCGGCTCTGCAAGCGAAGTTGTTGGGACTGGTAATTGGCTTCTAGGGCATTCCAGAGCCGAGCGGGGACTCCGACCACGCGCTCCAGGGCCAATGCCGTGTCTGGGCTGAGTGGAGCGACTCCCTGAATGATCTGGTTGATGTGCTTTGTAGATAGGCCGGTGCGACGCGAGAGGTCAGCCTGGGTCATGCCCAGAGCTTCCAGCGTCTCTCGCAGTGTTTCCCCCGGGGGTGTCGCGTAGTCCGGCCGGTAGGTGACATCGGCCGACTGGATCACCTCGAGTGGCTCCTTTCCGTGTCTATTCGTGGGTGTCTGTGATCTCAACTACTACTACGGAGGTTATCAATTGCCAGTCCAGACCGCCCTCCGGCAGTCGTGGGACAGGGTCGTTCGCGACGGACAGGATCAGTCGATACGGGTGCACGAGGTCGAGACTGATCTGCTCATCTCGATCTCCGACGAGCTCATGGGCTCGAGCGTGTGGAAGCGTCCGCAACTCCGCCAACGATGCTGCCTGGCCCAGTTCGTTCAGTCGCGCGCCAAGGCGGCGCGCCATCTCAAGGCCGAACGCGCGAACCATCTGATCCCAGGTTGAGCAGAGCTTGGCGAGCTTCCTGCTGCCGAAGACGAAGTCCACGAGGGCTATCCTAGCACGCCTTTACCTACTGGGTATCGTACTCCCGCATGATGGACTTGCGTCTCATTTACCTATCAGGTATAGTTCATTCACCAGGCCCTGACCGGGCCACCTATGACCACGGCACCGACAGATAGGAGTTACGACCTTGAGCGAGACAGAGACTGCTGAGGCGCACGCGAACGGGAAGGCACCCGGAGGGAAGCACAAGGCCTACGTGATCTTCATCGACCGTGAGCAATTCAAGGTCGAAAGCGATGTCATGACCGGCGCGGAGCTCCGGGCGCTGCCCACTCCGCCAATTGGCCAAGACCGCGACCTCTGGGAGGAGATCCCCGGTCACGGCGATGACAGGAAGATCAACGACACTGGAGCCGGAGAAGGCCGAGCTGACCGGAGACCGAGCGCGCGTCCTGCGGCGTCTTCTCGCCGGGAACAGGAGCCGCCTCAATTTCGCTCAAACGTTCGACGCGGCGCGAAAACGCGGCCAGCGTGAGCGTGGGAGTGGGACATTGAGGTGGATTGGTCGGGGCGAGAGGATTTGAACCCGCGATTCCCAAGTGCAGGATCGTCGTGCCGCCAGCGATCGAAATGGCGCTCAAGAAGGCGGCGTAGACCACCAAGCTGGTGCCCGTTTGCCACGTGCTTGTTCACGTCTTTACCCGCCGCCTTCGCGAGTCCGAGCCACCACGCCGGGTGTTTCCGCTGGCCAATTCCAAGCTTGCCTACGGGTCCTGGCGAGCCGCGCTGGATGGGGCGAGGCGCCTAGAACGAGAGGTCCTCCTTGTCCCAGAAGCCAAGCAGCTTCATTGCCTTGTGCGCCGCGATTGCCTCATCTGCGTTCAGCAGGCCTTTCTGGACTGCCAGACGAAGAAGTGACCTGATGCGGAGCGGGACCACTCCGGGCAGGAGCTGGTCAGCGACTTTGATCGCGTCCGTATCGTCCGTGGCAGGTCGGTATTCTCCGCTCTTGCACAGGGCCAAGACAGCCGCCTCACCATGCCCGAGCCCAACGGTAAGTCCGAACCCGCGTGCCCTCGTGGCGTCCCGCAACTCGGCGTAAAGGGCCAGATCAACGTCCGACAGGTCCACGGCAACGAGCTTGCCTTGACCGACCAAATCGGGGAGGCGTTCGAAGTGGGGCAAGGCCGAGTTCGCCCGGGCTTTGAGGTGCGGCGCGATGTCACTGCCGCTGGCCCGGCGCCGATGCAGATGCCAACCTCGCCTAAGTTCGCTCATCGCCTCTTCGCGAAGGTCGTCAGGTTCGTCCGGGTCGAAGACGGCGCGCGGCACGAGCAGATGTCCGCAGAGGCCGATCAGCGTCTCGATCTGGCCGACGGCGAGGAAGTAGTTGATGACGACGGTGTCAAACACCGTCCTCTCAGGCGACTCGTCCGCGGACATCATCGAACTCGAGATCCTCACGTTGCCTCGCCGGGTCGTCGTCTCCTGCAGGGGGCGCCATCAGCTCGGCCATCTCGTCCAGGGTGAGACCTGTGACAGAGGCCGCGGTTGAGGGACTGACACGACCATCTCGTAGCGCCGTGGCCAGCATCAGCACGAACCGACGCGGGAAGCGATCCAGGCGCCAGCGTGAAAGATCCTGCCCCCACTCGTCCTCGCACACCGAGTAGCCGAGCGCCGATGCCAGAGCAACGGGGCGTGCGGTCTGCAGGGCCTCGTACGCGGCGTCGTCGAGAAGCTTCGCCTGCAATAGACGCACGAGTATCGTCCCGTACGAGACTCCATAGCCTCGCTGCAGGTGAACCGCCTCTTCCGCGCTTGTCACCGACTTGATGCCCAGATTCTCGCAAGTGCGGCGAAGGCTCTCCTGGGGAACGAGGAACTCGCCAGCCCACGCATCCGCGAGCCGTTCCCTATCGTCCTTGCGGGCCCAGTAGCTCACTACTTGGGCTGAGCCCTGACTGTGATAGAGGGCATGCGCCAGCTCGTGAGCCATGGTGAATACCTGCCGCCCAGGCGTGGTCTGGACGTTGACCGCAATCGACATCCCAACGCGCGGATGATGCAAATACGCGCCCGAGACTCCCAGCTGCAGGTCCGCGCCGAGCGGACACCGAAAGACAGTGATGCCTGCTTCGTCCAGGACGCCCGCGAGATCGCCGACCGGTCCCATCCCAAGGTGGAGCCAGGAGCGCACCTCCTCGGCCTTCCGTCGGATATCGTCCTTTGTCACGAAGCCAGGACGAAGATTGAACGGCGACGCTTCGAGGCGGTACGGCGTCGTTCCAAGTCGTTCGGCAAGATCGGCGTAGGTGTCGAGGAACTGAACGAAATCCCTCAGGCCCGCCCTAGCCGCGTCGTCGATCCCTGTCTCTGCGTCTCGATACAGCAAGCTCACGAGATCGGCACCTGGGGCAACGTTTGAGCCAGGTAGGGGCGTCTGCAGGCTGACGAGGTGGCCTAGGGCAAGGCCGTAGATCGACGCTAGGCGTTCGAGCGTCTGCTCACCCGGGCGTCGCTGGTTGCTCTCCCAGTAGGACAGCATGACGCGGCTAACGCCGAGTAGGCCCGCGACGGTCTCTTGAGACAGATGCCGCGATTCCCTGGCCGCGGCCAGTCGCTCTCCAAGGCTATTCATGACGGCTTCGCGCTCCTCCCTTGTGTTACCACATCATGGCCTTGTATCATTGTTACGCAACAGGGCCAAAGTACCTGTTCCGCGTAACACAACAAGAGGTGAGCAGGCAAGTAGCCGCCCCGGAAAGAGAGAGGCCGTCACCAGCGATGGCGACGGCCTCGATCCGGCAGGACAACGCGATCTTGAACGGAACGTCAGCCCCGCCGGGGAAACCAATGCTAGACGCAGATGGCCTCTCGACTGTTCCGCATTGGAGCCGACAGTGTCCTGTCGGCAGGAGAAGAATGGCAACAAACCACAATCGCCACGACGGTCACCGGGAAGGTGCCGTCCGTGGCCGCAGCCAGTTCCAGACTCCGAATGGTCAGTGGGCCAAGCGGGATCGCGTCACCGGCCAGATCATGGATGTGAAGGCCGATCCGGAACCCTTCAAGGGCGTCCGGCGCGAAAGCAAGCCCGCCTCGGGGCAGTAGTTCCATGAACTACCTGCACTCCGAAGTCCAGGTTGGCCAAGGTCAAGCCATCGTCGTCCAGCTCGACCACGCCGCAAACGTGCGCGTGATGGACGACGCTAATTTCCACCGGTACCAGCAGGGCCAGGAGCACCGTTTCTTCGGTGGCCTGGCCCAGCGCAGCCCCGCAGTCATTCGCCCGCCGAGCGGGCGATGGCACGTAGCGATCGATCTCGGTGGCTACACCGGCAGCGTTCGGGCGTCAGTGGCGGTTCATTAGGAGCCCGGCCAAGTCGGCGTTTCTGACGCCCTTGACTTAGCTCAGCCGGCGGGGAGCCTCGGTGCGTGCGCCGGGGCTCTCCGTTCTAGCAAGCACCAGACGCGAAGCGTCCTCGGCCGTGCGCTCGAAGCCTCGTTAGCTCGAAGGTCTGTGCTGACTACCGCGACGGCCGCTGCACCCAAGAGCGGACTTAGTTCGCTCCAACCAGCCGGATCATGAAGGTCGGGCGCGTTCCTTCACGAGCACGGCCTCGACGGCGGCACGCAGCTCCTTTGGAAGATCGGTGACTGCGCACACATGCCCGTCCTCGCTTGGCTTGTTACACGCCTTGCACCGTCGCACGGTGGCGTGGGGAAGTGGGGCCGGCGGCAGTGGATTCAGGATGCGGCTGATCTGAGCGATCTGCTCAGGAGACAGCGGCGGTGGCGGACAGCAGCGAGCGCAATGGATGGGTCCGCCCCCGACCGTCCGACTTGAACCATGTTGAGGGTGCCTGAGTCGGAACTCCTCCTCGATCGGCTTCATCCGGTCGCGGTATTCCACCCAGGGCTCGCGGTCGTGCTGGCTCGTCTCGCTGCCGAGGATTGGCTGACCGCAGCCCTGACATGGGACGCCCCCGACGAGCTCCTCCCAGGTGAGACGATCATCGTTGGTCCAGAGGACATCAGGAAACGCTGGAACGCGCGGCGGCTCGACGACCTGAGGTCTCCGCACCATGGCCGCCACTCGCTCTCGTCGGTCTCGTGCCGTCGTTCGGTGGCGAAGGGCGGCAACGATCGGGCGGGCCATTCGGACCTCGTCGGGTTCGAGCGCCTCGAGCGCCNNGCTGTCGGCCAGGATCTCGGCCACAACTTTCGCCGCGCGTTGCTGGAGCGTTCCTCGACCATCGGGCGTTAGCTGTCTATCGAGCTCGACTGCGAGAGCGTCGAGGTCGGCTCGGTAGGCCTCCTCGGTGACTCCGCCCTCGACGAATCCGCTGATGACTTGGCTCCGCATGGAGATCAGGGCATCGACCGTCATGCTCATGCGCTGGACTCCCACATCGACTACCCGAAGGAGCATGCAAACGACTGAGAACTGAGGCCCGAGAAGGTCAGAACTACTCGAATGGACGGGGCTAAACGGAAAGGCGCTCGCACTTCCCATTCCGCGGATTATCGTCCCGCCGGCGATCGGGCTGGCGTTGTAGAGGTCCGGTTTAAGGAAGGTTGGCTTCCTTGCCTCCAAATCCAAGGTTATCGGCCTAACCTTGGATTTCCGGACAGACCGAATGCCGCCCCTGAACTCGGGTTCGTGGCCGTAGAACTGCTACCAAGCGGTAGCGTTTGTCGATAGCCACCGATCGGTCGCACTTCATAAATTGACACCGAGCGGTAGCACAAGCACAATGGAACCGATCGGTAGCAATGGTGAGGACTAGACGTGCTTGTGAGATCCATCGGCGAGGCAGCCGCGCAGGTCCGCGGTTGCCGGCTGGCGCTGCGACTCAGCCAGGACCAGCTCGCACAGCGAGCGGGCGTGAGCCGGAAATGGGTTTACGAGTTCGAGGCGGGTAGACCGCACGCCGAGCTCGGACACCTTCTACGTGTACTCGACGCCCTCGATCTCCAACTCGACGTCTCACCGAGGATCGGCCCGGCCGACTCGGCGCCGGGTGTGGTCAACCTAGACGCAATCCTCGAGCGGCACCGCGATGGCTAGGACGAGCGAACTTCCGGACACACTCGTCGTGGCCCTCGGTGGCGCTGTCGTGGGCACCCTCGCGCGGCAGGCGAACGCGACACTTCGATTCGACTACGACGAGTCCTATCAGGCCAACCCCGAGGCGACTCCCGTGTCGCTCTCGATGCCCCTCGCTGTGCGGACGCACCAGGATGGCCGCGGCCGGCGCATCGTCACCAACTTCCTCTGGGGGCTCCTGCCCGAGAACGACGCCGTGCTGGCGCGCTGGGGCCGCCACTATCAGGTGTCCATCTCGTCTCCGTTCCCGCTCCTCTCGACGCCTGTCGGCGAGGATTGCGCGGGTGGCGTCGCTTTCTGCCCACCTGACGATCTCCCGCGCTTGCTCGACCGACCCGGGCACATCGACTGGCTTACAGACTCAGAGGTCGCTGGCAGGATCCGGGAGCTTCGCCGCGATCAGACCGCCTGGCTAGGACGCACCTTCACGGGTCAGTTCAGCCTCGCGGGAGCGCAGGCCAAGACGGC
>PMKV01000150.1 GCA_003157875.1 Chloroflexota bacterium
GTGTTGATCTCGCCGTTGTGGCTGATGTAACGGTAGGGGTGGGCGCGTGGCCAGGAAGGGAAGGTGTTGGTGGAGAAGCGAGAGTGGACCATGGCAATGGCGCTCTCGACACGCTCGTCGGCCAGGTCGGGGTAGAAGAGGCGCAGTTGCGAGGCGTTGAGCATGCCCTTGTAGACGATCGTCCGGCAGCTCAGCGAGGGGATGTAGAAGTCGCCGCGTGAGGGAATCGCGGAACGTGAAACGGCTTTCTCGACGAGACGACGGACGATGTAGAGCTTGCGCTCGAACGACATGTCCTCGACGAGGCTCTCCGGGCGGTCGATGAAGACCTGGCGAATGAGTGGCTGGGCGGCTTTGGCGCTCGCTCCCAGACTGGAGTTCTCCGTCGGGACATCACGCCAGCCGAGGAAGTGGAGGCCCTCGTCGGCGACGACCTGCTCGAAGAGGCGGAAGCAATCCACGCGACCGATCCTGTCCTGCGGCAGGAAGACCATGCCGACGCCGTAGCCGCCCTTGCCCCGGAGCGTGACCCCCGACTTGGCGGCAACGTCCTTGAGAAAGCGGTGAGGGATCTGGATGGTGAGTCCTGCGCCGTCGCCGGTGTTCTTCTCCGAGCCGGTGGCCCCGCGATGCTCGAGGTTGACCAGGACGGTCAGAGCGTCCCGAACGATGGCGTGCGACGGACGCCCGGCGATGTCCACGACGAAGCCGAAGCCACACGCGTCGTGCTCGAACCGGGGGTCGTACAGCCCCTGAGCTCGCGGTCCGCCTATCTGCCTCAACTTGGGCCGTCCTCGCTCGACTACGCCAGAACCATATCGCCCCGCGCCGGCGACAGCGCTGCCTGCCCCTTCGCAGGAGGCCTCTTTCCTTCGCGGAAAGAGGAGTGTCGAATAGGGAGTGGTCCCAGGTCAAGGTTGCGAAGGTTGCGAATCGGTAACACGCCGGCGGAACCGACGGCCGCAGGAGCCGTTGGGCGGGCCGATCGTCGGCGGCGTAGGCGGTTCGGTCCACGTTCCTTCGGCGAATCGCGATAGACTTCCGACGCCCCGTCGCGAGCGGTTCGGAGGGGTCCGGCCGCAAGAGACGAGCCGTCCAGGGCCCGCCGGGGCCTCGTGTCAGGAGGATCCGAATTGTCGCCACAGACGCGTCGCGGCCGAGCAGCGCCACCCAGCCACAAAAAGGCGTCGCGAGCGACCACGGCTGCCCGCAAGCCGGTCGAGGCTGCGGACGAGTTCGACGATGAGCAGCCCGATGAGGTCGCATCGAAGCCGACTCGCCGCGACGGGCGCCCCGTCCGCCGGCGTGGACGTCTGGCCCGGATTCGCCACTCCGCCGGCTACAGGTACCTCGACGAGCTGTTCGGGGCGTACCTGCCGCTCTTTGCCGCCTTCGTGCTTGTGTTCGTCGTCGTCTGGTGGTGGATCAGCTTTGGACCGCACCCGCCCTCTGCCAGGGAGAATTGGACCCGGATCGAGAGCACGTGGTTGCCCAAGATCCAGGCCGACCGCCAGAAGGTCGCCGACAAGGTCAACGACTACACCGCCCAACTCGCCGGCTATTCGGCGCTCCGCGGCGACCTCGACGGTTGGGTGGGGGACCTGGGCAAGGTGACCAGCTGGGACAGCGCCAACGCGACCCCGGTTCCGTCCTCGACGAGCACAACCCCCAACGGCGACGCCGTGCAGCAGTTCGTCAGCGCCCTGAACCAGGAGGCGTCGGATATCGGCATCCTGGTCGCCGCGCAGTCGGGGGCGGATATCGTAGACACGGGCAGCATGGTCAAGGACGACGACACCGCAATGATGGCCGCCTACGCGCTGGCACGCGTCCAGATAATGGAAGCCCCGCCTGCTGCACAAGGGACCCTGGCATTGCCATCGCTCGCTCCGTGTGCGACCTCCGGGCCGTCGGCCAGCCCGGGTGCATCGACTCTGCCCAGCGCCGGGTCCTCGGCTTCCGGTGGCGCGTCCGTGAGTCCCGGATCGTCGCCATCGCCATCGCCGTCGCCGGTGGCCAGCCCGAGTTCGTCGGCGCCGGCCGTCCTGTGTGCGCCGCCGCCGTCGCCGTCACCCGTCAGTTCGGGCTCACCGGCCGCCGGCCAGTAGCCGGGAGGCAGCCAGAGCGAATCCGGGCCGAGCCCGGCGGCCCCTTCCCGGGCCGACCGCATGTGACTCGCGGCGTCGCGACTAGTACATGTGGCTGGCCCCGGGCTGGTACCGACTGCGCTAGTCCAAAGTACGGCTTGTGACGGTTGGGTGGAGTCTGTACGGTTCGCGTCGCTTCGGCCCGGAACGGGCCTGGTCTATCGCGAACCTCAACGGCATCACTTGCAGACGCAGCGCAGAGGAACTCATGGCTGCCATGGCCGCTAATGAACTCGGTCCGATGCTTACCGCAGGCGAAGTGGCGGCGATGCTTCACCTACATGTCAACACAGTGAAGCGACTCGGCGATCGAGGCGAACTGCCCTTCTATCGTGTCTGCAAGCGAGGAGATCGTCGCTTCCGACTCGAGGACGTGATGACCTTCCTCGACAAGAACCGCTAGCCGCAGGTTCGGCGGGGCCCCGTCACGGGGCAAGTGCCCGAAACCCGCCGAATCCGGTTGAAGCCCGCGTCTACCGCCGCGGGCTTCAACGATTCTCGGGGTGTGGCGCGGCCCGCCGTGGCTAGGCCGTGGCTAGGCCGTGGCGCGCGGAAGTGCGCGCAAGGCCGCCGCGAAGAGGTCGATGCCGGTCGCGATCTCCGCACTCGTCACGTCGATCGGGGGCAGGAAGCGGACGACGCTGTGGTGGGTGCCGCAGTTGAGCACGAGCAGCCCCTGATCCGCGCAGGCTTGCACGAGCGCCTCGCAGGTCTCGCCGTCGGGTTCTCTGGTGACGCGGTCGCGGACCAACTCGACGCCCACCATGAGACCGGGACCCCGAACGTCGCCGATGCGGTCGTCCTTGGCCATCAACGCCTTCAGCCCGGCCAGCAGTTCGGCTCCGCGCGCGGCGGCATTCGAGACGAGGCCCTGCTCCTCGATCGTGCGCATGACGGCGACCCCGGCGGCGCAGCAGACCGGGTTGCCACCGAACGTCGTGCCGTGGGCGCCGACGCCCCATCGCTCCTGGAGTTCGCGGCGGCTGACGATAGCTCCGAGCGGCATGCCGTTGGCCAGGGCCTTGGCCACGCACACCACGTCGGGCACGATGCCGGCGTGCTCGAAGGCCCACATCTTGCCGGTGCGAGCCACACCGGACTGGACCTCGTCGAGGATGAGCATGATGCCGTTCTCGTCGCACAGGGCTCGCAGCTGGCGCAGGAACGAGGCCGGCGCCGGGTTGAAGCCGCCCTCGCCCTGTATCGGCTCGATGATGATCGCGGCGACCGACGTTGGTGGAATCTCGTGGCTCAGCAGCGTTCGCAGCGCGGCCATCGCGCCGGCCGTTGCCGCCTCTTCGTCATCGCCGAAGTAGCGGTAGACGTTCGGGAACGGCGTCAGGTAGACCGACGGCAGGAGCGGCTCATAGCCCTGCCTGTAGTTGATGCTCGAGCTGGTGATCGAGGCGGCGCCGAAGGTTCGGCCGTGGAACGCGCCTCGGAATGCCACGATGCCCGGCCGGCCGGTGACTCGTCGAGCCAGCTTGAGCGCGGCTTCGATCGCCTCGGCTCCGGAGTTGCAGAAGAAGACGGTGTCGAGCGGATCCGGGCAGGCGTCGGCGAGGAGCGTCGCCAGCTGGGCGACTGGCTCCAGGTAGCCGAGCGCGTTGCAGATGTGCAGCAGCTTGTCGGCCTGGTCCTTGATCGCGGCCGTGACCGCCGGATGGTGGTGGCCGAGCGAGGTCGTGGCGATGCCGCATGCGAAATCTAGGAAACCGCGGCCGCTCGAATCGAAGAGCGTGTGACCTTCGCCGTGGCTCCAGCTGCGCTCGTAGTAGCGGCCCAGGATCGGCGAAAGGTGGGGCACGGAGAGCGCCGCGAAGTCGCCCGCGGCGGCCAGCCCTGTCGATGTGCCCGGGGCGCTCCCCGCCGGACGCGGGTCGCCGGCCGATGCGCCGGCCGGAGTGGCGGCGGAAGCGGGGACGACTTGATCCTTGGCGGTGTCCATGACGCGAGCTCCTCAGAGATACGTGTCGCCCGTCGATGGCGGGACGGGCGGGGAGCACGAGTATAGATGCGCGCGCCCGCCGGCCGTGGCCCGGGCGGTGGCGAGGGTGGGCCCGTTGAGTCACCGCCGACTCATGCGGACATCTGGCGCGCCGGGCAACTCGCGACCGCGGCTCGGGTTCGATCGAAGCCGAGCCGCTCCAATAGTCCTGGGTATCTGCGCCAAAAGTCCCACTTGCGGCGTGGAATTGCGCTATCCTCTGGAGGTGTCGGGGTAGGTGCCCCTCCCGGACGCAGCTCGCGTTGGCTCTGGATCCGCGCGAGGTGCCGCAAAGACGTGCCGCGAGCTGGCTCATGGAGAGAGCAATCGCTCCAATCGAGTCCGCCGCGTTGGACCGGAGGAGGCACCATGACAACGAGATTGGGCGTTGCGGACGAGACCTTTGAAATGGCCGTCGACGGTCGAGCCGTGCGAGTCCTCACCAGACCTGCCGACGGCGATCGGCTGGCCAGGCTCTTCGAGTTGAGCCCTAGTCCTACCTGGAAAGACGCCTCGCCGATGAGCGACGAGGATGTCGCGGTCGTTGTTCGCGGCCTCATCAAGAGGGCCGGCAAGACGGGCCAGCAGATCGAGGTGGTCGGGGTCCCGCCCTCCGCCGCCGCGAACTCGTTCCCCGATCACGCCAACATTTACGTCTCGCCGGTCGAGCCGCTGTCGTTCTCTTTGCCCGGCTGGCCGAATGGGCTCGCTCTCCAGATGGACGAGCGGGGCGATGGCCATCTTTGGGCCGTCGGCAAGGAGCGAGTCGATCTCGGATCTGAAGGTTTGTGGTGGGTGGTCAAATCGCTGATCGATGCCCTGGTCGATCCGGCCGCGGCCTCGACATGGCCCCGCTTCCTGACCCTGGGCAGCTACCTCGGCGGACCGGCGACGCAGGCCTCGCTCGAATTCGGCGACTGGGGCATCGGAATTCTCTGGCGCAAGCTGGATAACGGCGTCGTGGGCGGAATCATGGCCGCGCAGGAACTTTCCTACGAGCGCGTTGACGGCTGGCTGAGTCTGCTCCGCCCGGTCCTCCAGGACCTCGAGCAGCGACGAGTCCACCGCCAGCGTCTACGTCCGGCACGAACGGCCGAGAAGTGGGCCCGCGTCATGGAAAGGTGGACCAACTAGAAGCGCGAGCCGGGCAGCCGGCCGATGCCGTGGGCCAGCGCAGCTGGCACGTTGCCCTTCCGCTCCTCGCTTACGCACCCTCAGGTGCGCGCGCCAAAGCCAGGCTTGCCTGGCTCGTGCTCGGTCGCGCCTCGGCCTAAAGCCAAGCTTGCTTGGCGCACCGTCGGCCCGGCTCGCTGAGGTTCCGGGGCAGTTCTGGTCAGTCGGCCGATGATGGTCAGCCGGCCCCGGCGACCACGGTGATCTCGCCGGTGGGCTGAACCAGGAATATCCAGACGTCCCAGGCGCAGTGGCTCACGATCAGGGCACCGATCGGCACGCCTGCCGCATAGAGCGCGCACCAGTGGGCGCCGGCGATCCCCGCCGCGCCCATCAGGGTGAAGTTGCCCGTCGTCACGTGCACGGCGGAGTACGCAACCGCCGCCACGGCCGCGCCGGTCCAGCGGCCGTGGCGACGCATGAGCGCCTCCTGAACCAGTCCGCGCCAGAACAGCTCCTCGGCCGGGCCGATGATCGTGACCAGCCGCGCCGCCGTCTCCGAACGCGGCGCCAGCTCGCGCAGCGAGTAGATGTCGCGGATCTGGGCGTCGCCGCCGGGCACGAAACGTCGTGCGAAACGGTCGCCCAGGCTGAAGGTTCCGTAAAGCACCGCGGCCGAGGCGGCTCCCATCGCCACTTCCCGAACACCGATGCGCGTGTGGCGAAGGCGGGGGTTCGCGACCAACGCCAGGCCGCCGAGCACCACGCCCGTGGCGGTCATCCGACTCCAGAACCGATTCCGCGGACCGCGGAAGGTGGCCGCAAACGCCGGGACGGCAGCCGCCAGCCCCAGTGCGAAGGCGGCGTCGAGGGTCCGACTTGGGCCCGGCGATCGGTCCGCAGTCACGGCAGAAGCCTGGCCAGCAGCAAGCCCACCACCAGCAACGACCCGAAGGCGAAGTGGAGTCGAGCGGTCTGGAAGTCGATCATGGCGATGGCCCGAGCCTGGCCGGTCGCGCCCAGTTCGGCCGAGCGGATCACCTGGGCCAGGAATGGCAGTGAGAATAGGGCAACCGCGGTCGTCGGCGGCAACCAACGCAGGGTCACCGCTATGCCGAGTGTCACGTAGGCTCCGATCACGAGCGCAAGATAGCCGTAGTGGGCCCAGTCGCGCCCGAGGCGACTCGAGAGGGTCACGATGCCTGCCCGCGTGTCCTCGCTGATGTCACGCCATTCGTTGCCGTGCAGGATCGCGGCAACGAGCAATCCGACGGGCACGGACAGGACGAGCGCCCGCACATCCCAGGTCGCGGTGATGGCGAAGTACGAGCCGCCGACCATGATCGGGCCCATGAGCAGGAAGACGACCGGCACGCCCATGGCTCGGTACTTGTACTGGAACGGCGGCGCCGTGTAGGTGTAGCCGGCGACCAGGCCGAGCAGACCGAAGCCGATGATGGCCGGGCCGCGGAGCCAGGTCAGGTAGACGCCCACGATGATCGCGGCGACGAAGAGGCCGATGGCGAAGGCATAGGCGCCCTTCTCGCTGACTCGGCCCTTGAGGACGGCGTGGCTCATGCGAGGCGAGGTGATCGTGTCGATGCCCTTGCGGACGTCGTAGACCTCGTTGATGACGTTGGTGCCGGAGTGGAGCAGCATCCCGCCGGCCAGGGCCGCCAGGAACGGCAACCAGGAGAAGCGCGAGTCCACGACCGCGAGCGCTCCGCCGGCGAGGACCGGGATGGCCGACGCGGTGTAGGCGAACGGGCGGAGGATTTCATACGCGGCCGCGAGCCGGCGTCGCCCCCGATCGAACAGACCGAGCCTGCGGTCGTCGGCCAGGCCGACCTCACCGGTCCCGGCGTCGGAGTCGGTGAGCAGCCCTCCGGGCGCGCGGGACGACGTGCCGGCTAGGCCGGACGACGAGGCGGCCACGGCATCGCCCCCGGCGACCCGTTCCGGCAGAGCGGCGTACAGCTTCGCGGCCTCGATCAGTTCGATCGTCTGCGTCTCATCCTGGACGACCGGCTGCAGAAGTGGCAGGTCCAGCCCCGTTTCGACGTGGAATGCCATGGCCCTCGCCGCGACATCCTCGCGGGTTCCGCAGAGCATGAACGCGTCCAACAGTTCGTCGGGGATGAGCTTGCCGGCCCCGTGGTAGTCCTCGGCCCGCCAGGCCGCCGCGATCCGGTCGCGCATCTCAGCGGGAAAGCCGGCCCGCCGGAGCGAGACGTCACCCAGGACCGACATCATGTAGATCACGAAAGGCTCGCGCTTGGCCCGGTTGAGGGCCTCGCGGCGGGTCTTGTCGACGAGCGACAGCAGATATGCGGCGGTCTCCACGTCGCGCGGGTCGCGGCCGGCGGCGACCGCCGAGGCGCGCAGCCGCTCCAGGATGCCGCGCAGCGACGCGATCGATTCGCATGGTCGGGCCAGGTAGCCGTCGGCCTTCTGCCCGGCCAGCTCCACGAAGTCCTTGCGGTACGCGGCGATGAAGAGCGGGATGCGATGAACCGGCGGGAACATCGGAACGATCGGCGGCAGGCCGGGCGTCGCGGACGGCAGCCGTTCGCCGGCCCACAGGGCCCGGACCTGATCCATGGCGGAGCTGACGCGGCCGACGGCCTCGGCCGGGGAGTAGGGGATGCCCATCTGCCCCAGACGGAGCGGCAGTCCCGTGCCGAGCCCCATGACGATGCGTTCCGGCAGCAGCTCGTCGAGGGCCGAGCCGGTCATCGCCAGAACCACCGGATGGCGCGTGTACGGATTGACCGCGCCGAGGGCAAGCCGGAACGAGCTGTCCGGGTCGTTGGCGAGTGCCCCCGCGATCGCGGAGCCGTAGGTGATGGCATCGCGCTCGAAATACGAGTCGTGGATCCATATGGAATCGAGGCCGGCGTCGCGGGCTCGCCGCGTCCAGTCGATCGTGTCGGAGATGTCGCCCCGAGCCGCTATGCCCAGACCGATCCGACGGGCCAGCGCGCGCATTTCACTCCCGATCTACGACGCCACCCGCCGACGTCGCAGGGGCGGCGAGTCCGGAGGCGCCAAGATATATTAGTCGCTCGCCCATATATACCCGAATCGGGTAGGTACACGCGCCGTTGAGCCGCCACGCCCACTCCGCGATCCCGTACGCTGGCGTCATGCCACTGCCCAGCGGCCCCGATCCCTGGTTCGGCCTCAGCCCCGAGACTCTGCGTTCGCTCGAAGTCCATCCCGCCCGAGCCATATCGATCCCCGGCCGTGGCTGGCACGACTTTGGGGACTCGGTGATGCTCTTCTCGGCAACCGAGACAGAGCCGTTCTTCAACCGGCTGACGGCCGTGCGCTGGCCCGGCGATCCGCGAGAGTTCGATGCCCGGCTGCATATAGCGCTGGAGCTCTTCGCCGCGCTCGACCGCAAGCCCTACATCTGGGCGATCCCGGGGTTGAGCACGCCGCCGGACCTCGTCGCCCGCCTGGCAGCCAATGGGTTCGCGGATCAGGGCGGCGGGTACGACATGATCCTCTTGAGCGACCCGGCCGCGATTCGCGAAGCGCCGCTGCCCGCCGGTGCCGTGCTGGAGCGCTGGAACAACCCGTCCGAGGCCGATCGTCCAGCCCTGGCCGAATCCCTGGCGCTGGTGATCGGCGAATCGTTCCGCATCCCCGCGGCCCGCCGCGGCAGTCTCGCCGCGGAGATCAGCCTGACCACGCAGCAGTCCTACTTCCACGCTTATCTGATCCGCGTCGACGGCGAGCCCGTGGCCACCGGGGAGCGGTACACCTTCGACGGCGCCAGCTACATCTCGTCCATCGGAACTCGTCCCGAATGGCGCGGTCGCGGATTCGCCAAGGCGATCACGCTGGCTCTGGCCCGCGACTCGATTGCGAGTGACGTGGACCTCATCTACCTCGGGGTCTATGCCGACAATGCCCGCGCCATCCGCTTGTACGATCGGCTGGGTTTCGCGTTGCTCGGCCCGCGATCGTCGGACATGCTTCTGGACGGACCCGTGTAGCATCCGGCGCGCAGCTCGATGCCAACCGATCGTCCGCGTGGCCGAAGGGCGATCATTCGCAGGGCGGACGACTGCTCGCTGGTCGGGACGCCACAATTGCGATCGATCTAGCCGGTACCCAAGGTGATCGGCGCAGGAAGTCAGGGAGTGAGATGACTCAAAGCGGCGAGGCCGTCATTCGCGTCGCCGACCTCAAGAAGTACTACGGCGACGTCAAGGCCGTCGACGGAGTGAGCTTCGAGGTCGGGCGCGGCGAGGTCTTCGGAATGCTCGGCCCAAACGGCGCCGGCAAGACAACCACGATCGAGGTCCTCGAAGGCCTGCGTCCGCCCGATTCGGGCACCGTCGAGGTCCTCGGTCTCGATGTCTGCAAGCATCCCCAGCCGATCAAGGAACGCATCGGCGTCCAGCTGCAGAGCGTCTCGCTCTACCCGCGCCTGACCGTCACCGAGTTGCTGGATCTCTTCGGCAGCTTCTTCAAGCATCGCGTGCCCACCAAGCAGCTGATCGACGCCGTCGACCTGGGCGAGCGGGCGAAGGCGCGGTCGATGAACCTGTCGGGCGGCCAGCAACAACGCCTCTCGATCGCCCTCGCCCTGGTCAACGACCCGGAGCTCGTCTTCCTCGACGAGCCGACCACGGGGCTGGACCCGCAGGCGCGCCGCTCGCTGTGGGACCTGATCAAGGGCCTCCAGGCGAAGGGCAAGACAGTGATGCTCACGACCCACTACATGGAGGAAGCGGCCGAGCTGTGCGACCGCGTGGCCATCATGGACCACGGCCACATCCTGGAGATGGGCGCCGTCCCCGATCTGATCGGCCGCCGCTTCAAGGAACGCGCGGTCTTCTTCGACTCGAACCCGAAGCTACCGGCCGATGGGCTGGCCAAGCTTGGAGGCGTGACCCGGGCCGCTGTGGAGGACGGGCAGACCGTGTTGTATTCCAAGGACATCCCGGACACGATCGGCGCTCTGCTCTCGATGGCCGACGGCCTGAGCGTCGAGCCGCACAACCTGGGCATCCGCCAGGCAACCCTCGAAGACGTATTCCTCGACCTGACCGGTCGAGCCCTGCGCGACTAGGAGCCGAACGATGAAGACACTCCTCGGCCTCACGGTCGCCAACATCAAGAGCCTCACCCGGGATCGAGCGGCCCTCTTCTGGACCATCTTCTTCCCGATCATGTTCGTGTTTCTCTTCGGCTGGATCTTCGGCGGCAGCGGCGGCGATACCAGGATCAGCGTCGGCTTCGTCGATCAGGACGCATCGGGGGCCTCGGCGGGGATGCGGCAGGCGTTCTCGAGCGTCCAGATACTCACGCTCCAGTACGGGACGCTCGAGCAGGAGCAGGCGGCGATGCAGCACGGCGACGTCTCCGCGATCATCGTCATCCCCAAGGACTTCGGCGCCGGTTTGACAAGCAAGCAGGCCCACGCTGCCGTGATCCAGTACTACATCGATCCGTCCAAGACCCAGGTCGATCAAATCGTCGTGGGTGCGGTGACGCAGGTGCAGAACGGGGCCAACCTGACCATCGCCGGCGGCTCTGAGGTCGTGAGCATTTCACCGCAGACGCTGACGTCGAACAACATCGGCGCGGTCGCGTACCTGGTGCCGAGCATCCTTGCCATGGCCCTGATGCAGCTGGGTGTCTTCGCGGCGATTCCGCTGGTTCAGCAGCGAGAGAAGGGCATCCTCAAGCGCATCGGCGCAACGCCCCTGTCCCGCTGGAAGCTTGTCGGCAGTAACGTGCTCCTGCGCCTGCTCGTGGCGATCGTGGATGCGGTCCTGATAATCGGGATCGGCATGGTCTTCTTCGGCGTTCAGGTCGTGGGTAACGTCCTGGCGGCCGGCGCCTTCGTGCTGCTCGGGGCCGGGGCGTTCCTGGCCATCGGCTTCATGCTGGCCTCGTTCCTCAAGACCGAAGAGCAGGCCACCGGCGTAGTCCAGGTCGTACAGATGCCGATGATGTTCCTGTCGGGCATCTTCTTCCAGTTCGACTTCCTGCCGGGCTTCCTTCAGACGGTCGGTCGAGCGATGCCGCTGACATACCTCGCGGATGCCTTGCGTCAGACGATGGTCAACGGAACCCAGATCGTGCCGCTGACCACGGACTTCGCGATCCTCGCGGTCTGGCTGGTCGTCTGCCTGGGAATCTCCACCCGCTTCTTCCGCTGGGAATAGCGACCCTCGGTTCGTAGCAGATTGATCGGCCGCTTCGGGTTCGCCCGGGGCGGCCGAACTGTTGCCTCCTGGCGATCTCCGGGGGGTCGCTGAGCAGGTTCGGGCGGGTCGCGGGCCAACGGAGGCCTTCAATCGCGGGCGCTGTTGTCGCCCCCTCGCGGTAGGTGCACGAAACCGGCAATCGGCATCGGTCAGGCTCGCCCACTTGCATCAGACGCACACAACGATAGCGAACTCGATCCGAGGGCTGTGATATGGGTGGTTTCGGCGTTCAGCGTGCCGGCCCTGACCGGCCAACGGACTTTGGAGGCGCCCGTTGGGCCGATATGAGTCGTTTCCTCGCATCGGACGCAAGGAATCGACTGGTTCGACATATGCAGGAGTGCCATCGGTCGGGTGTGTGCATCTGGCGCACAACCGGTCTAGGGCAGCCGAACGGCCGCCAGAACTCCGCACCAGTGAGCGCAGAGGAGGCCGCCCGACTCTCCCGCTGTCGTATACGTGATTGACCTCGGCCGAGAGCCTCTCTAGGGTCTTCTCAGGACCCGCGCCCCAAAGGAGATCGCCTGCAGCAGCGGGCACCGAAACCAACATCGCTTCTCGATTGAAGCGACAAATGAGGAAGGGGAACCAAGATGGTCTCGCGATCGCTGGGCAGAGCCGGCCTGCTGGGAGCGGCTTTGGCCATGAGCCTCGTCTTCGGAGCGTGTCAGGGCTCCACTCACACACCGGCGCCCGCTCAGCCGACGCCCATCGCAACGCCTACAGCCACGCCGACGGCCACGTCCACGCCCACGCCGACGCCCATCCAAACGCCTACAGAGACGCCGACGCCCACCCTCGCGCCAACGGCATCTCCGACACCGACCACCGCGCCGACGCTGCCGGCTGCTGCCGTGCCGTGCACAGGAAGCGCCACGATGAAGCAGTGGTTCGCGGACCAGGTGTCGCACCTGAGCTTCGACTTGTACTGCGCTGTCCTCCCGTCGGGCTGGGGCGTGGTGGCGGGTCAGGTGGACTACGCCAAGGGCGGCGTGGTGGTTCAGTACAAGAACGCGGCTGGTAACACGGTCGACGTTTACGAAGGCAGCTTCTGTTCCATGAGCCCGAACCCCTGCACCGGGTACTGGTCGCCCATAGTGGGCAACACCGCGTTCGGACCCCTTACCGGGGAGCTGGACGGGTCCAGCGGGCTTTGGTCGGTCACGGTCCACACCTCCAACCCCAAAGTCATGTACGCGATGGTCGGGTCGGGCATGAACCAGGCCGCGATCACGTCCTACGCCGCGGCTATGCACAAGGTCAGCTGAGCCGAGCCACACAACAAGAGCGGTGGATGGGGAGTCATGATGGGACCGATATAGGCGATCTGGGAGGAGAGGGTGCGAACCGGACGTCTGGCCCGAATGGGCTCGATCTTGTGCCTGCTGCTGGTCGTGGTTGCCTGCGGGAGCACGGCTACCCCCAGCCCGACGGTCGTCGCGAGCCGCGCCGGGCCGGCGACGCCGTCACCGATTCCGACCATCAGCCCGACGGCCAGTCCAACCCCCAGCCCAAAGGCCAGCCCGCGCCCGATGGCGCCGGCCACGTTGACGCCCGGCCCGGCCATGACTGTTGCTCGCGCAGGCCAGGCCGAGGTTCGTCTCGGTGATGGCCGTGTCCTGATCATGGGCGGTAGCGTTCCATTCACGGGCAAGTGCGAGATGACGTGCCTTGTACCCGTCACGGCGAGCGTGGAGATCTACGATCCGAGGACCGGCAAGTTCAGCCCCAACGGTTCGCTTGCCGAGCCGCGTAGCGGTGAGGAGGCCCTGCTGCTGAAAGACGGCCGCGTCCTCGTGGCGGGCGGCGACGGCGACGGCGTCGGCGAGCTCGGTACCATCGAAATATACGATCCCGCCGGCGGGACCTCGGTCGTAGTCAAGCCACCGGCCGGCATGCCATCGGAATCCGCGGTGGTGCTGCTCGCCGACG
>PMKV01000148.1:0-750 GCA_003157875.1 Chloroflexota bacterium
GGCCAGTCCTATACCGGTCGTGCAGGCTCTGGCCGAGAGGAAGAGACGTGGTTCCGCGTCATGCCCCAGTCTCAAGAGCTCCAGATCTTTGCCAGCACGATGCGGAAGCTTGCGGATGCGCGGGCAGTCGTCATCGAGCATATGGCCANNATTCTATTGTTGCCTATTGACTTCTAGACCCGGATGTACAGAATAGGGTCATGCCACAGTTGAACATCTATCTGGGAAATGAAGACTCGCTCAAGGTCCGCCTAGATCAGGCCGCAGGGAAGCTCGGTACAACCCCGAACGGCCTTGCTCGCCAGGTGCTGGACGAGTTCTTGGACACCTATGTTGGTGTCGTTCTGGATGCGGAGTCGATCAAGCGACAGGCGTTCCTTGGAATCCATGATCGACTCAAGCGTCGAGCGGACGTGATGGGCGATGCAAGGTTCGCGAGCTCCGATGAGATCGAATACCGGAGACTCGAGCCGTCTCGCATCATGCCCAGCAAGCGTCGTGGCACAATCGCGGCCCGTAGACAAGGCTAACGCCCAAACCCTCCAGTCTGGCGCCAGGAACTCCAACCCCGGCAGTGATCCCGTCGCTCTCTGAGAGCAGGCCAAGATCACCGCGTGGGGGTCAAACCTCTTCGCCCCTTCGGCCGGATCCGTGGTCACCCAATGGTTCCCTCGTAGGCCCGATCGGCTGATGGACCGACGGCGAAGGCGTCAGGGCAGAGGCGTATAATCCTGAGTCTCGTCGTGGGCA
>PMKV01000148.1:804-6570 GCA_003157875.1 Chloroflexota bacterium
CGCGCCACTCTTTCCAGTAGGTCCCCGAACCCGAGCCGCCAAACGCCGCGATTTCCTGAGTGGCCCGCCTGTGACGGCCGAAGTGGCAGATGCCCAGTCTGTCGGTCAGGATTGTCAGATGCCCGCCACGACCAAACTGACGACTTTCAGATGCCCACGGCCCCGCGCTGGTTCTATCGGCCCCGCGCTAGTTCTGTGAGATTCGTCCTGTCACTGGCGTCTGCCACGCTTCCCTGGCGAGCTTCTAAGGAGTAGATCCTATGGTGTCGTTGCGCGACGTGGGGGCCTGGTGTCAGCGGGGTGGAAATTGGGACGTCGGCAAACGCGCTGAGTCACAAGCGGCGCGCTCGACGATTGACGACTATGTCGGATCGGACATATACTGGCTCCCGTGAGCGAAGGCGACAAGCCTCTGGTCTGGCTCCACGGCGAGGTGAGAACCCCTCCACTGACTCAACAGGCACGCATCGAGACTGGCGTGCTGCTCCGGCGGATGCAGCAGGGCGAGTCGCTGGGGATGCCTGTCTCACGACCCATGCCCTCGATCGGCAAGCGGTGCCACGAACTACGAATTGTGGACGAGGACTCCACATGGCGGGTCGTCTATCGGATCGATGACGACGCGATCGTGATCGCGGAAGTGTTCAAGAAGAAGACGCAGGCGACGCCCAGCGACGTGATCGAAGCGTGCCAACGGCGACTCCGTCGGTACGACGAGATCGTCGGCGGAAGGGAGTGAACTGAGATGGACAAGACCAAGAAGGATCGCCTCGAAGGTGCCGGCTGGCGCGTCGGGAACGCCGAAGACTTCCTTGAACTCACCCCGGAGGAGGCGGCGTTTGTCGAGCTCAAACTCGCCCTCGCCCGTTTCCTGCGTGACGTGCGCGTGCAGCAAGGGTGGACGCAGGCCCAGACCGCGAAGCGCCTCGGGTCAAGCCAGTCGCGATTCGCCAAGATGGAGGCGGCGGACGCGTCCGTCTCGGTCGATCTTCTCGTCAAGTCACTGTTGGGGCTGGGAGCGACCCGGGAGCAGGTTGGCCAGGTAATCGCCCGAGCGGCATAGCGCTGGGCCCTGGCCAGGTCAGGCAATGTCGACCTGAGCTTCCGACTGTCAATCTGAACGCCGGATCGCCGGCACTCACCCGGACAAGCCGCCCTAGCTCCCCTGATCCGCGCGCTCCCACCAAGCGATGCGATGTTCCGCGGCGTCCAGGCGACCGTAGATCTCGATCTCGACTCGATGGCAGGCGCCGGAGTCAGGGTGTTCCTCGCCGCCGACGCCGCCTTCTCAGACGGCATCTAGAGACGCGCGGCTCGCGCTCGCAGATAGCGCTGCTGAGCCAGGTTGTCGGTGCGAGCGGCGGCGCCCTCATACGCCTCGCGCGCGGCATCCATCCGGCCGAGCATCTCGAGCAGATGCGCGCGAACGGCGTAGAACCGGTGGTCCTCATCGACTCGCCTGTCAGCCTCGAGCGTCGCGAGCAGTTCGAGCCCGGGGGCGGGGCCGTGCGCCATGGCGACCGCCACGACGCGGTTGAGAGCGACGACAGGGTTGTCGGAGATCAACGCGAGTAGGTCGTATAGGCGCTCGATCCGAGCCCAGTCGGTCACATCGGCGCTCGGCGACCGGTCGTGGACGGCCGCGAATGGCCGCCTGGAGCAGGTATGGGCCCGGCGACCCCGCGGTCGAGGGCGCCGTCCACGAGTTGGATCCCTTGCGCGATCTCGGCGCCATCCCAGCGGCTCCGGTCCTGCTCGTCCATCGGATCGAGCTCGCGGCGTGCTGCCCTTTCTGGCGACTCCCCGGCTTCGATGCGGCCACCGGGCGGATACCAGTAGGAACCGTCGACTGGGTCCGGATGGCCAGATTCGGCGGGATCTATACCGTTGACCCACGACAACCGACGAGTCACAATCCATTGGACCCAGCGAACTCCCAAGTCGGCGCTCA
This sequence comes from Chloroflexota bacterium, assembly GCA_003157875.1. Classification (GTDB taxonomy): domain Bacteria; phylum Chloroflexota; class Limnocylindria; order Limnocylindrales; family CSP1-4; genus Fen-1039. The sequence continues at coordinate 2,756 of PMKV01000148.1, forward strand.
CTGGCGTTTCACGCCAGGTGGTAGGGAGGTGGCAGAGGAGGCTCGGAGGGGCTAGCCATCCGATGGTTTCCGAGTGAGCGCGACACGCCCTGCGCGTGACTGAGACCGACGAATGGGAAGCCACGCGGCAAGGCTGCTGCGGCCGCCTTGCCGCGCGCAACCCGAGACTCGCCGGCTGCGAGATCACTGCTTCGTCTTCATCAATGTTGGTTCCAGGCGACGGCGAAGCCACCTTCAATGGAGGATTCGATGTTCGGACGATCGCCGAAACTGGTAGCCCTAGCGAGCTTGATCGGCGTCGCCGTACTGGCAGGATCCCTGCCCGGTCCGGCCCTAGCCGCAGACTCCCAGACCGCCACACCCACCATCATCAGCACTCCGGGCAGCTCTCCGCTATACGTTGCTGATCCGGCCCTCTACAAGGCCAACGGTCTCGCCAAAGCGCGCGGAGGCCTCGGAGCATACCGTGATCAGGTGACACGGCAGATTGTGGTCGTGATGCCCAGCCCTGTCGCGGCGAGCTTCACTGCCACAGACGCCGCCTCAGTGGCTGCAACTGTTACGGTTCGTCGGTCCGCTTTCGACAGCAGTTCTATAGCATCTATGGAATCGGAAGTGGAGGCCCTGCATGCTGGCCTCGTAGGCAAACAGGCCATCGTCTCGGGCTATGACATCAGCCAGGACCAGTTCACCATTCGCAGCAACGCTCGGGCATCTCTGTTCGCCGGGTTCATGGCCGAGCACCCGGGCGAAGTCACCTACACATACGGTGATGTGTCGTCGTACAACCGTGACAATGACAACCCTCCCCATTGGGGTGGTGCCACATTGGACCGTCCCTATCCAACCCCTTGGTGCACTGCGGGGTACCCAGTACGGGTCGGGTCCACGACATATATGGTCACCGCTGGCCATTGCTTCAACCCAGGGGACTCCGTGGTTGGCAACACCGGCTGGAACTGGGGAACAATCATTTCAAGGAATGGCTACCCCGACACCGACGTTGAGTTGATAGGCGGTTCGACCTACGAGGGCGCCATCTACACGGGCTACAGCAGCCACCAATGGGTAAAAGGGTACGTCCAGAGCCTCGTCGGCTCATCTCCCTACTGTCTGAGCGGCTGGGCCAGCGGCAACAACTGCGACTACACCGAGACCGCGGACAACCTGACCGAAACGTTCAGCAACGGCAACACAACTAGCGGTCTCGTGCAGTTGGCGGGGCCTCACACGGGCATGCCCGGTGATTCGGGCGGCCCTGTATACGCAACCAACGGCAACGCTTTCATCTTCGGTTCAGTCGTGGGAGGTTCCGGCTGCAACTTCTTCACCTGCATCACCTACCTTGAACCCTACACGCGTGTCCAGTCCGTCTACGGGGCGTCTCTAGTGACTGGTTAGAACGGCGAATGGAACTTGCGCATTTGCCACGAAGCTGTCGCCCCATCCTCCTACTACGCCGCTCGCAGCCGGCCACCATCCGCGCGCAGCGTGTCGGACTCGATGCTCAAAGACGTGATCATCCGCGTCCACCGGGCCAACTTCGGGGTCTATGGGGCCCGCAAGGTCTGGAAGGCGCTGCACCGCCTGGGCCTCGACGCCGGCCGCGACCAGGTCGCCCGCCTCATGAAGGCCGTGGCCCTGGCTGGCGTCACGCGGGAGAAGTCCATTCGGACGACTAGACCGGACGATCAGGCCGCTCGACCGGCCGATCTCGTCGAGCGCAGCTTCACCGCATCGGCACCAAATCGGCTCTGGCTCGCCGATCTCACCTATGTCTGGACCGAGGCCGGCTTCGCCTACACCGCCTTCATCACCGACGCCTTCTCCCGACGGATCGTCGGCTGGCGGACGTCGGCGAATCTCCGGACCGATCTCGCGCTCGACGCCCTCGAGATGGCGCTCGCCTTCCGAGGAAAGGAGCTGCCGGGGCTCGTCCATCATTCCGATCGCGGGGTTCAATACCTCGCCATTCGCTACACCGAGCGCCTCGACGAGGCCAAGGCCGTCAACAGCGTCGGATCCAAGGGCGACAGCTACGACAACGCCCTCGCCGAGTCGGTCAACGCCCTCTACAAGGCCGAGCTCATCCGCCGGCGGAAACGCTGGAGAACGCTCGGGGAGCTCGAGCTCGCAACCGCGGCATGGGTTCACTGGTACAACACCGAGCGGCTTCACGGCACCTGCGGCGATATCCCGCCGGCCGAGTTCGAGGAGGCCTACTATCGCCAACTAGAAGAGGCGCATGCCGCCTGATTCCAATTCCGGGAGTCTCCACGATTCCCAGGGCGGTTCAATCCGAGACTTGCGCCGGTGCGACCGTGTTTCGACCCGTCAGCACCGGCGCCGTCTTGTCCGGATCAGTGTAGATAGACGTGTGTCCCGATCTGGCAGACATGGAACCGATTGTCCAATCCTAAGCCGCCGCCGAGATCGTCGAGCGTTTGTCCTTCGGTCGAGATCAAGGTTCCGTCAGGGGCGAGCAACTCGGCCTTCCCGTTGATGAGCCAGCCTGTCGTCCCATACGGCCACGTAACAGCTACCGGGTCGCCGGTCTGCACGGAGCCAAAGACGATCTCCGATGCCGCTCGCTCCATCCGAACCGGCTCTAGCCTGGCAAGCTGGCACCCGGTGTAATGAAAGGAAGGAGGCTCAGTGACAATCGTGAGAGGTTCTCCCGACTGACTGGCCGCTGACCCGGAGTGAGTCCAATACACCGTGAACCCGAGGGCAAAGACCAGCATCACAGCGGTAGCTGCAGCGAGAATCCGGACGAGCGCCCTAAGCGATCCTCCTGATCTCGGTTGCCTGGCCGGCAAATCGGAGAGCCATTGTTCGAGGGCGGCCGGTGGCTCCACGCTGGCAAAGTCGCGAGCGGCGAGCCGCAGATCGCGATCGAATGCATCGTCTGGCATGTCGTCCTACTTTCCTCGGTCAGCCGCATCGTAGGCTGCTCGCAGGGCTCGCAAGGCGTAGTGGAGACGTGACTTGATCGTTCCCTCGCGGCGTCCTAAACGCCGAGCGATTTCTTGGATCGAAAGATCGTCGAAGTAACGGAGGACCACCACGATTCGATGGTCCGGTGAGAGACGCAACATCGCCCGTCTAAGCGCATCCACCCTCGGGTCGGGACGCGGTTCCCCGCTGGCGAGATTGAGTTCCCTGACCACCCGCGAATGTCTGGCCGACTTTCGGAGGCGGTCTCGGCAGCATTGGACGACAATCCGATCGAGCCAGGCGTTGAGCCGGCTCCGATCGCGCAGCCGCGGCCACCCTACCCAGCCCCGCAGCACAGCATCCTGAATGGCATCTTGTGCCAAGGCCTCGTCTCGCAAGATCGCGACGGCCAAACGGTAGGACCCGGGCATTCTCTGCCGCGCCCATTCGGCAAACGCGTCGACCCGCTCGTCATCCGCGGTCGTAATGTCCCTCTCAGTTCCGCGACCAGGCTCGCGCAATGGTCTCCGTTCCCTAGGGTACCTTAGGATCGAACCGGCTGCCGCCACACGAACAGCTCCTCGTCCCATCGTAACCAACCACTTCCTCGCGCTTATTCACGCCGGAATAAGACGATCGACGTGACAAGAACGTTCAATCTCTCCCTCTCTGTCGAAGGCGACGATTCGCGCGAGCCTCCAGCTGAATGTCGACACTCCGTGCGTCCAGGACTATGCCATTGGCATCGCGTCCCAGCTGGGCGGATCGGCGTGAGGGATGCGGAACCGCGACACCTCTCGTCATCCTGCCTGCTTTGATAGCTGCCCGATCGAGCCGCGAATGATAACCGTGCAGGAGCTAACGTCAGGATGTGTGGA
>PMKV01000117.1 GCA_003157875.1 Chloroflexota bacterium
CACAACGGCGAGATCAACACCCTCCGCGGCAACGTCAACTGGATGCACGCCCGCCAGTCGCAGTTCAGCTCGAAGGTCTTCGGCGACGAACTGACGAAGGCTCTGCCGGCCATCGACATCGAAGGCTCGGACTCGGCAATCCTCGACAACGTCCTGGAGCTGCTCTACCTGTCCGGCCGCTCGCTGGCCCACGCACTGATGATGATGGTGCCCGAGCCCTGGCAGCACCACGAGTCGATGGCGCAGGAGAAGAAGGCCTTCTACGAGTTCCACGCCTGCCTGATGGAGCCGTGGGACGGCCCTGCCTCGATCGCCTTCACCGACGGTATCCGCGTCGGTGCCACGCTCGACCGCAACGGACTCCGCCCCGCCCGCTACTGGGTCACGGCCGACGGCCGCGTAGTCATGGCCTCGGAAGCGGGCGTCCTGGACATCGCGCCGGACCAGGTTCTGGCCAAGGGACGCCTGCAGCCGGGTCGCATGTTCCTGGTCGACACCGCCGAGCAGCGCATCATCTCGGACGACGAGTTGAAGCGGCGCGTCACCACCGAGCATCCCTACCACGAATGGGTCGGCGAATGGTTGGTCAAGCTGACCGAGCTGCCGCCACCGCCGCGCGTCATCGAGCCCGATCACGAGACGGTCCTGCGCCGCCAGGAAGCCTTCGGCTACACCGCCGAGGACGTGCGCATGATCATCAACCCGATGGCCGTGACCGGCACCGAGCCGGTCGGCTCCATGGGCAACGACGTCGCGCTGGCCGTTCTGTCGGAGCGGCCACAGCTGCTCTACTCGTACTTCAAGNNCGCCACCGAGATGGCCATCGGCCCCGAGGGCAACCTCCTGGAGCCGGAGCCGCGGTCTGCCCACCAGCTGGAATTGCCCTCGCCCGTCCTCTCGAACGAGGAACTGGAGAAGATCCGCAACCTCTCCTGCGATGACGCGTCGGGCACACCCGACCCACACGGGTTCAAGACGATCACGCTGCCGATGCTATGGAGCGTGGCCGACGGCGGATCCGGGCTGCGAAAGGCCATCGAGCAGCTCCGGGACCGCTGCTCCGAGGCGATCGCCGAGGGCCACAACATCATCATCCTCTCGGACCGCGGCCACGACGCCACCATGGCCCCGATCCCGGCCCTGCTGGCCGTCTCGGCGGTTCACCACCACCTGGTCAGGTCCGGCACCCGAACCCAGGCCGGCCTCGTCCTGGAGTCGGGCGAACCGCGCGAAGTCCATCACTTCGCCATGCTCCTCGGCTACGGCGCCAGCGCGGTCAACCCGTATCTTGCCTTCGAGACGGTCCACGACCAGGTCCGTCTGGGCATGATTTCGGGCTCCGCCGAGATCGCCGAAAAGAAGTACCGCAAGGCGATCGCCAAGGGGGTCGTCAAGGTCATCTCCAAGATGGGCATCAGCACCATCCAGAGCTACCACGGCGCGCAGGTCTTCGAGGCCGTCGGGCTCAACCCGGACTTCATCGACGAGTACTTCACCGGCACGCCAACCCGGATCGGCGGCGTCGGCATAGACGTCGTCTCGCGCGAAGTGAAGATGCGCCAGGATCGGGCCTATCCGCCCAAGCGGCCGATCTACCACAAGCAGCTCGGCGTCGGTGGCGACATCCAGTACCGCGTCGAGGGCGAGCAGCACCTCTTCAACCCGCTGTCCATAGCCGCGCTCCAGCACGCCACCCGGAGCGGCAGCTACCCGGCGTTCAAGGAATACTCCAAGCTGATCGACGACCAGTCCGCCGGCCTGTGCACGCTGCGCGGATTGATGGACTTCAAGTCGAACCACCGCCATCCGCTCTCGATCGACGAGGTCGAGCCGATCGAGTCGATCGTCAAGCGCTTCAAGACCGGAGCCATGAGCTACGGCTCGATCTCGCGGGAGGCGCACGAATCTCTGGCCATCGCCATGAACCGCCTGGGCGCCAAGTCGAACACCGGCGAGGGCGGCGAGGATCCGGCCCGCTTCGAGACCATGCCCAACGGCGACTCGCTCAAGAGCGCCATCAAGCAGGTCGCGTCGGGCCGATTTGGCGTCACCAGCGAGTACCTGGTCAGCGCTCGCGAGATCCAGATCAAGATGGCNNAAGCCCGGCGAAGGCGGCCAGCTCCCCGGGCACAAGGTCTACCCCTGGATTGCCAAGGTCCGCCACTCGACGCCCGGTGTGGGCCTCATCAGCCCGCCACCGCATCACGACATCTACTCCATCGAGGACCTGGCCGAGCTGATCCACGATCTCAAGAACGCCAACCCCGATGCCCGGATCTCCGTCAAGCTGGTCTCCGAAGTCGGCGTAGGGACGATCGCCGCGGGCGTCGCCAAGGCCCACGCCGATGTGATCCTGATCAGCGGCCACGACGGCGGGACCGGCGCCTCGCCGCTCTCGTCGATCAAGCACGCCGGCCTGCCGTGGGAACTCGGCATCGCCGAGACGAACCAGGTCCTGCTCATGAACGACCTGAGGTCGCGCGTCGCGGTCGAGGTCGACGGACAGATGAAGACCGGCCGCGATGTCGTCATCGGTGCCCTGCTCGGCGCCGAGGAGTTCGGCTTCTCCACGGCTCCGCTGGTGACGCTCGGCTGCGTGATGATGCGCGCCTGCCACCTCAACACCTGCCCGGTCGGCATCGCGACCCAGGACCCGGAACTGCGCAAGCGCTTCACCGGCGACCCGCAGTACGTGGTCAACTTCATGACCTACGTGGCCACCGAAGTTCGCGAGTACATGGCCCAGCTCGGCTTCCGGACCTTCGAGGAGATGGTCGGCCACCCCGAGCGCCTCGAGATGCACCGGGCGATCGACCACTGGAAGGCCCACAACCTCGACTTCAGCCGCATCCTGTTCCAGCCCCAGGTGCCCAAGTCGACGCTCCGGACCTGCCAGATCAGCCAGGACCACAAGCTCGAGGTTTCGCTCGACGTCACGACCCTGATCCCCTTGTGCAAGCCGGCGCTCGAACGCGGTGAGCGCATCGACGCCGAACTGGCGATTCGCAACGTCAACCGCGTCGTCGGAACCACACTCGGGTCCGAGGTCACCCGCCGCTACGGCGGGCAGGGCCTGCCCGAAGACACGATCAACCTCCACTTCCGCGGCTCGGCCGGGCAGAGCTTCGGCGCCTTCATCCCGAAGGGCGTCAGCCTGACTCTCGAGGGCGACGCCAACGACTATCTCGGCAAGGGGCTCTCGGGCGGCAAGATCATCCTCTACCCGCCGCGCGACTCGAAGTTCGTCGCCGAAGAGAACGTCGTCACCGGCAACGTGGCCCTCTACGGTGGCACCTCGGGCGAGGCCTACATCCGCGGCATCGCCGGCGAGCGCTTCGCCGTTCGCAACTCCGGGGTCAACGCCGTCGTCGAGGGTGTCGGCGATCACGGCTGCGAGTACNNCTTCGCCGCGGGCATGTCCGGCGGTGTGGCCTACGTCCTGGACGAGAGCGGCGAAGGCGGGGCCGTCGGCGGCGGCTTCGAGCGCGTCTGCAACAAGGAGATGGTCCAGCTCTTCCCGCTGTCGGACCCGGACGAAGTGGCCGAGATCCGGCGGCTCCTGGAGCGCCACGCCGAGTACACCGCCAGCCCACGGGCCCGGGCGCTCCTCACCGATTGGAGGACCACGGTCAGTCGGTTCATCCGTGTCGTCCCCAACGACTATCGGCGCGTCATGGAGGCCCAGGCCAGGATGCGAGAGAAGGGGATGTCGCAGGACGAGGCCGAGATGGCC
>PMKV01000089.1 GCA_003157875.1 Chloroflexota bacterium
GAAGGTGCCGGTCTTGGGGTCGTACAGCTCGGCTGAGGCCGCGACCGTCGGGACATTCATATTCCATCCTCCGGCGATCAGGACGCGACCGTCGGAGAGAAGCGTGGCCGTGTGGAGCTCGCGAGCGATCTGCGATGTCGTGGTCGAGTCGTTCCAGCAGCCGACCAGCGCGAGGGCGGCGAGCAGGCATGCCAGGCCGAGGCGGGTCGCACTCCCGAGGGTTCGACGCGGATGAGCCATTTCCCACACCTCATGCCAGGAACGACGCCTTCATTCGATCTCAGGATTGCCAGGTCGCCTCGGCGGAAAGGCTCATCGTCCAGGTGTCACCGGGTGCCGCACTGGCCGGAGGCGGTCCAGCCAGCCTTCCACCCAAGGCAGCGACCCCATGGAACCCCACGGCAGTATCGGTGTTCCCGCGATTCCGGCAACAGAGCCGTTTGGCGCGATGGTTGCGCCGACGCCATCATCGGCATCGCCCGGGCGATGCCTGGAAGGTTGCCTGGTACTTTCCCTCCGGGGTTACTTTTTGACGGTCGACAGTAGCGTTCCAGTACTAGAATGCTACGGGCGGCATGGTGCCGCCACGCAACTGAGGGTGGCCATGAGCCTCCTTCAAAGGATCGAGAAGGTACACCAGGAAGCCGGCGCGGGGGCTGCCGGCTCGACGGCGCCGGTCCAGACGCCTAGCGCGACGCCTTCGCTGACCAGCGGTCGCGACGCGTACCTGAGCTCCGTCAGGCTCCATCTCCTGGACGGCGTCATCGCCGCCTCGGATACGCTGGTCGACCAGACCGGCGAGACCGACGTCCACCCCAAGGTCGAGGCCATCGTCGACCAGATCCTCTTCCAGAACCGGTTCACCATCAACCGGGACGAGCGCAGACGGCTGATCGAGGACGTCATCGCGGAGATCACGGGCTTCGGACCAATTGAGCCCCTTCTCCACGACGAAACCGTGACCGAGGTCATGGTCAACGGACCGTCTCAGGTCTACGTCGAGCGCAAGGGCAAGCTCGTACTGACCGACGTCACCTTCCGGAACGACGAGCACGTCCGGCACATCATCGATCGGATCATCGCTCCGATGGGCCGCCGCATCGACGAGTCCAGCCCCAGGGTCGACGCCCGCCTACCCGATGGTTCGCGAGTCAACGCCATCATTGCGCCACTCTCACTCACCGGACCCGTGATCACCGTCCGGAAGTTCTCAACCAACCCGTACACGGTTGCCGATCTAGTCCGTTTCGGCTCCGCGACGGCGGAGATGTTCGAATTCCTGCGCGCCTGCGTGGAAGCCCGTCTCAATATCTTCGTGTCGGGCGGCACCGGCTCGGGCAAGACGACGTTCCTCAACGTGCTGTCGTCGTTCATCCCCAACGACGAACGGATCGTCACCGTGGAGGACGCAGCCGAGCTTCAACTCCGCCAGGAGCACGTCGTCACGCTCGAGTCGCGGCCGGCGAACCTCGAGGGACAAGGCGAGGTCCCAATCCGCCTGCTGGTCGCCAACGCCCTGCACATGCGCCCCGACCGGATCATCGTCGGCGAGTGCCGAGGCGGCGAGGCCCTCGACATGCTCCAGGCCATGAACTCCGGCCACGATGGATCGCTGTCGACGGGCCACGCGAACACGCCGAAGGACATGCTCTCCCGGATCGAAACCATGGTCCTCATGGCCGGCTACGAGCTGCCGCTGCGTTCGATCCGCGAGCAGATCGCCTCGGCCGTGGACCTCATCGTCCATACCGCGCGGCTCAAGGACGGCTCCCGCAAGGTAGTCAACATCACCGAGATCTACGGCATCGAAGAAGACGAGATCCTCTTCCAGGACATCTTCGCCTTCGAGCAGACCGGAGTCAGCGACGACAGGGTCGAAGGGGTCCTGAAGCCAACCGGGATTCGGCCCACATTCATGCCGAAGTTCAAGGATTCCTTTGTCGAGCTTCCACCCGGCGAATTCGGGATTCCGCCGGAAGACCCGCTGCGCCCGGACCGGAGCCGAACGGGGAAGTCGAGGTTCACGAGGGGGGAGCTTCAGTCTCTCGATCCGTCACTCCTGCGTGGGCGGGCGATCCGGGCCGGAGGCATGGTCTACGTGTCATCGGTTGGGCCCGTCGACCCCGTCACCGAGAAGGTCGTCGGGGGAGGGATCAAGGAACAATCCAGTCAATGTCTTCGCAACCTGAAGGCAATGCTGGAGGCTGAGGGAAGCTCCCTGGACAAGGTGGTCTGGGCCAACTGGTCGTTGCGCGACCCTACCGAGTTCAACGCCTTCAACAAGGAGTGGGTGCGCTGGTTCCCGGTAGACGCGCCGATCGGCCAGGAAACGCTGATGCCTCCGCTGCAACGCCGCGCCGGTTTCAGGGTCTCGATCGGAGTGATCGCCCAGGCATAGCCCGCCGGCCGGGCCATTCCGGCGTTGACTATCGGCGCCGCGCACCGCAGTCTTGTGCCCGGCAAATCTCAGCGAAGCCCAGACTAACGACTGAGGAGCGTCCACTTGACTGCCCAGGGCGGCGACACCGGCGCGCGGCGCATCGACTCGTGGGTGACCTTCCGGCCGGAGTTGAAGGTCCTCGACTGCACGATCCGCGACGGCGGCCTGATGAACGACCACCGCTTCGAGTACCCATTCGTGCAGCGCGTCTACGAGACGGCCGTGGCTGCCGGGATCGACTACCTGGAGCTCGGCTACAAGGCGGACCGCAAGATCTTCGCGGAGTCGACCGCCGGTCCATGGAAGTTCTGCAGCGAGGACGATCTGCGCCGGATCGTCGGCGAGGCGGCTGCGGCCGGCCCGAGCGCCGTGAAGCTGTCGGTCATGGCCGACGCCGATCGCACGGACTACCACACCGACATCCTGCCGCGCGAGCAGAGCGTCCTGTCGTGCGTTCGTGTCGCCGCCTACGTCCACCAGGTGCCAACCGCGATCGACATGATCAAGGATGCCCACGACAAGGGCTACCAGACCACGTTCAACCTGATGGCCCTCTCGACCGTCCAGGAGCGTGAGCTGTTCGACGCCCTGGAAGTAGTCATGGCCGGCCCGGTCGACGCCGTTTACGTGGTCGACAGCTTCGGCTCCTTCTACTCCGAGCAGGTGCGCGACCTGACCGGCAAGTTCGTGAAGATGGCCCGCGCCGCGGGCAAGGAAGTGGGTATCCACGCCCACAACAACCAGCAGCTCGCCTATGCCAACACCATCGAGGCGATGCTGGCCGGTGCGACCTGGCTCGACACCACGATCTCCGGCCTGGGCCGTGGAGCGGGGAACTGCCCGACCGAGCTGCTGCTCGGCTTCCTCAAGAACCCCAAGTTCCACCTCCGCCCCGTGCTCGAGTGCGTGCAGGAGCTATTCGTGCCGCTCCGCAAGGAGCTCGACTGGGGCTACTCGATCCCGTACATGCTGACCGGCCAGCTCAACATCCACCCGCGCATGGCCATCGAGCTCCGCGAGAGCAGCACCCCGGACGACTACGTCCGCTTCTACGACTCCCTGACCGAAGACACGGACTAGAGGCGCGGCAATGCCACTCACTGGGGAGTACGAACCGGGAACCTCCAAGTGGTCGCGCGACCAGGTGGAGCAGTACGAAGCCACGAACGGCGCCGAGGGCGGCGAGCTTCGCGGCAAAGCGGTGGTCGTACTGACGTCCGTCGGCGCCAGCAGCGGCAAGCTGCGCAAGGTAGCCCTGATGCGCGTCGAGCACGACGGCATCTACGCGGTTGTGGCATCGCTCGGCGGCGCCCCGCAGAACCCGGTCTGGTACTACAACCTCAAGAAGGACCCGCACGTCGAGCTGCAGGACGGCGCCGCCAAACGCGACTACCTGGCGCGCGAGGTCAGCGGCGACGAGAAGGCCCTGTGGTGGGAGCGCGCGGTCGCGGCCTGGCCGGATTACGCGGGCTACCAGGCGAAAACGGACCGGCAGATCCCGGTCTTCGTCCTCGAACCGATGCCGTAGCGGTTACGCGTCGCGGCCGTAATTCCTGGCTATCACGTGTGGTACTTCCGTCCGCCGGAACAGGCCCCCATGGGTCGCTCGGCGCGCGTCTCACTTGTGTCCTCAAGAACGAGACAGAAGCCAGGAAACGGAGTCTCCAGATGTTCCTCTTCAACACCAGAGCCAGCAAGGCGGACGCCTTGCACGACAGGATCGTCTGGCGCCTGCTCGACGCGCCGTCGGGCGAGCGCCCCTTCGTGCTGATGACCGCGCTCCAGAGCGGCGAGCTTCGCCTCAGCCAGGCCTGCGAAGTACTCTCGACCGCCAATCGCATCGAGTCGCTGAGCCAGCCGATCCGCCCGCCGGCGACCGTCGGCGAGCTCGAACCGTACTGGCAGCAATCCGGCCGCCGCTACATCTTCGCCGCTTAGCCGGCTGTCAGGAACTCGAGTACGCGCCGGCGGAGCACCGCCGCGGCCGTGGCGTCGTACGACGGCAGGCTGGAGTCGGCGAACAGGTGCCCGTTTCCGGGGTAGAGGAAGAGCTCCGCGTGCGCGGCCGACGCGACGAGCGCGCGGGCCGCGTCGATGTCCCCCTCATCCACGAAGAACGGGTCCGCGTCCATCGAGTGGATCTGCACCGACACATCCTCCGGCCACGAATCCCCGAACTGCGACACCGGCGCGCATGAGTGGAAGAACAGCGCCCCTCGGGCGCCGGCGCGGGTCTGAGCCAGCTTCTGCGCCGGCAAGACCCCGAGCGAGAAGCCGGCGTAGACCAGCTCGGCGGGCAGGCCGTCGGCGGCCCGAACTCCGCGCTCGATGATCTCGCCGAACCCGATCTCGTTGGCGTGCGCCACGCCTTCGTCGACGGTGTCGAAGGTCAGGCCGTCGAAGAGGTCCGGCGTGTGCACCGTGTGCCCCGCCCCGCGCAGGTCATCGGCGAAAGCGAGAACCCCCGGCGTCAGACCCTGAGCGTGGTGGAACAGCAGCACTTGTGCCATGTCGCTCCTTTGTCGCTTGGGACGGTCCGAGAGTAGCGGAAGGCCGGCGAGATCGGTCCGCACAGGAGCCCCGTCGCGAACGGCGGGCCGGCGTGCCCGATGTAGCAAGGGGCCGTGCAGAACGCTCGATCTGACCCGTGCAACGAGCTTCTTGGAGTCCTCGAACTTGGTGGCGACTAGCTGGCTGCCCGCAACCTGGGCTGGGCCCCGTCAAGGCCCAGCCCGGACCGCGCGGTGGAAACGAGCATGCGACCCGAACTGACCCGTCCACGCCTGCCATTCGCCCAGTGCCAGTCGAGGACGAGGCACTTGGCCGGCATCCCGCGCTCCACGGCGGCGAGGACCGCCGGCCATGCCTCGCGCGTGGACGCGAAGCGGCCCAGGATCTTGTTGGAGGGTATCAACCGGAGCGAGTACTCGATCGCTCCGTCGATGACGATGCCGAAGCCGTCGGCTTCCATGCTCGCATACCTGCCGTACTCCACCTTCCCGGATTCCAGGATGTCGGCGAAGTCGGGGTTACCGTCGTCGTTGGTACGCATCACGTTCGCGCTTCGAGGCGCGCAATGCGGAAATGATCCGGGGTTGTGCCCCGTCATCTGAGGTTACCACCACCAGGATCCGGCCGAGATCCGAGTACCCAATGGTCTTGAACCTCGGCTCCTCAGCCGAGTGGAGTTCGTCGAACCAGGTCACCGCAAGGTTCCCGCGAAGAACCGTCCGAGCCTCTTGGAACCAGATGCCGTGTTCGCGGACATTCTCGGCCTCCTTGTCGGGATCCCATGTGTAGTCGAACACCCGCGCACGGTAGCGAGCGGCGCTTGCCCCGCACTTACGCGGCGCCTGAGCCGACTCCTCGGCGCGCGGACGCACCGGGATCGGCGGGGCGTGACAGGCAAGGTGTCACGCGGGCGGCGCAGCGTGCCATCGTGGACGACATGAGCAGAGGACCGGACCAACCGATCGAGCGCCGCGAGTACGACGCCGCGATGCTGATGCGCCGCCACCCGCCGTTCTTCCGGAACGAGCGCAAGCTCTTCGTCTTCAGCCTCGCCTGCCCGCAGGACGCCGTCCATTCCGGCCGGCTCGAGTACAGCCGCTGGGCGGAGATGCCGCTCCCAGCGGAGGCGGAGCCCGCCCGCGCGGCCGACCTCGTCGAAGTCCGCGACGGCTACTACGACTACCGGCCGCTCGGCGCCGCGCCCACCGCTCCCGCCACTCCCGCCACTCCCGCCGCGCCCGCCGGGCCGGCCCCCACAGTCGAGTGGCACGTCAACTTTGCCGACCCCGAGCTGTTCGGCTACTACGGCTCCGCGGCGATGGCCCAGGACGAGCTCCAGGTCGCCGAGCACCCGGCACTCGCCGGCCTCAGGCAGGCATTGCTGTCAGAGGGTCACATGGCTAGGACCGTGGAGCAGGGCCGGCCCACGCCCGTGCTCGTGGCCGGAGTCGAGCGCCGCATCCACCTGCTCACGGACCGCAACGCCGCCGAGGGCAGGCCCGACGGCCTGTACGGCCGGCCCTTCCACGGTGCCGACTACGAGACACTCCGCCGGGCCGTCGAAATCCTGGATCCGCCCACCATCTCGAACGTGATCGCCATCGCCGCACCCACCTTCGGACACGGCCGCTACACGCTCGACCAGATCGGATACTCGATCGCCACCGCATACACCGGCTTTCGCGCCGCCAGGCTGGAGTCGGATCGGATCGCCGGATCGGGCGCTTGGCTCGCGATCCACACCGGCCGGTGGGGCTGCGGCGCTTTCGGCGGCAACCCGCGCCTGATGGACCTGGCCCAGGTCCTCGCGGCCGGGATGGCCGGCGTCGACCGGCTGGTCTACTGGACCGGCGAACCGACTCGGACGCCCAGCATCGATCGGACGCTCGAGACAGCCCGCACGGCCTTCGGTCCCGGCGCCGTGCCCACCCGCGACCTGGCCCCAACCATCGCGGCCATGGGCCTCGAATGGGGCGCCCGCGATGGCACCTGACGCGCCGGCAGGCGAGGGCCCGGAGCCCATCGACAGCTATGGGTACAAAGCGCAGGGACTGATGCAGCGCCACCCGCCCAGGCCGAAGAATGACAACAAGCGGTTGCTCTTCGGCATCTCGTGCCCGCCCGGGGCTAAACACGGCGGGGCGGTCCGGTGCGGCCGCTGGGTCGAGATGCCCCTGCCCGAGCTGGTCCGGCCGGCCGGCGCCGCGGGCTTCGCCGTTCGCGACGGCTTCTACGACTACGCCCCGGCGGCCGAGCCCGCGACCTCGTCCGAGCCCGGGCCCCCGGCCGCGGAGTGGCATGTCCACTTCGCCGACCCCGAGCTCTTCGCGCTGTACGGCACCGCGGTCTTCGTCCAGGACGAGTGGCAGGTCGTCGAGCATCCCGCGCTCGCGGCGCTGAAGGAGGCGCGCGACGCCTTCGGAATCCCCATGCGGACCGTGGAGCGCGGCCGTCCCACGCCCATCCTGATCGCCGGGGCCGAGCGCCGCATCCGCTTCGCCACGGACCCGAACGCGGCCGAAAGTCGGCCCGAGGGCCTGTACGGCGACAACTTCTCGCACGCGCCCGAAGTGGCGATCCGCCGCGCCACGACCGTGATCGATCCGCCAACCACCACCAACTTCGTCGCCATTTCGGCTCCCCGTGGCGGCAGAGGCCGCTACCGCGCCGCCGAGATCGACCTTGCGCTCGCGACCGCCTTCACCGGCTTCCGAGCCGCCGTCGTAGTGTCGAGGCGCGGCTTGCCCGAGGTCCCGCCCGGCGCCGGAGTGGTCGTCCATACAGGCTTCTGGGGCTGCGGCGTCTTCGGAGGCAACCGCGTGATGATGACCGTGGTGCAGGCCCTCGCGGCACAGATGGCCGGCGTCGACCTGCTCGTCTTCCACGTTGGAGACGCCGCGGGCCGCGGACCAGTGGCCCGGGCGCGGACGATCCTCCGGGACGTGCTGGCCGCCGACGCCGCGGACGCCTCGATCGTCGCGCCCGAGCTGATCAGGCGGATCGAGTCACTCGGCCTGGAGTGGGGGAGCGGCGACGGCAGCTGACGCGCGCTGGGCCCGAGACGGGCTGCGGGCCCGTGTGGCCAGCTAGCTCTAGCTGGCGGTCGGCGACGCGGCCGCGCCCTTCACCCAGAAGATGTTGATCAACGCGCCGGCCGTGGCCTTGTCCAGCCCGAAGCTGTAGGACTGGGTCGGATACGTCTTGGGCGTCGCGGTCAGGTCATTCGGATCGAGCGCGTTGCCTTCGGCGCGGCTGAGGAACCAGACGTACGCGACGGCATCGCCGCCTGTGAGGTACGGCCCAAGGTCGACGTCGAGTTCGTAGATCCGCTCGCCGTGGTTGCCCGGAGGGAGGGCCGTGTCGCGGCGCCCCATCGGCTGCCAGTTGACGTACGCGTCGGATGAGATCGAGCCGGGCGCCTGGGTCGTCACCTGGTTCAGATCGACGGCCGAGGGCAGGGCGCTGACGATGATGGCGTAGGCCTCGGCCATGTGGTCGAGCCCGGCCATGTCCTGATAGCGATCTGTGTAGCCGGCGTCGGAGAGTGCCGAAGTGCCACTGCCGAATGCGCCCCCGTCGGACGCAAATGCTGCGGGGTCGAAGCTCACCGCGGGCGCCTGGGCGGAGGCCGCGGAGCTGGGCTGGGCGTTCTGCCCGGTCGATTTGCTGCTGCCGCAAGCCGCGGCCACGCCCGCGAACAGAACCACACAGAGGCCGAGCCGGATCGCCCCACGGACCGGCGCACCGAACCGCCAGCCTCGACTCCGGGCTGGACTGAACTCTGGGTAGTCGTTCACTTCTGCACGCTCCTTATTGGGGGCATTCGCGCCGGCACTCAGCTCGCTCGCGGGGCCTCTGGCGATCGCTCCCCGGCCGTATCCTGCGGGCGCGCCCTCCCCGTGTCCTCATCCATGTTGGGGATTTGACCGGGACTGCCGGGAGCGGCAGCTCTGCAACCCGGACTAGCGTCACCGATCCCGGCGACTCCGCGATTCGGGCCAGCTTCACGGACCCCGGCGATGCTTCGAATCTGGGCCCGGCGACGCTGTCGGCGCCGAGGCTGCCTTTCTCGTGACTGGGCGCGCGAGCGAGCGGTCGCCGCTTCGGCCCGACAGTCCGCCGCCGGCAGGCATGCGCCGCCGAGCCGGGATGCCGGCGGCCGATTCGGCGAACTCGACCAGAAAGTCGCCGGTCGTGATCACGTATCGACCGTGGTCTGGAGCGTTACAGACGAGGCTGAGCCCGATCGGATCGACGCCGCGGCGTATCTCAGCCAGGGCGGCCAGCAGAGGCGCTTCGCTCGTGGCCGAGTCCTCGCCGATCCGCCGGCCATCATCTCGCTCCAGCCAGTACAGGGTTGCCCCGACGATGGAGACAATGGAAGGTCGGTCGAGCTTCTCATGGAAGGCGCGAATGCGCTCTTCGTCAGAACGAGCCGGTTTCGTACGCATGTCGTTCGCGCTTCGTGGCGCGCCGTGCGGAGATGATGCGGATGATACCTTCGACCGTCTCCGCGGTCACCACCGCAAGGAGTCGGTCGCGAGTACTGTAGCCAATCGTCAAGACGCGCTCCTCCATGTCAGCATGGTCGATGTCTAGACGCGAGATCCGGCTGGGATCCCTCAGGGCGGACGTGGCCTCCTCGAAGCTGACACTGTGCTTCGCGCGATTGACCGCCTCCTTCCACTCATCCCAGTCGAACTGCTCCACGCCGCGGACGGTAGCGAGCGGCGCTTATCTCGCCCTTACCCGGCGCTATCCTCACCAATCCGCTATTCGCGAGGGGCGGCCCGCAGTAACCTGACGGCAGCGCGCCCCGAGACCGCAGGGCGACGAAGCCGAAGGACTGGGGGTGAACTGAGTGAGTCCTCGCGGAGCCAGGGGAGCAGGCGCAACCGGGCGTGCGACGCGCCAGGGCGCCGCCGCCAACGACCCCGCGGCCAGCGCCACGACCGGCCTCGAGGCCAAGCTCTGGGCCTAGACCCGCGAATATCGCGGTGGCACATTGAGAAGAACTGCTGAGTTGAGGTCAACCGGGAGGCGAGTTCGATGATCGAGTCGATTGGGGGCGGATGGGGCAGAGCGCTTTGCGAACGTATCGCTGCGAAGCAGCTCGCGGCGCTTGAGGGCTACCTGGCGGATGCCTGGTCGCGCAAGGAATCACCGGTTTACCCTCGCAGATCGCAGGTGTTCAGAGCGTTTGAGAAGACTCCCCTCGGGGATGTACGCGCCGTCGTGCTTGGCCAGGATCCCTACCCGACGGAGGGTCAGGCATGCGGCCTCGCCTTCTCCGTGCCGATCGTCTTGCCGCCGGGTACTCGCAGGCCGCTATCTCTCGGGCGCATCCTGACTGAGCTGGGGATCCTTCGATCGTGAATGGCGCGAAAGCCCTCGGGCTCGAGCCTTGCCAGGACTCGGCCGATGGCTTCCTCGCCTTCGGCGCCGGTTCTCCAGGCGGTCGTGTGCGAGGGCAGCACGAGAGCGCCGATGACCGTGGCCAGGATGGGGCAGATCGCGAAGAGCCACAGCATCCGGAACGTCGGCCCGATCGGCCCGGCCGGCACGGGCCCGACCTGACTCATGAGCACGCAGAACCCGATCCCGGCGGCCCCCAGGGCGAGGATGTAGGGAGCAGCCTTCCGCCGGACCGTTCGATTGGCTTTGGCGCGGCGATTGAATTCTGCCCGAGCCGAGGCGCCAGCATCCGACACGACTGCATCCGACACCATCGGCCTTGCTTCTTGCGCGGGTTCGTCGATCGGCATCGACTCGATAGGGTCGGTTGGCGTTCGTTCGATCGGGCCGGTCGTGGTCGTCGCAAGGGGGGAGCTATCCACGGCCTGCCTGATTCCGCGACAGGTCGGGAAGCCGGAGCAGCCCCAGAAAGGCGCCCCGTCGCTCTTCCGGTTGCGCAGGACCATTGCGGCGCCGCACTTCGGACAGATCGGAACGGCGGTCGAGTCGGCCATCCATTCACCCCCAAAAGGATCATGGCTGATGCTCCCATCCTAACCCTCTGGTATCCCCTCGGTCGGCTGGGCCGAACCTGAGCCGCCATCCAGCCGATACCCCTAATGCAGGCAACTGTGTGTCGTGACCGGGAGGGTGAAATGAAGCGCCAGGGGCGGGTTCTGGCAGCGGCGGTGTTCGTCGCCGGCGGTCTGAGTGTCGGCCTGGTCTCTTCGGCGGCGGCCAGACCACCCGCCGACCCGCCGACACTGACCACGGTGTTCGGCTCGGCGACCGTCCGCGCCGGTTTCACGGTTTCGCTGACCTTCACGATCCAGAACGCGCCGACGAGCTCGGTTCCACTGACGGGCGTCAACCTCGCCGACTCGCTCCCGGCCGGGCTCAAAGTCCTGAGCGGAACCTCCGCGGCTTGCCATGGGACCCTGACCACCACAAAGCCATCGGGCATCGCGCTGACGGGCGCCTCGATCGCGCTGGGCGGGAGCTGCTCGTTCTCCGTCACGATCTATGGCGTCACGCCGGGGGTCGATACCAATACGACGGGCCAGGTCTTCTCTAGCGAGGCCTCGCCGAGCTCCGCGGCCAACGCCACGGTGGAGGTATGGGTTCCGCCGACGGCGACTCTGTCCTTCAGCGTCCCCAGCATTCAGGTCGGTGGCACCGCGTCGCTGACATCCAACATCGCCAATCCGGCCGGCAATGTGGTGGCGTTCTGGAACGTCAGCGTCACGTATGTTCTGCCGGCGGGGTTGACCCCGGGCGCGATGATCAACACCTGTGGTGTGCGAATGGTCTCCACCCCGACGGGCTACGCGCTCCAGGGCGTCGCCCTATCCGTCGGCGGCACATGCGCCGTCTCGATGACGGTTCAAGGCACCACGCCGGGCGTGCAAACCGCCACGGCCACGATCCAGATGGCCGGTGACGGCTGGGATGGCAACGTCGCGACCGCGGTTCTCGAGGTCACGTCACCGCTGCCGCTAACTCCAACCCGGACTCCCATGCCGACTACTGCTCCTACCGCGCATGCACCGTCCGGCGGGACCGCCACTAGGACTCCGATCGACTCGACGACTCCAGCCGTCCCAGTGGTCTCCTCCCCGGCCGTGAGTCCGAGCCAGACGGCCGGCGGGGGAAACGCCACATCCGGGTCGCCCGGCATTGCGGGAATCCCCGGTGCCCCCGGTGGCTCGGCCACGGGTTCGTCGGCCGATCCGGCAGGATCTGCCTCCGCGCTTCTCCTTGCCGGTGGCGGCATAGTGGCCGTCGGCCTTCTGGCGTGTCTCGCGACCTTCTTCGCAGTCATCGCGCCCCGTCGACGCCGATCCAGGACTGATCCGAAAGCTCTTTGAGGCTGGCCTCCCGAGCGGTCACGCAATCGCAGACCGGTAGACGGGATCCGCGCTAGTCACCTGGCAAGCAGCTTCGCCTTCTGGGCGGCGAACTCGGCATCGGTCAGGATCCCCCTGTCCCTCAGGGCGGCGAGCTTGGCCAACTCGTCGGCCACGTCCGGTTCCGCCGATGCGGTTTGCGAAGCCCTGAGCCGGGTCGTTAGCCTCTCCACGTTTTCCAGAGCCGCGTCGACATCGTCGCTCGACTCCGCTGGGCGACCTTCCCGGGCCGAGTGCGTTCTCTCGCTGTACTGCTTGTTGTATGCGTCGGGATCGATCGTCACGCGCTTGTGGTTGAACCTGGCGACTCGCACCGGAACCGTCTCCCCCTCGGAGAGACTGGCGCATATGTACAGCATCGTCTTGTAGGGAGGCCAACCCGGGACGGTCACTTCCAGGCCGTACTTCCATACGAACGGCGCCTGCCAGTCAAACTCGCCTTCCTGCACCACCGTATTCGTCTGATCTGCCGACAAGACAACGGCGGTGCCGGGCACACCATTCCTGGCGAGGCGCTTGTCGCCGCCACGGATCACCGCCATCGAGAGGTACATCGCGTACCCGAACGCCGCCCAGGTCACGACCTGCTCGGCAGCGAGCCCCAGCACACCGCCGAGCATCGCCGGCAGCATCAGGATCATGCCGGCAACGAAGATAACCCAGCACCACATTGACATCTGCCACGCGTTCATCTCAGCCCTCCTGCCGGCGTCGTCACCGCAAAGAACGATCCTAGCCGTGGCAAGCCGCCTACGCCTCGAGTTCGAAGCCTTCCGTGGCGAAGTCGGAGTCCATTGCCCAGGCTCGTCTGATCTCGCGCTGACGCATGAACTCGAAGCTGGTCCGGTCGACCAGTGATACGGCCGAGCCGGTTGTGGCGCGGAAGGCTGCCAGGGCGCGGGAGCGCAGCGAGGCGTCGACGTCGGTGATCTCGATTGCCGGCAGGACCTCGTCGATCAGTCGGGCAGCAGCGTCGGCGCCGAGGCGGCGACGGACGAGCGAGACGAGCTCCACGACAATGTTGCTGTGTGTTACCAGCTCCTCGCCTAGCAGTCGTTCGGTGGCGTGGAGCGCGCGCTCGTGGTTCGAGTCGCCGGCGTCGAGGAGCGCATAGACCGCGCTGGTGTCCACGAAAACGATCACCAGCGGGTCTCTTCGCCCAGGATCTCGTCGTGGCGCTCCGAGGTGTCGGACAGCCCGGATGAGAATGCGCCCGCCAGGCCGAAAGCACGTCGCTGCCGGGTCAATCGATCGGAGCCTCCGTCCGTCACGGTGGCGTCGACGGCGTCGCGGATGATTGCCGCAATGGAGGTATGCCGCCGCCGGGCCTCGCGTCGAAGGCGATCCATCTGCGCTTGGGTCAGCGATATCTGGGTTCGTATCATGGTTGACATGATATCAGTCCAGATCTGGGTGATGTAAGACGATCCTATTCTGGGCGAATGCATGATGCCCGCGTCGCCTTCTCTGACGCTTATCTGGCTCTGCACCCGAGGTCCCAGGAGAGGCAATCACGCGGGGAGGAGCCCACGACGCACATCACGCCTGGATTCGTTGCCATTTCTGTTGATCTACGGCAACAGTTACCGCCAGCTAGGGCCGATCCCTTAATGGAACCCGCTTCTCGTGGGCCGACAGCACCGGAGGGCCAAGCTTGGCCGCACGCGTGCGCGCAATGCCGCAGCGTCACGCAGACACCAGCGCCGATCCGCATGGCGACATGCCCAGCCTTGCGGCGTACGGCGCGCGGCGCTACGCCCTGCGGCGTCGCACGACCATCGCCAGAACGGTGGCGGTTGCCGCTATCGCCATCACCGTGCCATACCTGATCTGGCGACTGTGCTTCACCATCAGCCCGGAGTGGTGGTGGCTCTCCGTCCTGCTGTTCATCTGCGACTCATACGGGTTGTTCGGGCTGACCCTGTACGTGTTCGAGTTGTGGGACATCGATGCCGACAGAGCGCCCGACAAGTCGGCCCTCCCATGGAAAGTCGCCGTCCTGATCACTACCTACAACGAACCGGCGGAGGTCCTGCTGCCGACCGTCGCCTGTTCCGTCGCCCTCGAACCCAAGCATGAGACCTGGGTACTGGACGACGGCCACCGGCCCGAAATCGCCGAGCTGTCCGCCAAGCTCGGGGCTCGCTACCTGTCCCGACCCGACAATGCCCACGCCAAGGCGGGCAACCTCAACCATGCCCTCGCTCTCATCGATGCCGACATCATCGGCGTGCTCGACGCCGACCACGCCCCGAGCGGCCGGTTCCTCACCGCCACTCTCCCTTACTTCTCCGACCCTGCGCTGGCATTCGTCCAGACTCCCCAGGACTTCTACAATCGCGACTCCTTCGAGCACACTCGGATGGGACGGGCGATCTACAGCGAGGAGGACCTCTTCTACAAGGGGATCGCGCCGGGGAAGAACCGCTGGCAGGCGGCGTTCTGGTGCGGCACCTGCGCCGTACTGCGCACTCTGGCTCTCCAATCGGTCGGCGGAGTGGCCACGGACACGGTCACCGAGGACATCCACACCAGCGTCCGGATGTACCGCCAGGGCTGGAAGGGACTGTTCCTCCCCGATGTGCTCTCCCACGGCCTGGCTCCGCACGACGCCGCGGGATTCCTGGTGCAACGTCACCGTTGGGCCCAGGGCAACGTCCAGAGCCTCCGCCTCGACAACCCCCTCACCAATGCGGGGGCCATGACGGCCATGCAGCGGCTGGCCTTCTTCACGAGCATGAGCACGTGGCTCAGCGTCTGGAGGACCATCGGGTATCTGTCCGTACCCGTGCTCATGATCCTGACCGGAGCCACCCCGATCGTAGCGCCACCCGAGCTGTATCTCCCCCTCTTCCTCGGGATACTGGCGCTCCAGCTGGTCGCCGTCCGGCTGCTCGGCGGAGGGACCCTGTCGCTGCGGTCGTCAATGATCTTCGAGATGATCCGCCTGCCCGCCGTCCTGCCGGCGACGGCCGCCCTGCTGCGCCCTCACCGTAGAACGAAGTTCCACGTCACTCCCAAGGGTCGTACAGATGGTGCTGCCGATCGAGTCCGCGTGCCCCCGCTGCTGAGGGGCATCGCCGCGGTCCAGGCGGCAGCCCTCGTCTGGTTCGCGGCCGCGGTCTCCGGCCTGGCGCCGTTCCACTACCAGGCGATCCTCGCCCCGGCGGCCGCGGCCGGCTTCGACGCCATCAGCCTGGGGGTCACGCTGGTGGCGATCTCACGGATCCGGTCCCCGCTGTACGCGGGCACCCGGCGTGCCGCCAGCAGGCTGTCGGTGTGGACTCAAGTGAGCATCGAGGGCGTCATCAGCCCCGTCCTCGACCTCTCGGCCGTCGGGCTGCGGGCGCGAATCGACGACGATCACGCTCCGAAGGTCTCCGAAGTAGTGGAGGTCGCATTCTCGACCCCGGACGGACCGATCCACCTGGCCGCCGAAGTCCGCCGGAGATTCAAGACCGACGACCCGGCAGAGGCCGACGCGACCCACATCGGGCTGGCGTTCGAGCCTGACCAGGAGGAAGCCATCGGCATGCTCATGGTGTCGATCTTCCATCCGGACGTCCTCGGAGAGGTCTGGACCCGGTCGCGTAAGGGCGGCGCACGCCCGATTTCCTCGGAGGCCATGCGGCCGAGGCCGTTCGACCGCCTCGAAGAGTGGCTCCGCGATATGGACAAGGCCGTGTAAGGCGGTGATTGGGGTCTAGGACGGTCGAGCCAGCCAGGCCCGCCAGGTCGTCTCGCTCGGGCCGGCGGTCACGGCGTCACCGTGGCGCACGAGGGGGAGTCGCAGCAGGCTCGGGTCGGCGCGGATCCGCGCGAGGAGGGCGGCCCTGTCCGTGGTGACGTCGGCATCCGTGAGCGCGGCCGCACCGAGCCGATCCATGAATTGGCGGAGCTCCGGGGCAGCGATCGGCCTCTTGCCTATGTCCACGAAGCGGACCACGATCCGCCGCTCGCGGAAGAACCGCACCGCCGCTCGGGTCGACTGTGAGCCCTCGAGGCCGAACACGTCGATCTTGGGCATCTTCTTGGTCGGCGTCTTGCCGAGCGGAGCCGGCATCGAATGGGCCTCCTACGCCTCGAGTTCGAGCGCTCGTCCCGGCTCTGCGGGCGCGATTTAGTTTGTCGGCGCCGTGATCGTCACGCCCGACAGCGTGCCGATGCTGATGTCCAGCGTGACCGTCTGGTGGGCGAGCGTGCCGATGACCTTCTGATCGAGAGACGCCCCGATGCTCAGGCCGGCCGGGGTGCCGTCGGCCTCTGCCCAGAAGGACAAGCTCGTGAGGGTCAGGTTCTCCTGACCGGAACCGACATTGATGCCGAACGCGGAGGGGTCTACGCCCGACACGTTCGCGACGGTGAGGTGATGCAGCTGGCGGCCGAACTTGGTTTCCACGCCCGCATCGGTGAGAACGACGCTGCCCACGAAGCCTTGAAGCGTCTTGCCCGAGGCCGGTGATTTGGTCCATCCGCCGCCGTTGGTGCGGGTGTAGGACCAGCCGCCGACGACGATGCTGTCGTACGTGATCGTGGCGCCCAGGATCTTCGGGCTGATCGACTCGGCGCTGTCTCCGCCTTTGACCTTGAACGTTCCGGTGACCGGGCCGGAGCTCGAGCCGCCGAAGAGGGTCACGGTGATGGTCCCGGACACGGAGCCCCCGGCCTGGAAGTCGCTGCTCGTGACCCGGGCCTTGAAGCTGTCCAGGGTCGACATCGGCGACGGACTGGGAGTCGGCGACGGCGTGGGCGTCGGCGACGGACTGGGAGTCGGCGTCGCGGTGGCGGTCGGTGTCACACTCGGAGTCTGGAACCCGAGCCAGGGAAAGCCACAGGCCGCCACGGACACCAGCAGCACCGCTACGGCGGCGCCCCGCGAGAGAGGACGAACCCAGGAGGACGACGACATCTCCACTTCCTTACGTAACGACTACGAGGCCGCCCTCTCATCGCGCTGAGTGGCGTATATCGCCTCCGCTTGATCGGCCGCTTCGGCGAGGACTTCTTCCGGCGTGGCCTCCGGGTAGGCCGCTCGGATGGCGGAGGTGACTTCCAGAAGGTCGACGCCTTCAACCTCCTGAACAGCTTGAATGTTGATGACGTAGTTGGCCAGGATCGAGATGACCGCCGCGACCGGCAGGCCGAAGAGGGCGCCCCAGATCCCGGCCACCTGTGCTCCGATCATGACGGACAGGAGCGTGACGATGGGATGGACTCCGGAGGTCTTCTTCATCAGTCGCGGCACCACGAGATTCATGATCAATGCCTGGGTGATGAAGAGCGTGAGGGCGACCGGGAGGAACGCGCTGGGCACGAAGGCCGCGGCGATGAATATCGGCGGCAGCAGAGCCAAACCGGGACCTACGAATGGGAGCGGCATGCAGACGGCCGCAACCAGACACATCAGGAACAGGTACGGCAGACCGAAGATCAAGCCGACGGCGATCGTCAGGCAGACCTGGATGGCGATGAGGATCAGCTGGGTCCACAGAAAGCCCCTGAAGGCGCGACCGACCGAGCGATCGAACAGATCGAGCTGGGTCTCGAAGCGGTTCGGCATCACGCGACGCAATTTGGCCTGCAGCCCCGCCGCGTCCGAGACTATGAAGACCGACAGCACCAGGGTCATGAAGAGGGTGCCGATGATCGAGACCGCGGTGCCGGCGATGGCCCCGGATTGGTTTGTCATGGTGGACTTGAACTCGGGCACGACCCTCGCCTCGGCCTGGCGGAAGATGGCGGCCAGGTCGATCGTCCCGGTGCTGATGCCCAGCGTCTTCTGGAGGGAGGCCAGGCTGGCGCTGATCGTCGCGGTACCTTCGTCGAGTCGATTCACCAGATTCGTCGCCTCGCTCATGCCGATCGAAGCGGCAATTGCGACCAAAGCGACAAATCCCAGGGCCACGCAGCCGTAGACCAGTCCTATCGCCTGGGCTCGCCCAATGTGGAAGCGACCGGCGGCCCCGTCAACGAGGGGGGTGACGACGAACGCCAGGAGCCAGGCCAGGAAGCAGATGATGGCGATCCCGCTGAAGGCTCCGGCAAGCGCGATGAATCGCTCGAGGATGAGCAGAATGAAGACGACCGAGCCGGCGGCGAAGAAGAACGTCGCCACGCGACGGAGACCGAAGGCATTACCCGGGATCGCATGAAGACCGGCCAGGCGAAGCTTTGGCGTCGTGCTGGTCATGTCGGTCCTCCACTGGGCGCGCAAGCTTACGCGGGGCATCGATCAATGCCCGCCAGAGTCTGGGCCGGGCCGGCCGCCACCGCGAGGATGAGAACCCCCTGTTCGCTTGGGCGCGGCTTCAGGCGGTCACCGCCACGGGCTGCAGCCGTCCTCGCCCAATGATGCTGGCGAAACCCCATGCGCAAACGGTCAGCGAAACCACGAGCAGGACCGGAGACGCTCCCACCAGGTCGGCGGCGGGCCCCACGACCATGATCGGCAGCAGGCTCGAGACCGACACGAGCATGTTCAAAATGCCGAACACGCGGCCTCGAACCTCCTCCGGCAATTCCTCCTGGAGCTGGGTTTGCGAGGAGATCGCGACGACGGCGTAGCACATACCCGCGACGAAGGCGATGGCCACCACGATCGAGAGGAGCGAGAGAATCTGACTGAGGTCCTGGAAGCCGTGGGCATCGGCGGCGATCTGGATGTTGAGGAAGCGCCAGATGGCACCGAGGCAGGAGAGCAGGGCGAGGAGGAGACCCAGCACGATCAACCCGACCTCGATGATCCGCCTCCTCGGGAAGCTGTGGCCGTACGCGTTGACGGCCAGGACGCCGGTGACGATGCCCAGACCGAGGGGCAGGACGACCACCACCAGGCCCTTGTCTCCGAGCCCGAGCGACGTCTTGGCGAAGTCGGGGCCGAGCACGGCAAGGATGCCGATCAGCGCTCCGGTGACGCCCATGTATGAGAGCGACCAGCCCACGTGTCGGTGGTCGCGGATGTAGGCGAGGCCCTCGAAGAGCTGTCCGAATACGCCCTTGACCGCCTTCCCCGCGACCACGACCGCGTGCCCGGATTTCACTGCCTTGATCGACATCGACGACGGCAGGACGACACAGAAGACGGCCGCGACAAAGTAGAGGACGGCAACCAGCACGATCAACATCTGCGGTCCGGCGACGGCGATGACGAACGGCCCAAACAACGCGAAGCCCAGCGCGAACGACGCGTTGGTGGTCAGGGCGAAGAGGCCGTTGGCCGCCAGCAGCTGCGACCTCGGGACGAGGAACGGAATCATCGAAGCTTCGGCCGGGCCGAAGAAGGTCGTGATCGTCGACACCAGCACCATCAGCAGGTACAGCAGGATCAGGTTGCCGCCGACCACGAAGACCAGCGCGAAGGCGACTCCGCGCAGCACGTTGGTGACGACCAGCACGAGTCGCTTGTCCACCCGGTCCACGAAGACGCCGGCGATGGCCGAGAAGACGATGGGCGGAGCCAGAAAGCACAACAGAAGGACGCTGATGGCGATCTTGGAACCGCTGTAAGTGGACGTGATCATGACGAGCAGGCCGAGCATGACCATGTTGCCGCCGACCTGGGTCGACAGCTGGGCCAGCCACAGCAGCAGGAACGGCCGGTTGCGCAGCACGGCGAAGCCGCCGCTCTCGGAAGGTATGGGGACACCGGGCAGGCTCAAGCCCGGTGTTTGCGCGGATGGGATCGACATTCGAGGAACCTACCTTCGGCGCCTGCGCGGTATGAGGATGGGAACCATGCGTGTCTCGCTCCACCGCCGGCAGGCCCATGCTCGCCGTGCATCAGATGCGGGCTGTGCTAGCATCACGCATCATGTCAAGGACAACCATCGACATCGACCCGGCAGTCATGCGAGAACTGAAACGGCGGCAGAACCGCGAGGGAAAGACGCTCGGCCGGTTGGTCTCCGAGCTTCTGGCGACAGCGCTCCAGCAGCCCGAAGCCGAAGCTCCGAGCGGGCTCGCCTGGACGACAAGGAGCATGGGCGCGCTCGTCAACCTCGAGGACAAGGAGGCACTGCAACGAACTCTGGACGCCTCGTGACCAACCCGGTTGGAGCCCTGCGATGAGCTACACGCTGGATGCCAACATTCTCCTGTACGCGTCGGACGAGTCGAGCCCGCATCACGCTCGCAGCCTGGACATGGTCACCCGGGCGGCGGCAGGCCCGGAGATCGTCTACCTGTTCTGGCCGACGATCATGGCCTACCTGCGGATCGCCACACATCCGGCCGTCTTTCGGCGTCCGCTTTCGATCGCGGAAGCCGTGGCGAACGTCGAGGCGCTCGTCGGCCGCCCGCACATCCAGACTCCCGGCGAGCAGGAGCGTTTCTGGCGGCGCTTCGGCGAGGTGGCCGCGGATGCTGCCCCCACCGGCAACCTCGTGCCGGACGCTCATCTGGTCGGCCTGATGCTCGACAACGGCGTTCGGACCATCTGGACGCACGACCGCGACTACCGCCGATTCCGTGGCATCGAGGTCCGCGACCCGCTCGAGTGAACGGAGGCCGTTCCGCCGGCCGGACTCCATTTCGTTGCGTCACGTGAGGCAATCCGTCGCGGGCTCCCCGGCCAGGCCATCATCCGGCCGTAGACGGGTTCACCCTGCGGCTCGAGGCCTCGGCCAACCGCGAGGCCGCCAGGGTCAGATGGTGCGTCAGGAGCGAGTCGTCGTATGACGAGCGGATCCGGTTGGGCTTGCCCCGGACGGCATCGATGAAGGCGCGGTTCTGTCGCTCGTAGGGCGTGGCGAACTCCGACGGCGGCTTGATCGTCTTCGGCTCCGTGCCCTCGCGGACGATGAGCCGGGGATCGAGCACCTCCAGCGTCAGGGCGAGCCCGTCGGACATGATGTCGAGCCCGGCTCGATGCAGGCCGGGGAGCAGTGACGTCGTCGAGAACGAACCGACGGCACCGGAATCGAAGCGCACCGTGGTCTCCGTCACGTCCAGGATGTCGCTGTCGGGGTAGGCCGGGCGCGGCACTCGACGGCCGGACGCGGCGACCGGCTCCATCTCGCCGACGAGATAGCGCGCCAGATCGAAGACGTGCGTCGCCTGTTCGACTATCTGGCCGCCCGACTGATCTTTGTGCGTCCACCACCTGGCGCCGGGTGTGTCGCCCAGCCACGAGCCGATGACGAGCTGTGCCGGGTGGGCCTGCAGCAGCTCCCGCGCTCGATCGACGACGTCAAGGTATCGGAACTGGTAGCCGACGCAGGCCACAACGCCCTTGTCGTGGATCGCTCTGGCGATCCGTGCCGGCCCGTCCTCGTCCACCCCGAGCGGCTTTTCGACGAATAGGGCCAGGCCGCGCTCCACCACCGCCAGGGCCGGCTCGACGGCGGCGTAGGGCGGTAGGCAGACGAAAACCGCGTCGAGTTCGGCCGCGTCGAGCATGGACCGATAGTCCGCGAAGACGCGGGCGCCCGACGATTCGGCAAGCAGCCCGGCTGCCGCCGAATTGCGGGCGGCGATGCCGACAACCCGCACGTCGTCGAACCCCGCGAGGACGCTCAGATGGACTCGAGTTATCCAACCCGAGCCGACGATCCCAACCCGTGTCGCGGCCATCCGCACCTCCGACGCGCTGGAAACTCAACCCAGCCGCCGGTAGTTTCTCACCGTGCCGGGAATCGCTCCCGCCGGACCGCCCGCCGACCTCCCGTCTCGGGGGCGATGAACCGAAACCTAGGGAGGCTATGATCGTCTCGGGCCGGCCCTGGCCCGCGGGCGACCACTCGAGCGAACTCGACCGCCCAAGCGAATCGGAGATATCGAGACATGGCGCAATCCTTCCAAGCCGGCGACAAGGTCGTTGTCGTCTCCGGGCCGGATGCCGATCGCCGGGCGACCGTCATTGACAATTTCGCGATCGTCTATGGCGACGACCTGATCGACGGCGCGCTCGTGAAGTTCAACGACAAGAAGCCCAGCAACGCCCCGGTCGCCGGGCAGATGGGCGTGTCGCGCGAGTTCGGCAGCGCGAACCTGCGTCGCGAATAGGCGAGCGTCGCGCATAGGCGAGCCCCTCAGGTCTCGGGCGCGTCCAGGACTTCGCGGACCTTGCGCGCCAGCCGCTCCGGGGTGAACGGCTTGGGCAGGAAGGCCGCCCCGACGTCGATCAGCCCGGCAGGCAGCACCGTTTCCTCGGCGTGGCCGGATACCAGCAGCCGTTTCGCCCGCGGCGCCACGGCCGCCAGTCGCTTCAGGAGCTCCGGGCCGCTCATGCCGGGCATGATCACGTCGCTGACGACGAAGTCCAGCTGGGGCCCCATGCGTTTGGCGATCTTCAGCGCCTCGACGCCGTCGCATGCCTCTATCACCGTGTAGCCCTGCGACCGCAGGCCCAGGACCGCCAGGCGCCGGACGATCGACTCGTCCTCGACGACCAGGACGGTCTCTGTTCCAGTCGGGGTGGGGGAGGCGGGCTGGTGCGTGGCCCGGGCGGTCGCCGGCCCGTCCACACGCGGCAGGAAGATGCGGAACGTGGCCCCGCAGTCCGGCTCGGAGAATACGCGGATGTAGCCGCCCATCTGGCGGACGATGCCGTGGCACGTGGCCAACCCGAGCCCGGTTCCCTGGCCTCGAGGCTTGGTCGTGAAGAACGGCTCGAACAGATGCGACCGGACTTCCTCGGTCATGCCAATGCCCGTGTCGGTCACGGAGAGCCGGACGTAGCTGCCGGCGCCGGCGCCCGGGTGTGAGGCGGCGTAGGTCTCCGTCACGTCCTCCGTCGCCGTCTCGATGATGAGCCGGCCGCCGTTCGGCATCGCGTCGCGGGCGTTCACCGTGAGATTGACCAGCAGTTGCTGGATCTGGCCCGGGTCCGCCTCGATCGTGCCGGTGTCGGGTTCCAGTACCGTCTCCACGGCGATGTTCTCGCCGAGCAACGGCCGCAGCATCTTGAGCAGATCGGCGACAACCGCGCTGAGATCGAGGCGGACCGTCGCCACGATCTGCTTGCTGGCGAAGGCGAGCAGCTGACGGGTCAGGCTCGCCGCACGGTCGCCGGCGCCGCCGATCTCGTCCAGGTCGGTCCGCAGGGGGTGATCGTCGGGCAGGTCGTCGGGCAGGTCGATGCGAGCCATCTCGACATAGCCGAGGATGGCCGTCAGCAGGTTGTTGAAGTCGTGGGCGATGCCGCCGGCGAGGCGGCCGATGCCCTCCATCTTCTGGGCGTGGAGCAGCTGCTCCTGCAGGGCGCGCCGCTCGGTGATGTCCTGGATCAGCCCGTCATAGGCGATCAGGGTGCCGGCCGGATCGAAGCGCGGCACGAGGGTGTTTCGGACCCAACGGAGCGCCCCGTCCTTTCTTACGATGCAATGCTCGATCGGCGCAACCAGCTCTCCGGCGAGGAGCCGACGGGCCTGGTCGGTGACGAAACCGCGGTTCTCGGGGACGACCATCTCGATCCACATATAGGGATGCTCAGCGAGTTCCTCCGAGGTGTAGCCGGTCACTGGTAGACAACCGGCGCCGTGGGTCGTCACGGTCGCCTTGCCGTCCTCGACGACGACGGAGAAGACGTAGTCCGTGATCGTCTCGGTTATGTTGCGGTAGCGCTCCTCGCTCTGGCGGAGGGCTTCCTCGGCGCGCTTCTGGTCGGTGATGTCCTCATAGGTGCCGAGCAGGCCGGTGACAAGGCCATCGGCGTCTCGCACCGGGATCTTGCTGGTCCGCAACCAACCCTGGCGGCCGTCCGAGCGGAGCTGAGGCTCCTCGAAGTTGATCTTGGGGATTCCCGTCCGCATGACCTCCTGGTCGTCCGCGCGGTACAGGTCCGCAGTTGGCTGCCAGGGCATGTCGAGGTCGGTCAGGCCGACCAGCTCGCTCGGATCGCCGAAGCCGGCATCGTGGGCGAACGGAACGTTGCAGCCCACGAAGACCGACCTGGTGTCCTTCCAGAAGACCCGTTGAGGGATCGAGTCGAGGGCCAGCATGAACATCGCTTCCGAGCTGAGGACGGCCTCACTGAAGCCGTGGTCCATGGCCTCGGCCCGTTTGCGCTCGGTGACGTCCTCGAAGATGCAGAGCACGCCGATGACCTTGCCGTCCCGGGCCCGCAGCGGGAACTTGCTTGTGCGCGCCCAGCCACCGCTGCCGTCACGGTGAGGATGCTGTTCCTCGTAGTCGATCTTGGCGACGCCGGACTCCATGACCGCAAGATCGTCGGCCCGGTATCTATCGGCAGTCGCCTTCCAGGTCATGTCGTAGTCGGTAAGACCTACTACCTTGCTCGGATCGTCGAAGCCGGCGTCGCGGGCGAACCGCGCGTTGCAGCCCATGAATACAGACTCGGCGTTCTTCCAGAACACGCACTGCGGGATCGTGTCGAGCACACTCTGGAACATCGGCGACGACAGGACCGCCGCCTCGAGTTGGTCGCTTCCGGTAGCCTCGGCGGGTTCGGGCGGCTGGTTTGCCGGCGCGGCCCGGCCGGCGCGGTTCGGGGCGCGGGCGGGCTCGTCAGCCCCAGCCCGAGCCCTGGCATCCGGCTCCGGGCGCGAATCGCGAGCCACCACTCAGGATCCCTCCGAGGGACAAGTCTGGTACCGATCTAGGCTTCGGTAACGAACGACCAAACCTGCAGCCCGGGAACTTGCCTCCAGGCAAGCTTCCGGTGCGTATTCTGCACCCGCCGACGGAATATCCGGTGAGCCGATCGTCTACACCGGGCGGTCATCGCGGCCGACTTCTCACGTGAACGGATCGTGTGGCGCCGATGAGCCGTGTCGCTCCCGCCCACGGGCCCAACGGCTCGGACGACCCGCCGGAGCGAGTGTCGATGATCGACGAATCTGGCCACCGGGACGAGCTCGCAATCCAGGATCGCGTACTCGTCGAGGCCGAAATCTACGGCCGCCCGATCTCGTTCCGGGCGGTGATAGTCAAGATATGTCCGGACGAACTGTGGCTCGGTCTCTCTTCGCCCGACCACCGCCTCGAGACGATGCGGCCGGATCAGACCGTGCGACTGACCGTGGCCCGAACCGGCGCTGCCCTTCTCGGCCGGTCTGGTTTCCTGCGACCGCTGGGCGGTAGCAAGTCGCGCGTGTTCGCCCTGGTCCGACCCGGCGTCCTGGAGCGGGTCCAGCGCCGCGCCCACGTCAGATATCACATCGACGTGCCGATCATCTTCCGCCGCCTGGATCCCGTCACCCGCCAGCCATGGGGCAGAGCATCGAGCGAAACCACGGTCAACGTGGGACCGGGTGGCCTTCTCTTCGATACCGAAGCTCTCCTTGGAGTGGGCGACGAGCTGGATCTGGCGCTGCCGCTCTCAGGCGGCGACCGCATATCGACTCTGGGCATCGTCACGCGAGTGCGCGGTCCCTCGGAGGTGGCCGTCAGGTTCACGCGCGTTACGTCCGTCGACCAGGAACGTATCGTGCGGTTCGTCTTGTTGACCGAACATCGCCGCCGCGAGGCCGCGCTGCCGCCTGGCGGCTCGATCGGCCTGGTGCGTCCCGCGTGACGTTCCCAGTCGGCCCTCAGAGCCCCGGCTCGATCGGCTAGACTCAACCCACCGCTTCCGCGTCGCAGGGAGGCTCCATAGTCGTGCCACGTCCCGCCGTAGCTATAGCCTTGCCGGAGGCCGAGTTCGTGGCCGTTCGGGAGCATCTCGTCGAAGCCGGCTACGATGCCATAGCGGTCGAGTCGGCGGATGAACTGGGCCGGCTCCTCGATTCCCGCGCCGACGTCAGCGTCGCCATCCTCGATGGGCAGACCGACTTCGATCGCAGCCTCGAGATGTACGCCTTGCTCCACGAGGGGGAGCGCAACATCCCGGCCCTGATGGTCATGCCGCCGCGTTCTTTGGGTCGGATGGGCCTGGGCGGCCGCGGCAACGCCAAGGATGAGTACTTCACCAGGCCGTACTCGCCGGAGTCGCTGCGCTGGCGGATCGAGGCGATCCTGATCCGGGTTGAGAACGTCCCGGCCGAAGGCACGGCAGCGCCCGACTTCCTCGACGGCCCCGGCATTCCGGTTCTGGAGGAGGTGTCTGTCTCGGTGGTCGGCCCCGCCGGCATGGTCCCCGATCTCGGGCAGGGCAAGATCGTCATCGTATTCAACCCCAAGGGCGGCGTCGGCAAGACCACGATCTCCATAAACCTCGGCACGGTCCTCCAGATTCGCAAAGGCCAGCGCGTGCTGCTGGTGGACTGCGACACGATCACCGGCCACATTGCCTCGTCGCTGGGACTCGAGAGGCCGCGGACGCTCGCCAACGCCTGGCGCGAAGACGCGCTCGGCGGCGCCGAGGAATCGGTGGAGCAGATTGCCACGGTCCACGGCAGCGGCGTGAGCGTCCTCGTCATGGCCGAGTCGCCGTTGCACACCGAGCTGCTGGATCCAAAGCGCGTGGCCGAGCTCATCTGC
The DNA here is from genome assembly GCA_003157875.1 of Chloroflexota bacterium. GTDB lineage: Bacteria > Chloroflexota > Limnocylindria > Limnocylindrales > CSP1-4 > Fen-1039. The sequence goes on from PMKV01000089.1 coordinate 26,692, forward strand.
GGCGCGCGGCGGTTCTACGACTGGGTCATCCTCGACATGCACCCCGACTATGGGCCGTTGAACCAGGCTCTCTTCGAGCAGGCCGACAGGATTCTCGTGCCTGTGACGCCGGATGTGCCCTGCATCCGGGCCGCCGTCCAGTTCCGAGAAGTGGCAGTGGAACTCGGGATTCGCGAGCGGCTGACGATCGTCATCAACCGCTCCAACAGCGGCGTCGGCGGGACGGACGTGGAACGGGTCGTGGCGGTTCCGGCGCTGGCGCGCATCAGATCGGCGGGCATGCTCTTCGTCCGCGCCGCCGACGAGGGCAAGTCGGCGGTCGAGCGGTTCCCGACGGCCAAGGTCGTCGGCGACATCGACAATCTGGCGGACCGTCTCCTGGATGGCGGGGGATCGGGCAACGGCACCAGGCCCGGCACCTCGTCACGCAACCGCCTGGCGGGCTCGTTCAAGGGGCTCTTCGACCGGCTCACCGCCGGGGTTTCCTGAGCGCGGGCGGCGGCTCAGGCGTGGCCTAGCCGTTGCGGCCGGAGACGGACTCGAGTCGGTCGACGAGGCGCAGCAGCTCGCCGGCTTCGCTCTTCTTCAACTCGCCCGTCTGAAGGGCCATGAGGAGAAGCTGGCGCCGCTCGAGTTCGTCGGCATCGAGGAGCATCTCCACGAGCGAAGACTGCTTGTCTTGCCGGGACTGCTCGGTTCGAGGCGGCTTGCGCTTGAATACCACTGACTGATCCTCCGGGACGCGCCTCCGGCCCGCTTTTCTTCGGGTCCGGCACCCCTCGTAATCATCGGCTCGAACGCCCCCCGCGAGCCTTCCCCGATTGTACGGGTACGTGATGTCCGAAAGGACCACCTCCAGGCCATGCGAGATGTCCGTCAGATGTGAATCTCTCAATGCAAGGCGGTTTTCAAGGCGATTGGGTGGCCTTCGGTGGCGTCTGAATGGGACGGCGAGAGGTGGCGGCACCTCGACTGGGGGAGCGTCAGGCGGTTCCGCGACGCGGAATTCGTGCCCTCGCCACGGTCGCGGCCTACTATTCCGGTCAAGAAAGTTGAGGTCGCAACCATGTCCAGCAACCCAGGTCTCCAGCCCCTCCAGGTCGTCGCCTACCAGCCCGGTGTCTGCAATATCGGACCCGCCGAGATCGCCCGGCGGCGCAGGACCGGGCACGCCGGGCTCATCGTTTCGGTCGCGCTGCTGATTGTGCTGCTTGTTGTTGCCGCTCCCCACTGGACCCGGCTGGCGCTCGTGCTGACGGCCGGCGCATCGGCCTCGGGATATCTCCAGGCGTGGCTCCACTTCTGCGCGGGATTCGGTTCGGCGGGCGTGTACAACTTCGGGCCCCTGGGCACGGTCGAGCGCGTGGACGATTCGGCGGCGCGTTCGCGAGACCGGATGCGGTCGCTGCAGATCGGCCTCGGGAGTCTCGCCATCGGCCTGGTCGTCGGCGTGGGGGCGGCGCTGCTCCCGATTCGCTGACCCCGCGCCGCATCGCTAGCTGGCGGCGCGCCTCTGATCGATCGGAACAACGTCGGCGGGGAAGTGGATTTCCAGGCGGTTCCGGCCGTTGGCCTTGGCTACGTACAGGGCCTCGTCGGCGTCGTGCAGGGCCGAGTCGACGTCGGTGCAATTTGCCTGGGATAGCTCGGTCGCGCCGGCGCTGGCGGTGACGACACCGTACGGCATGTTGTCCGGATGGGCCATTCCGGCTGCCTCGATGGCGGAGATATAGCGCTGTCCGGCGGCCTCGAGACCATCCTGATCGCAGTCGTGGAGGATGATGAGGAACTCCTCGCCGCCGTAGCGATAGACCCCGTCGCCCACGCGGCTGGTCTTGCGCAGCACCTCCGCCACTCCCCTCAAGGCGGCGTCGCCGGCCAGGTGGCCGGATGCGTCGTTGAGCCTCTTGAAGCGGTCCAGGTCCATCAGCAGCAGCCCGGCCGTGCCGCCGCTGCGCTCGATTCGGCCGGCCAGCGATGCCAGGTCCTCGTTGAGGCGCAGTCGGTTGCCCAGGCCGGTAAGGGCGTCCAGGCGGGCGATCGATTCCAGCTCCTCGTTGAGTCGAAGCAGCTCGGCCTGCTGGACGACGAGGGTCTCCTGCTGCATGAACAGGAACTCGTCCTGGCGCCGGAGATCGAGTTCGTGTTCCTTCATCCTGCCGTACAGCCCGCGGACGGCCAGGAGCTGATCGTTCATCTGCCGGCGGCGCCGCACCTGGATCTCGTTCGCGCCGACGCTGAGGCCTGTCGATAGCGCGGCCGAGACGATCAGGGCGATGACCTCGGCCGGGTCGGTTCCACCTGTTGCCATGGCGACCACGACCCCGAAGAAGACGATCCCGGCCAGCGACAACCAGACCAGGTGCGGCCTGCGTTCCAGCGGCACGAAGATCGCGAACGCGACGGGGATGAGTCCGAGGGTGCCGAGGGCGATGAACTCGGTCGGCCTTACGAAGACGATCGAGAGCACGGTGTTCAGCAGCGGCAGCAACCCGACCAGCATTCCGAGCTGGACGACGTAGCGTCGCCAGGTTCGGCGAACGTTCATGGCCGCCAGGACAGCGGCTATCACCAGCGGCAGGACAAGGACGGGATAGGCCAGACCCGCGGCCGGCGCGGCAACGATGCCCGCCACGGCCGCAGCCGCCATCCCGGCACTCACGATGAGGGCCGAGACGAAGACACTGTTCTGGAGTTCCCGGCGGTACACCGCCCGCAGGCGGCGATCCTTGTGGGCGCTGGCGTCCGGTTTCTCCGTCGCCCGTGTTAGCACGGCAGGCTCCAATACGCGGTATGCCTAACCGCGCGAGGTATCGGCCGCTTGTCGAGTCAACTACAGGGCCGCGGGGGTGTCCGGGTCAATCGCCGAACGGCGGCGCGCCGAATCGAGGTCGGCGGGTCAGGTTCGGCTTGGGAGGGGCGAGGTGGGTCGTGCGAGCCGGATCAGGCGACTTCGACCGCGGTCGGGCCGACCACAACGTGTGCGAACTCGATGTCGATCGCCACGCGGTGCTGCTGTGGATGTCCGGATTCCCGATACAGCTGCAGGAGGGAGGCCTCAGCTGCACGAAGTCGGGCGTTGGCCTCCCATTCGGGAAGGTCGGGCTCGGCGCATTCACGCGCTTCCATGGCTTCGACCAGAGCGCGCAGAACGCCGTCCATTGGGGATGGCTCAGGCACCGGAGTTTCCTTCCACTGGCTAGCGGTTCATGCGAGCGGATCTCGGAACGAAGTCAACCTTACTCCGGGTACGGTTGCGTTTCTATAGGGGAACTGTGCTGAAAACGAAAGTGATATGCGGAATCTATGGTTCGGTTGGGGTGGCTTAAGTGCACTCGGGTGATCAGCCACCTGCCGAGTCACCCGACGCCGGGTTCCGCCCTCAGGTGGATACTCCGTCGACCGGCAGGGGATTGCGTGCGGGCCGGTCGGCGGGCGCTTGCGCCGCCACCATCTCGGTCGTCCGCTCGAGGAACCAGCGGGCCGTGCCTCGCGCCGCGATGTTCAAGAAGGCCTTGTCCAGCACGGCTCCAAAGTCACCGCCGGGTGGGGCGTAGAAGCCTTCGAGGCTCAGGCTCGTCGAGGTCAGCTTGAGGTGGCCGGCGAAGACCGGGAAAAGCGGTGCCAGTGAAGATGACTGCCATCCGATCTCGATCTCACAGCCATCGGCCGTGCGCCGGGCTTCTCCCAGGTCGACGAAGGCGGCCTTCTTGAAGACCAGGCTCGGGGCGTGCTCCCTGATGGTCAGGCTCAGGTCGATCAGGTAGCGGTGATAGCCGGGACGCGTCGAGGCGACAGGGGTGCCGAGCCAGGAAAGGCCCTCGTCGCCGAACATCGGCAGGGCACGCGCCAGATCCACGCTCGCGGGCTGGGTGAGTCGCAACGGTGTGACGTGAGAGGGGACGCTCGTCATCCGGTCAAGCCTAGAGGCGGGGCGGTCGCGGCGACATCGGACTTGGTCGTGCCGCCAGGTGACCAACGGCCCGACCTTACCTACCCCGACGGGTCGGTGGCGGGCCTACCGGACGGGTCGGTCCTCGTGAGCGGCAACGGTCGTGACGGGGCAGCTGACGTCGTCGCGGATGCCGGTCAGCCAGGCCACGCGATCGCGATGGCGGGCGGCGACGCGATACACGACGTCGGCGGCGGCAGCCGTGGCCGGTATCGCCGCCCACGGCCGGAGGAGCCAGCCACCGGGCAGGGCATCGAGAATCGCCAGGGCGGCGTGCCCGCCGGAGACGACGCGTCCGGTGGCCTCGTCGACGACGTGGACGGCATCGCCCAGGTGGCCTTCGGCGGCCAGCCGCTCGAGGAGCGGGCGACCGGAGGCGACGGCCACGCCGAGCGGAACGAACTCGAAGCGGCTTTCGTGGTCCCAGCGGCGCAGGCGCCTGACGGTCTCGCGGCAGACGCCGCAGTCGCCGTCGTACAGGACGACCAACGAGCCCGAGCGGGTGGCGGGGTTCGCGTCGACGGGGGCTTGTGGCGGCAGCAGGTCAGTTGCCATGGCGCCGAATGTTAGCGCGCCCCGGGCCTTTGCGTCCGCCGCTCGCGTGAAACCCGCCGGGGGTTGGCGGGCCGCCCCGTCGAACTTACTGGGCGACGGGGCGGTCCATGCGGAGGTGGTCGGATCTCATGTGTTGGGGGCTTCCGGAGTAAGACCGGGAGGCGGGTCGAGACTGGTCGGAGGCACGGTTCGGGTCGGGGTCGCCAACCTAGACGTTGACGGGCCGCGCGGCCGGGGCAATGCGCCGGACTCTCACGGGGCGCCGATGCATATGGGCAAATTCGAGGACGAGCATGACTACCGCGCCGCCCGCCAGCAGCAGGTTCGTGGTCTCGCTCATGGCCGTCGGGGCCAGGTCGCCGCCCGGGGCGCTGGCAAAGCCGGCCAGGGCAGAGACGCCCAGAACGAGGCACGCCAGGCTGGTGAGAAGCAGCCCGATCGCAAGCCAGAGAGTTCGCTCGCGGTTCATGTGGCCTCCGGCGCACGGCCCGCCCTGTTTCGGCAGGCGCTCTGCCATAGGTGTCGTCCCTTAGGGAGAAACCTTGGGCCCTCATTGGTACCATCGTGGGCCCGCAATTCGGTTCCGATTTGGACCCCGAGGGTCCCGGTGGCCTGCCCGGCCGGAGCGCGCTGTATCCTCGCGCCATGGCCGTAACTCGCTCCAATCGCAAGCCCGTGGACCGCGTCGCCGGTGGGGCGGCGCAGGCCGAGCCGCGTTCGCCAGGTGGCGGTGCCCACGACCAGCTTTCGCGCGAGGTCAAGTTGTTGGGCGCGCTCCTCGGCCAGGTTATCGCCGAGCAGGGCGGCCCGGAGTTGCTCGAGCTGGTCGAGCGATGCCGGCTGCGCTCGATCGCATTTCGCGAGTCGGGCGACGAGACGGCCGAGCGTGCCCTCGGCGCCGAGCTCGACTCGCTGGACGTCGACGGGGCCGAAGCTCTTGCCAGGGCGTTCGCGCTCTACTTCCAGCTCGTGAACTTGGCCGAGGAGCGGGATACGGTGCGCCGGCTCCGGAAGGACGAACGGCCTGCCGGAACGCCGGTCGAAGGGACGCCCGAGGCCGCCGTCGATTGGTTGCTCGAGCGCGACTGGTCGCCCGAACGAGTCGTCGGCTTGCTGAACCGGATGCGCATCTCCCCGGTTCTGACCGCGCACCCGACCGAAGCGCGGCGGCGGACGATGCTGACGGCGCTGCGGCGCTGCTACCGGCTGCTCGAACAGCTCGACGATCCGAGGTTGGGGGCGACCGACGACGCCGAGATCCGACGCCACCTGCGCGAGGAGATCAGCATCCTGTGGCGGTCGTCTGCCGTCCGACGCCTGGCGCCGTCGCCGATCGACGAGGTCCGGACGGCCATGACCTTCTTCGACGAGACGCTCTTCCGGGTGGTTCCGCGCGTCTACCGATCCTTCGACCGCGCCCTGGACAGGGTAGGGGACGGGGCTGGGGCCGCGGGCCGGGGCGGTATGGCGGCCGGCGCGTCCGGGGTCGATGGCGAGGCCTTTGCCGGCGACGCCGGTCTGACTGGCACCAGGCCCGCCCGGGTCGGGGCCTTTCTGCGCTGGGGTTCCTGGATCGGCGGCGACCGCGACGGCAATCCCACGGTCACGGCCGAGCTGACGCGGCAGGTGCCTCGCATCCACGCCGACCACCTTCTGCACGGCTACGAGGCCGTGGCGACACGTCTGCTGGCCACGATCGCGGCGTACGTGCCGCGCGACGAGGTGCAGCCGGTCCTGGAGGCGCGGCTGGCGCGCGACGCCGAAGAGCTGCCGGAGACGATGCGCGACCTGACTCACCGCTACCCCGACGAGCCGTATCGGCGGCGCCTCGGAGCCATCGCGGAGCGGCTGCGCCGGACCCGCTCATACCTGACCGAGGAAGGCGGCCCGATCGCCGAACGCTATGAGACCCCCGAGCGACTCGTCGCCGAGATCGATGAGTTGCAGCGATCTCTGGTCGCCGACCGCCTGCCGCGGGTCGCTTACGGCGAGGTCCAGGACTTCCGCTGGCAGGTCGAGACGTTCGGGTTTCGGCTGGCCTCGCTCGAGTTACGCCAGCACTCTGACGTCCACTGCGCGGCGCTGGAGGCGATTCGCGACGCCGCATCGGGGGAAGCGGCCGGCGCGGGCCTGGCAACCGAGATCGTCCCCGGAGTCACGGCCGCCGAGGTCGTGGCCACCTTCCGCGCGGCCGCGGCGATCCAGCGCCGCTTCGGTGAGGATGCCTGCCATCGCTACGTCGTCAGCTTCACCTGCTCGGCCGACGACGTGCTGCGGGTCCTGGAGCTGGCGGAGATCGCCGCCGACCCGGCCATCCCGGCTGGTGCCACGGGCGGAATCGCGCCGGGAGCGCCCGAGCTCGACGTGGTGCCGCTGTTCGAGTCGAGCGACGCCCTCACCGGCTGCGGCGAGCTGCTTGAGACTCTGCTGGCCGATCCACGCTATCGGCGCCACCTGGCGGCGCGCGGCAATCGCCAGGAAGTGATGCTCGGCTACTCCGATTCGAACAAGGAGTCGGGCTTCCTGGCCGCGGTGTGGATGCTCTATCGAGCCCAGACCCGCCTGGCGGAGGTGGCTCGGCGCCACGGCATCGAGCTGACGCTCTTCCACGGCCGCGGCGGTGCCATCGGCCGTGGCGGCGGCCCCACCAACCGGGCCATCATGGCCCAGGCTCCGGGCTCGATCGACGGCCGTTTCAAGATGACCGAGCAGGGGGAGACGGTCGCGGCCAACTACTCCAACCTGGCCATCGCCGAACACCACCTGGGCCTGGTCGGCAGCGCGGTTGCTGTCGCGTCTACGCGCGAACACGATGAGTGTGTCGCGGAGGTCGACGAACGCGGGACGGCGGCGATGGACGAGCTGGCCGAGCTTGCCCGCCGCGCCTACCGGGATCTCGTCTACGAGCAGCCTGGTTTCGAGCGCTTCTTCCGGGCGGTGACACCGCTGGCCGAACTGTCGACGATGGCGCTGGGCTCGAGGCCGGCGCGACGGGGTGCCGCGGGCGAGCCGGCCGGAGGATCGGCCGCGGACGGCCGCGAAGCCGCCGGCGGCGAGGTCGGCAAGACGCCCTGGATCGACTCGTTGCGGGCGATTCCCTGGGTCTTCTCGTGGTCTCAGGCGCGCATCGGTCTGCCGGCGTGGTATGGCCTGGGTTCGGCCCTGGAGGGTTTCGAGAAGGCCCACGGGGCGGGTTCGCTGGCGCGGCTCGCCGAGCTGTATCGCGACTGGCCGTTCCTGACGAGCGCGCTCGACAACGCCGAGCTAATCCTGGGCCGGTCGGAGCCCAAGATCGCCCGTCTGTACGCCGAGCTTGCCGGCGATGGCGAGGGCGCTCGACTCTGGGGCCGGATCATCGAGGAGTACGAGCGGTCGATTCGACTCCTGGCCGGAGTGACCGGCCGAACCGAGCTGCTGGCCGCCGAGCCGCTCGTGGGCCGATCCATCAGGCTCCGCCGGCCCTATATCGACCCGCTTTCCCACATCCAGGTACGCTTCCTGGCCAGGCTGCGCTCGCTGCCGCCGGAGGATCCCGATCGCGAGCGCTTCCGCCGCCTCGTCCAGCTAACCGTCAACGGCGTGGCGGCCGGCCTGCAGAACACCGGCTAGATCGGCGAGGAGTCACGCGATGCCAACGCCACGACAGACGCGCCCGACCTCCGAGGAGGCCGATCGCTATGCGCCGCTGCCTCCTCCGGTGGTGCCGAACCTCCCCGATGCGCCGCCGCCGCTGCCCGCGGACGACCCGGCCATCTTCGCCATGAGCCTTGACGAACTGGCGGCTCACTGGGCGCGGCCGATGGGTTCCGGGGCGATCGGCGCGGAGGCGATGACCGGCGCCGACCGGCGCGCCCAGGCGATGGGTGTGCCCGGCACGCGACTCATGGAGAACGCCGGCTGCGCGGTAGCCGCGGCCGTGAAGGCGCTGGCGGTTCAGACCGACCGCTGGGGCAAGGGGCCGATCCTGGTCCTGAGCGGTCCGGGCAACAACGGCGGTGACGGCTTCGTGGCGGCGCGGCATCTGTCGCGCCAGGGCGCTCGAGTTGTGGCGGTGCTGGTCGGGACCGAAGGAAGGCCCACCGGCAAGGACTCACTGCGCAACTGGGACCGCCTGGAGGGCGAAGAGGGCGTAGAGCGGATCCACACGCCGGTCGCCCGGGACGTCGTGATCCTCGGCCAGGGCGTCGAGAAGGCTGCCGTGGTCGTGGACGCACTGCTCGGCACCGGCGTCCAGGGGCCGCTGCGCGACCCGGTCCGGAGCGCCGTGGAGTTGATCGGGCGGGCGCGGGCGGCCGGCGTCCCCATTCTGGCCGTGGACACGCCGACGGCGGTGGACCTCACGAGCGGCGATCTCTCCGATCCCGTGGTGAGGGCCCACGTCACGGTCACTTTCCACCGGCCCAAGACCGGGCTCCTGGCCCGGCGCGGATCGGCGGTCGCGGGTCGCGTGCTGGTTGCCCCGATCGGCATCCCGCAGGAGGCGGATCGGGGCTGATCGCGGGCGCGGAGCCGGGGCTTGACACCGACGGCGCATCACTGGGCCGCAGGCGGCTCGCCACCTGGCCTAACTTGCGTGGCGGGAAAGCTGGGCGAGAAGTTGGTGCGCCGTCGGGTGATTCGGGGATGCAGACCGGGACCACCTGTGAGTGCCGAGCGTGAATCGGCGCGAGCGTGGCCGGCGTGGCCGGTCCGGGGCGTCGCGATCTCGCCCAATTTTCACCTGGGGCAAGTTGGTCCAGTTGATGGATCGGGCCGGCGAGTGGCGTGCAGCGTGACCGGCGGGGTCGTCGGTTGCCCGTTCCCGGCGTGCCGGGTACGCTTCGACGGTCCACCACCGCTCCGCAGCGCGAGGCCGCCACTCCCATGGCCGCAGGCTCCAGCCCCGACTTCGACCTGATCGTCATTGGCGCCGGCACGGGCGGCTACACCGCTGCCTTCCGGGCCGCCCAGCTGGGCATGAACGTGGCCCTCGTGGACTCCGGCAAGATCGGCGGCACGTGCCTCCACATCGGCTGCATCCCGACCAAGGCGCTGCTCGAATCGGCCGAGTTCTACGCCCGGCTCAAGAAGGCCAAGGAATTCGGGATCGTCCTCGACGGCCGGCCCGGGTTCGACTACAAGGCAATTGCCGCCCGACGCGACGCGGTCGTGAAGCGGATGTGGACGGGGTTGCGCGGCCTGGTCGACAAGAACAAGGTGACCTGGATCGCCGGCCGCGCCCGCTTCGAAGGACCCACGACGATCCGCGTCGCCCTGGTCGCGGAGGACGGTTCCGCGGCTGGAGAGCGCGTGATCACCGCCAGGGACGTGATCATCGCCACGGGCAGCCGCGTCAAGAGCCTGCCCGGGCTCGTCCCCGACGGCCACCGCATCATCACCTCCGACGATGTCACGACCAAGGCCGAGCTGCCCAAGTCGATCGCCATCATCGGCGCCGGCGCGGTCGGCTCGGAGTTCGCCTCGCTCTTCCACGATCTGGGCGTCGCGGTCACCTTACTGGAGTACCTGCCCGGCATCGTGCCCCTGGAAGACAAGGACGCCGGCGCGGCCCTGGAGCGCAGCTTCACCCGGCGCGGCATCAAGGTCATCACCAGGGCCCGCTTCGACGCGGCTTCGGTCAAGGTGAGCGAGGCCGGCGTCTCGCTCGTGGTAGGGCCGGACGGCGCCGCCGCGGAGGAGCTGCGCGTGGAGCAGCTGCTCGTCGCGACCGGTCGGGCGCCCAACACCGAGAACCTGGGTCTGGAGGCCACCTTGGTCGAGCTGGACCGGGGCTTCGTCAAGGTCGACGGCTGGATGCGAACGGCGCAGCCGCACGTCTACGCCATCGGCGACGCCATCGGCGGGCTGATGCTGGCCCATGTCGCCGCCCACGAGGGGATCGTGGCCGTGCATGAGATCGCCGGAGAGAGCCCGGAAGCCATCGACTACGACCACCAGCCGCGGGCCACGTACACCCATCCCCAGGTCGCCTCGATCGGGCTGACCGAGCAGCAGTGCGTCGAGCGGGGGATTGCCATCAAGAAGGGCGTCTTCAACTTCGCGGCCGTCGGCAAGGCCGTGATCATCGGCGAGACCGAGGGTTTCGCCAAGGTTGTCGCCGACGCGACGACCGACGAAGTGCTGGGCGTCCACCTGGTCGGCCCCGGCGTGACCGACCTGATCGCCGAGGCGGCCCTGGGCATGACACTCGAAGCCACGGCCTGGGAGATCGGCGCGGCCACGCATCCTCATCCCACTCTCGCGGAGGTCCTCGGCGAGGCGGCCATGGCGGTCGCGGGGCGGCAGATCAACGCCTGAGGCGGCTCGAGGCCGCGGGGCCGGAGGCGGCGGGGCCAGAGGCGGCGGCCGGCCTCTGATCTGAGGTACGGAACGGTACGGGTAGTGCGGCGACCCGTGGCTACGCTTCGATCTTCCAGAGCCGCATGCCGTCGCGCAGGTCTTCGACCAGCACATCCGACGGAGCGCGCAGGACGTGCCGGGCGATGTCGACGTCGCCTATGCAGCCGGCCAGATGGAGCCCGAATGGCACGGCCAGGAATTCCCCAAAGGGCAGCAGGCAGGCCGGCAGGCCGAGTGGCGCGAGCACCGCAAGCGGGGCCAGCGCGATAACCAGATACCGGCGCCTCGTGAAGCGGTGGCCCGGGGCGGTGGCGTAGAAGCCCGCCGGAACGCCCTCCAGCCGCAGGACGCCGAACTCCGGTCTGGCCCCGAACGCGAACATGAGGAGGCCGTGAACGGCCTCGTGAAGGGCCGCCAGACCGAGGATCAGGGCAAGAGCCGCGGCGATCTCGAGCAGACCGTATGTGCCGGATGTCGGGTAGTCGCCGCGCGTGGCGACGCCGAGGTAGACCAAGATGCCGACGGCTGCGATGGGCAGCTGGGCCAGCGTCCAGGCCACGATCGTGGTCCGACCCGGTCGCCACTCGGAGATCAACCCTTCTGGTAGTGCCGCCTCAGCCTGTTCCGTCATGCCCACCTCACACGTCCGCCGGTCCGAGAAGAAGTCACTCCGAAGCCTACCCGGTGCCATCCAGTCCCGCCAGAAGCTCGAGCACGCGCTGCCACATCAGTTCGGCCGTTTCCGGATCGTAGGCCGAGGGGAGGCTCGGATCGGCGAACAGGTGCGCGGCGCCCGGGTAGTCGAAGGTCTCACACTCGGAGCCCGAGGCTCGCACCAGCCTGGAGAGCTTGTCGATGGCCGAACTGCTCCGATAGTGGTCTCGAATCATGAAGTGGATCTGCATCGGGACGGACGCCGGCCAGCGGGTGAGACCGATCGATGCGGGTTGGGGAGCGCCACTGAGCAGGATCGCCGCCCTGGCGCCGGGCCGCGTCGCGGCCAACAACGCGGCCAAAGTCGCTCCGATCGAGAAGCCGGCATAGACGAGCACCTGGGGGAGCGGCTCCACGGCGGCTCGGGCCCGCTCGGCCAGTGCGGCCGGGCCGACGGCACGTAGTCGAGCGGCCGCGGGGCCGTAGGTCTCCAGCGGTGCCTCGCCGGGAAATAGATCCGGTGTGTGGACGCGGTGGCCGCCCGCGCGCAATCGATCGGCGGCCACGGTCAGGCCGGGCCGCATCCCCAGAGCTGAGTGGAATAGGACGATCTCGGCCATAGGACTCCATTCGTGGTCTCCCGCGCGCCCAAGCGTAGCCCGAAAGCGGGTGCGGCGGACGGGCTGGCGTGGCCTACCGTCTTCGGCAATTGGTGGAGCGGGTCCTCCGCCGGCGCCACTCTGGTTGCTCAACTTCGCCGGTGGCGATGCTAAGTGCTGCGGTTGTTGCCGAGGCCGCTCGGCACGGCGAGATTCCGCGCCCGTGGCCGTGAGTCTGAGCGTGATCCGCTCCTCGGTTGGCTGCCGGGAAAGGGTCCATCCGGCCACGGACCACGCAGCCGCAACCTAGGATCGCCCGGGGCGAAGTTGAGCAGGTCCGGGCTGCCGCTCCGACGGTTGGCCGACTCCACAGTCCGTAGAGCGCGCCTCGTTCGGCCGTGTCTCCCCAATCCCGGCCGAAATGGGCCAAACTAGGGGCACCTCGCCGGCCGGACCGGCGATGGATCTTGCTCCAGGGCACGGCGCGACGTGCCGGACCTCTCAGGAGGAGCGTTACGTGGCCAAGGTGACCATGCCCCAGCTGGGCGAGAGCGTGGCCGAGGGGACGATCGGCAAGTGGCTGAAGTCGCCCGGCGACGCCGTGGCCAAGGACGAGCCGCTCCTGGAAGTCATCACGGACAAGGTCAACGCCGAGGTGCCGTCGCCGTTCGAGGGGATCCTGCGCAAGATCCTGGTGGAGGAGGGGCAGACGGTGCCGTTTGCGATGGAGATCGCGGAGATAGAGGAAGTGGCGGGGGCCACTCCCCGTGGAGCGGGCACTGCCGCCGCGAAGTCGGCGGCCCCCGGAACCGTGGCCGCAGCCGCGGCGACCACAGCCACTCCCGCCACTCCCGCTACGCAAGCCACTCCCGCCACTCCCCGGGAGACGCCGTTCGTTCCCGTGAGGGACGCCGGGCCGCTCCCGGCCGTCGGTGACCCCGACGCGCGAATGACCCCCGCGGTCCGGATGCTGATGCGCGAATCCGGGCTCTCCCCGGCCCAGGTCGTCGGCACGGGGCACGGCGGACGCATCACTCGCGACGACGTGATCGCGGTCGTCGAACGAGGGCGGACCGGCGGACCCGCCGCGGGACGTGGAGCCGCCGCTGCCGTCGATCTTGCCACGGGACGTGGAGCCGCCGCTGCCGTCGATCTTGCCACGGGACGTGGAGCCACCGCTGCGGCCGGCCAGGCCGCCGTTCTCCCGACCGTTCCCCTGGTTCCGTCGCCGGGAGTCGCGAGCCATTCGCCCGGCCTGGCGTCGGCCGTCCCTTCGTCGCCCGCCGCCGTCTCCTGGGCGCCCGGCCAGGACGAGATTCTGATTCCGCACAACCAGATGCGCCGCGGAATCGCCGCCCAGATGACCCGCGCCGCCGCGATCCCTGTCGCCCACAGCACCTTCGAATCCGACATGACCGCCGTCGTCAACCTGCGTCGCGCGCAGTCCGACGCGTACAAGGCCCGCGAGGGAGTGGGCTTGAGCTTCCTGCCGTTCGTGGTCAAGGCCGTCGTCGAGGCGCTCCACGGCAGCCCCGACCTGAACGCCCACTACACCGATGCCGGCCTGCTGCGCAAGCGCCGCATCAACATCGGCATCGCCATCGCCGTGGAGAACGGCCTGATCGTGCCCGTAATCCGCGATGCCGATCAGCTCTCGATCAACGGCATCAACCGGGCGATCCAGGATCTGGCGACTCGAGCCCGGGAGAACAAGCTTCGAGTGGACGACCTCGGCGGTGGAACCTTCACGATCGACAACACCGGCTGGTTCGGCTCGATCCTGACCGTGCCGATCATCAACCCGCCCGAGGTCTGCATCCTGACCACCGAAGCGGTCGTCAAGCGGCCCGTCGTTCGCGAGACCGAGGACGGCGACGTGATCGCGGTCCGCTCGATGATGAATCTCGTTGCCGGCTACGACCACCGCGCCACCGACGGCGCACAGGTCGGACGGTTCGTCCGCGAC
>PMKV01000080.1 GCA_003157875.1 Chloroflexota bacterium
GCCGCCATTGCGCCCGGCGTTGCCCATGTTCCGGATCATGGCTTCGTACAGGTGCGAGAGCTCGTGCTTCTAGGTCTGCGAACGGAACATGAGCCCGTCGATGATGTCGATCACGTCGCGCAGGTTGTAGCCGCTCTGGAACTTGTTCTTGATCTCCCCGGAGATCTGGCCGATCTTGTATTCGATCGTGTTAGGGCCGGTGGCGCGCTCGGTGAAGCCGCGCAGGTACGGGAAGAGCTTCTGGTCGACGAACTCACGGAGGTCATCGCCAGTCAGGGCGACGTTGTAGTCGATCTTGCCGTCGGGAGTCTTTGGCGCCGCCCAGATCGCCCAGCGGTACGGCTCGGCCACGATGAAGTCGTACGACTTGCCTTGGAGCGCGGCCTCCATGGCCTTGTCCTGTTCGAGGGCGTCGAGGTACTTGAGGAACAAGAGCCACGAGGTCTGCTCGGTGTAGTCGAGCTCGCTCGACGAGCCGGCATCCTTGTGCAGGACATCGTCGATGTTCTTGAACGCCTGCTCGAACAGAGGTGCCCCTGCCTTTCGTCCGTCGCCAGGACGCGGGGCCTGCGCCGGCGCCTGGTGCCACGCTCAGGATACGCGCGGCGCGTGGGTGATTGGCGCCACCGTCACTACGCGAACATTGTGGCGAGTCGCCGCGACGCCCCATCCACCTTGTCGGGCGCCACATATGCGGCGCCCGAACTCCCGGAACAACAACCGAATCGAAACGGAGCCGCGGGAGAAACCCCCGCGGCTCCGTCGGTAGTTCAGTTTCGGCCGCGGCCGACCAATCGCCCGCGTGCTGGGCGAAGCTTATGCGATCCGCTGTCGAGTTCGCGTGACCGCGAGAACCAGAGCGGCCAGGAACGCGATGAGCCCGACCGGCAGGAACCACATCATGGAGCCGGGGCCGTTCGAGGAAGATCCGGAGTCGGTACTGGTTGGCGGAGCCGTCGCGGCCGCGGCCGGAGAGGACGGCGGCGTGGGCGTGGGCGACGCGGCGGGTGCGGCGACCTGCACTGCCGCGCTGCCGTCGGCGCAACCCGGGTCGCCCACCGGATACACGAGACAAGCCTCGCCGGTGACTGTACTCGTGCCCACAGCCGCGAGCGGAGGGGTCACCGTTCCGGTGAGGGTGAACGTCAGGGTGGCGCCGTTGCTGGCTGGATCGACAAGGAGCAGGCTCGGCACGCCTGACAACTTGTCAGAAGTGCAATCGGCCGTGGCTACCAGGACAGAGCAGGTCAGACCAATGGCGCTGAACCAGCTCGGCAGGGCCGGGAGTATGGCCGAGTAGTTCGACGCCTCGGCGCCATTGGCGAACGTCATCGTGGCAGTGAGGGTAAGCGGCGTGGCTACGCCGGCCGTGATACTCGCTTTGTCCCAGCTGAGCTGCGTGGTCACTGTGTCGACGAACGCCTGAAACGCCAGGTCCGCAGGATCCGACATCGGGTACCACGGGCCGTCTTTGCCGTAGGCCTGGCCGCCGGGATAGGTATCCGTTGATCCGTACGCGGTGATGGTGTCATCGCTTGCGACGACGATGGCGTACTTGGTGCCAGCCGCCACAGGGATAGGCGGCGAAAACGAGAAGTAGACCCAGCCGGAGGAGCCTGCGCCGACGCTGGCGGATCCCCCCGCCAGGATCGCAGCGTCGTCGGGCATGCCGGCCCCATCAACGCTCTCAATCCACCCGTTGATGCTCGCGGTGGCGTCCGTCCCAAGGTCCAAGCCGACACGGCTGAGCATGCCGGACTTGCTGGGAGTGAAGGTCTGAGCAAGAGGGCCCACGAGGACTGAGTGCCCTGTCTCGGCATAGTTCGATTGATTGAGATTGGATGGGACATTGGCCAGAGCGGCCCCGGGCATCAGGCCTAACAGCAACAGGCCCGCACACAACTCGAGCGCACGACGGTTCATGTTCGAGAGTCCTCCTCCGTCGGTGTTGCCGCGACAACCACAATTGGGTGGCGTCCAAGCTTGTACAGGTCCTACAACGGGGTGGAACATGGCGCGTTCTGCGGCGGGGACGCTGACGCCGCAGACCCCCAGCGCGAAACTCACCGCCGCGCTGACCGACACATATTGTCGGGTTCGGAGGGCACCGCGTCCACCGTCCGCCGCGCGACCTTCCGTGGAGCCGCCACGCGACTGCCGACACCCCTGCCTGCCCATGAAATCTCGGCACCGACCATGGCGTCGAGACGGCCGACACCATCCGCGCATGGTGTCACTGTCGCCGTGCGACTCCCGCCTGCGCCAGCGTAGCCGAATGCACCCAGTGGGCTGCAGCTCGCCCGTTGGTCACCGTGCGCCTCCTGGTGGCCAACAAACGAGTTCCGCGGCAACGGCTAAAGAGCGCGCGGAGGTGTCCGGCCGGTGGGCCCTAGCGGGTCCCAGTCCGTTTGTCCCGACTACTCCATCGCTTACGCCGCGCTTACCTTCCGCTGATCGCCGCGAATGTGTCGAGCTCAACATGGGTGCCATTCGACCACCAACCGCCAGCCCAAGGGTCACACTCAATGGACACCCGCGTCACCGGCCCGCTCGCCGGCTTGCTACTCGGAGGCGCCAACGCCTTTGGTGCGACGGCCCTGGTAGCAGCGGCCCTTTACGGTCTCGACTGCTTCGCTGCGAGGCTCCATTCGTCATGGTTCCCTCGCAGGATGAGGGCCCAGATGATTGCCGGCCCGTGGCGGATGGTCACCGTGGTAGCGCTCCTGGCGGTGGCTTGCGCTGGCTGCACCCCCTCAGTCTCTGCCACGAATGCCCCGTCGGCCCCGGCTCCCCTGCCAAGTCGAACGGCAACCACCACGAGCGCTTCCCCCAGCACCACGGCTCTCAACAGCTCATCTGGGTCCCCAGCCCCAGTGCCGGTCACCTATGCAAGCCAGTACTCCGCGCTCCAGAGTCAGGTCTCGTCGTTCGCCTCGATCGCAGGTATGCCCGCCCCTGGCAGTTCCACGATCATGGCTTCGTCGTTGGAGTTTGCCAACGCCAACATCCTGACGCCCAATGTGCTAGCCGGAAATGACCTCGCTTACTCGACCGCGATGATCAAGGCTATGAAGGCCTTGGGCGAGACCGGGGTCACTGTCCAGGTCAACTTCCCGCTCCTGCTGGCTAGCTTTCCCGACAGCTCGACCTACACGAGCTTCTACAGTCAGATAGCAGCGGCCGTCCACGCCGCGGGCATGACGCTAATCGTCGAGGCCAACCCGCTCTTCGAGAACATCTCATCGCTGCCGGTATCGAGCCTCTATTCGGGCCTGAACCTGCAGAGTCTGGCGGCCGACTACCGGGCGCAGGCGCAGACGATCATCAACGTGATGACGCCCGCGTATCTCGCGTTCCTGACCGAGCCCGACACCGACACCGCCCTCTTCCACAACAGCTCGCTCGACCTAAACAACCCCGGTATTGGAGTCCAGTTCGTCAAGGGGGTCCTGGCCGGGCTGGATCGGAAGGGAACCAAGGTCGGCGCCGGCACTGGCACCTGGCAGGACGCAAGCTATGACCAGAGCCTGCTGGCCGACACGACCATAGACTTCCTCGACGTACACACCTTCCCGGTTGCCCCAAAAGACTTGACCAACATGGCGGCGCAGGTCGCGGCGGCGCAGGCGGCCCACATGCCCATCGTCATGACCGAATGTTGGTTGTACAAGGAGAGCACCAACGGCCAACCTGGCGAGAGCGTCACGAGCGCCCCCGATGAGCAGAAGGTCGAGACCTACAGTTTCTGGGAGCCGCTCGACTCGCAATTCCTGACTGCGATGGTCTCCTACGCGCGGAGCAACGCCTTCGCTGTCGTGTCCCCCTTCTCCACCGAGAACTTCTTCGCCTACCAGACCTGGACATCGGCCCTGGACGCCCAGCCGGAGTCTGCAGTCCGCTCAAGCTTCAACCGCGCGGTGCTCCAGGCAATCCAGGCCGGCCAGATATCCGGGGTCGGTGAGACTGTCAGGCAGCTGGCGGGCTAGGCGTTCCCGCGGACAGGATCGCTGTCACGATCGGGTGATAGTGCCGCCAAGCTGCCACCAGGGGTTTCGCCTGGATCAGCGCCATCACTGATGTTGACCTCGGGCGCGCCGCGACGACCGGTTGGGTCGAGGACGAGTCGTTGGGGCGGCGAAGGGACCCGGTACACTCTCGGCTGAGTTGGCCGAAAGGGAGATCCTGGCGTCGCCAGCGACTAGGGTGGGCGCGACAGAGTCGTGAGCTGGGTCCGGCGGCGCGATTTCCGCGGGGACGACGGTGAGCCCACCATCAGCTGTTGGCTCCACGCAGAACCCCCGTACGCACTCGGGGACGCGACGATCAGTCTCCGCGTCAATGGCGCTGGCCGACAGAAGTACCCAAAGCGGGCCGACCAAGGGGGCGGAGCGCCGCAGGTGAGGCATGGCGTATTCGAGCGAGATCTCCGGATAGGGATGCGCCTTCATCGCTAGGTCCAGGAACTCGTCGCCCAACGGATCGATCTCCGTGCCCTGGACTGATTCGGGACTCCCCGGTCCGTCGTCGTGCATCCATTTGAGCCAGCTGGAATACGCAACGGGGGCACCGGCCTCACGCGCATCCAGGACCTCCACGCGAACACGCCTGAGCCGGTGAGGACGGAGGTTCTTCGCTCGCAAGCGCACGAGCGTCGCTGGCTCCTGGCGCCCGGGGAAAGAGAATGTCTGGCTGATCGTCCCATCTTCGGCCTTGAACGTCCTGTCCGAAACGAGCGCGGAGAACTCGAGTACGCATTGCGTGCCTGGGCCGCTGAAGACGAGGTCCAGACCTGGGGCCGACGCCATGCGTCGCCCGTGTACCCACAAGACCGCGGTCGCAGCGAACGAGATGATGGTCATCACGAGGACAGCGAAGGTGATCAGCCAGAAGGCCGCTGGGACTTGCCCTGAAGCAACCAGGGCAGCTGACGCCGTGAGACCAATGAGCGATCCGGCGCCCATCATCCCAAAGCCGTACAGAACCTCTGGCTTTCCCATGCGAACCTGGCTGCATGACTCAAGGCGGCGAGTATGCCAGCCAACAGAGGGTTTGGTCTCGCTATTCAGGCAGGCAAGCTAGACGGTGCCAGACCCTACGCACGACGCCGCGATAGTGCGAGTGCCGGTACAGAAGCCCTCGGACGTCTGGGATCTGATCTTCAGCTCGCCAGGCCGCTGGACAGCGGCACAGCCAAGCAAGCGATTCTAGCGATCATCAGGAGCCCGCCCAACACGGCGAATCGGACCCTTGACCGCCCTCGCGCCCTCACCTGATCCGGAGTGCCCACCAATACGTCCAAGCCTGTCAGCGGGGCCGGCCCGATGACGTAGTTCCCGGCCATACCCAGACTCGCTCCGCCGTCGAGGCAAGCGTCCCTGTGCTTGATCATCGCCGGCGAGTATGGAAGGACTTCACCTACGACCGTCACTGGCCAGCCCACCATGACACACCGCTGTGATCCGAACCTTGAGACGAGCTTGTCCGACGCGAGGCCGATCCGCCAGGACTTCAGGCGCGGCGGGGCAGGTTGAAGCCGCGTGTCCAGCAGCCGCAATGTCTCAGCCTCGAGAGGCGGCCAGGGTGCGTCGTCGGAATAGTCCGTGCGAGAGCCGGGCTTAGCTCCCTCGACACCCAGCCTCGGGGGACCTTCCCAACGCGGTTGTGCAGCGGTGTCAACCTGGCTTGGGCTTGCCTTCATCCGATCCCAAAACGCCGCCGAGAACTCTCCCGCGACCTCGAACCAGGCGCGGCGGGCGAGGACCAGGACTCGGCCGGACCCGTCGTTGAGAACAAACGGAACCGCGTTGCGCTGGTGAAAGAACGGCAAGGTTAGTCCGCGCATGTCAAAGCCCGACTTGGCGTCATACCACACACACGGCCACCGGCCGAATGGGGAAGCGACTACGGACCATGCAGGTTCGGCCACACCGCTGAGGACCACCCGCCCCTTGGTCAATGACGCGACGTTTGTCGGCACCAAGCCACGTGCGCGTTCGCCGTGCCAGAGCCCGGGCAAGACGGCCACCACCATTGCCCCACCCAGTAAGACCGCCCCCGCGCACAGACCGACCAGCGTGCTCAATCCTCCCACCCCCCGATCTCGGCCATTCGCTCTCTTCCTCAGCCCTGCGTTGCGATCGAGGTTAGCTGAAATCAAGGCGACTCTGCGCAGGCGGAGCGTCCGCGGGGCGTGAAGGCCACCATTTGGTCATGGTGTTGCTTTCCGACCGCGCCTGAGTGACTGATGTGGGCGATCAGCTCGCACCCGAGGCGCCCACGATGACCGCTCAGCCACTCCCCGCCCTGACCAGTGGTGACCCGTCCGCCTGGGACCAGGCCCTCTACGCCTTCCTCGTCGAGAAGGGCAACCGCTGAGGTTCGAAGCGGACTGTCGAGTCGTACAGCCGCATGCTGTGGCCGTTCTTCGCCGATCTAAGCGAGACACCCGAGAGGGTCAAGCCGGCCGACATCCTCGCCTTCGTCCACGGATCGGCAAGTCGAGGCTAATACCGCTGCCCGACTCTGGGCTGCCATGCCCGACGGTGCCCGGCCGACCTCGTGGAGGGCAAGGTCGTGGCACTACCTGCCGCGATCGCCGCTAGGTCACCGGCGCGGCGGGAGTACCCCCAAGCGGATTCNNGGCGCGAACGGGAGTGTAGCAGGGAGCGCGAGGAGGCTTGGCGGCGGAGCCGCCGGAGCGGCGCGGCGGGGCACCGGTCGTGCGTTCGGGGCCGGTTCGAGCTAGCTGTTGAGGACCAGGATCATGACCAGCACGCCTGACAGGGCGGCTGCGCAAAAGACGCCGGCGATCCCGCCGACGACGGCCAGGACGACGGCTCGGGCCGTGTTTCCGACCTGTGTCGCTCTGTAGGTGGCGATCGAGGCGATGGCGCTGTCGACGCCGAAGATCAGGCCCGTCACCACGCCGGCGCTCATCAAGACCGCGACCGGGGTCGTGTGGCTGGTCACGGCCCGCAGCAGGAAGAAGAGCGAGCCGAGCGAACCCACGGTGAGGATGACCGGCGCGGGGCGGAGGCGACGCAGGCGCTCGGAGAAGGTCGGCGGGTAATCGTCCTCGTCGGGGTAGTCCGCGTCGTCGCCGGCGAGGACGCCGGGCCGGGGCGGCGCAACGGACAGGGGCGAGCCGGCAGGCACGAACGGGACCCTGGGCACGGCCGGAAGGTTGGGCACGGCCGAAGTGGATGCCGCTGCCGGCGGGGCCGAAATGGCGGGCGGGGCCGGACGGGCGAGCTTCACCTGGGTTGGCTCCGGGCCCGGAGCCACGGCCGGAGCCACGGCCGGAGCAGCTGCCGGAGCCACCGGCCCCATGCCGCTCCCCGCGGCGGGTCGGTCGTGTTTGCTCTGGGCCTCTCGCGTGTCGTCGCTCATGGCCAGAGGTTATCAGCCCGCGCCGCCGGCTACCTCCACCGGTGTCGCGGCAGCTGCATCGGCAGCGGTATCGGCCGCTCCAGCCGAGCGGTGGTAGATGGCCACCTGGTACTCGAGCCGTGGGCGCCTCATCGTGTCGGCCACGGCCGCGCCCAGATCACCGAACCCCGCGACCAGCAGCTCACGCGCCTCCTCGACCGACTCGAAGGTCCACCAGCAGTGGATCACCCGAACACGAAAGCCAGCGCCGAGGAACGGCCCCCGGCGCTGGCTCCACTCGACCAGCCGCGCCCGCCGATCCGGCAGCAGATTCCAGACGTCGTCGCGGCCGTAGTCGTGAACGAGAAGCAGGCGGCCCCCGGGACGCAGGAGACGCTCCGCAGCGGCGATGAACCGCGAGCCCGGCGTGGCCAGCTCCGACCACGAGGCCACGACCGCATCGGCATCGCCGGCGGGCAGCTCGGCGAGACGGGCGAGCACATCCGCTTCATCCGCGGGGTCGGACACCGAGACGGCCGTCACTCGGGCGCCGATCTCGGCCAGCTGCCGCTCCCGAAATCCACGGCCGGCATCCAGCAGGACCACGTCGCGGCCGGAGACCGGGCCCAGGTCCTCGAGCGCCGCCGTCAGCTTCCCCTCGACGTCGACTCGACTGAGAAAGGCCTCCTCCAGCTCCGTCGTCGGCAGGGCGGCGGATAGGTCGGGCATGGGTCCTCCTAGAGGGCCGAAACCTCGATAGCCACTCCCTCGCGGGCCTCCAATTCGACCTCGAGAGTCCCCCTCTCGAGCGATCTAGATGCGAATGTCGTCCCCCATCCGCATCCCGGCCAGCTTACCTGGTTGGCGGTGCCGCCTGCCGGCTCGGGAAGCTGAAAGTCGATGCGAACCGGCGTTTCTCCGGCGTTGAGGGCTACGACAATCGCCCTATCGACCGAGCCTTCGACATCGAACATCCCGTAGGCGACCGCCGAGCCTTCGGCCGCCAGCAGCTCGAACCGACCGCGCCGCAGCACCGGATGGGCCTTTCGCAGCCCGATCAGGCCGGCGACGAAGTCGCGCAGGCCGCGGTCCTGTTTCGCCGGATCCCAGGGATAGCCGCGCCGGCAGTCGGGATCCTCCCGGCCCTCCAGGCCCACCTCGTCGCCGTAGTAGATGCACGGCGCGCCGGGCAGCGTCATCTGGATCAACGTCGCGAGGCGCAATGCCGTGGCGTCGCCGCCCGCCAGAGAGACGAAGCGTGGCGTGTCGTGACTGTCGAGCAGGTTCAGCTGCAGCGACGTCACCCCGGGCGGGTACATGGCCATGATGGCCGCCAGCTGTCGGCCGAATTCGGTCCCGTCGATGGCCCACACGTTTCGGGCGTATTCGTGGGTCTTCGCGACCAGCGCCTCGTCCAATCGGCCCGCGCCCACGAAGGAGAGGATCGCTTCGGCCAGCGGGTAGTTCATGACGGCGTGGAACCGCTCGCCCGCCAGCCAGGCCGGGGCCGGGCTCCACAGCTCGCCGACCAGATACGCCTCCGGATCGACCGCCAGAACGCGGCGGCGGAATTCCTCCCAGAAGCCGGGCTCGGCGATCTCATCGGGCACGTCGAGCCGCCAGCCGTCGACCCCGAAACGAATCCAGCGCTCGGCGACGCCGTAGATGTACTCGCGCACCGCCGGGTTGGAGTGGTTGAGCTTCGGCAGGGCCGGCATATCCCACCAGGCCTTGTAGCCGAGGCGGGCCTTCTCCGCCGCGTGGCCCGGGTACGCGGTGAGGCCGCGACCTCCTTCCAGGACCTCCGGGTCCAGGTAGAACCAATCGCGGTACGGCGAGTTGGCGCCGTTCTCGAGGACGTGGTGGAAGGGCCAGAAGCCGCGGCTGGCGTGGTTGAAGACGCCGTCGAGGATGACCCGCATGCCGCGCTCGTGGGCCGCGTCGAGCAGCTCCCGCAACGCCGCGTCGCCGCCCAGCAGCGGGTCGACCAGTTCGTAGTCGTAGGTGTGATAGCGGTGGTTGGACGCCGACGCGAAGATCGGGGTCAGGTACAGCGCGGTGATGCCGAGCTCGCGCAGGTCGTCGAGGTGTTCGGCGATGCCCAGCAGGTCGCCGCCCTTGAACCCGTGCTCGGTCGGGGGCGCGTCCCAGCGTTCGAGCGGCCCGGGCTTGGCCACACGCACGCTCGAGGCGAACCGGTCGGCGAAGATCTGGTAGAAGACGGCGTCACGGACCCAATCCGGGCCGGCGGCCGGGCCGGAAGCTGACCCTTCAGGCGAGCCGGCGGCCGGGCGGCCGCCTCCGGGCGTCGGCGGCTTCAACGCCCCAGGGCTCCCCGCTCGAGTCCCGTCCGCTGGGGCCGCGGCACGATGCGGTTTCGCGGGCGGGCGAGGGCCGTGGAGGCCCGGATGATGAGCCTCGTGTCGAGGGTCTTGTGCTCGGGCCGTTCGAGATCCGGGTTGGCGATCATGCGCAGCAGCAGCCTGGCGGCCTCCTCGCCCTTGCCCCGAATCGGCTGATGAACGGTCGTCAGAGGCGGGTTGGAGTGGGGCGCCATTTCCAGATCGTCGAAGCCGACGACACTCAGGTCCTCGGGCACGCGCAGGCCCAGTTCGCGCGCGGCCCACATCACGCCGATGGCCAGCGCGTCGCTCATTGCCAGGATGGCCGTCGGTCGCAGGCCGTCGTCCCAGATGCGTTGGAAGGCCGCGACACCGCCGTCGAATGTCGACGGGCCGGCCACTATGCGCTCGTCGCGGAGCTTGACCCCGCCCAGCTCCAGACCCTGGCGGTAGCCGGTCAATCGGCGCCAGGCCACGATGTCCGCCGGTTCGATCGCGTAGTCGAACGCGCCGGCAACGTTCGGCGGCTCCACCGCGATGACGACGAATTCGCGATGACCGAGCGCCAGAAGGTGGCGCGCCGCCGTTCGGGCGCCTACCTCGTCGTTGGACTCGACGGACGCATGCTCGGGCAGGGCGGTGCGGTCGATCAGCGCCATCGGCAAGCCGGTGCGGCGGATCTGCTCGACCTCGGGTTGGTCCTCCGCCAGACCGACCACGATGAAGCCATCCACCCGGCCGCGGCCGATGGCTCGATTCAGCGAGCCGTTGCGCCGCGAGACGAAGAGCAGCCCGTAGCCGGCGCCGTCGGTCTGGGCCGCGACACCGGCGGACAGCTCGGTGTAGAACGGGTCCCCGAACATTCCACTGAGCACCTGCGGGGTCAGCAGGCCGATTGTCATGGTGTTCTTGCCGACGGTCGCGTGGGCCGCCGGTGGAGGCCGATAGCCCAGCTCATCGGCGACTTCGAGGATCTTCGCGGCGGTCTCGGCGTTGAGCCGTTCGGGGCTGTTGAAGGCGAACGAGACGGCGGTCTTCGACACGCCGGCCTGGGCGGCGACGTCGGCAACGCGAGTCCGTCGAGTCGCGGCTTTCCGGGCGGGGCGCGGGGCGGGTTCCGTTGCGGCCTCGGCGCCCGGCTGTGCCGCGGCCTCGGCGCCCGGCTGCCGGACGGCCGTCCGTATGGGCTCCCCCGCGCGCCCCGCCGGGTCGGCTGAGCCCCTGCGCCCTTGCTCGACCTTCACGCCATCCTCCATGGTTGCCGGCCCCGTCCACGGCGGCCCGGCCGCTCCACGCTATCGACGTCCAGAATGGCTGTCAACGTCGGTCGCGTGAGGATTCGGCCGTATCCGAGACGCGGACCCGACTCGGGCCGCCGCACGCCCTCGAAACGGACCCGTGGGAGAATGGTCACGTGCTCAGCGATCGAGCGACCCAACCCGGTGAGGCAACCCAGCTGGAGGCTCGCCGATGCGACTCGTGACGGTCCGGCCGGCAGTCGGCGACTGGACGACGGGCGCCGCCCATCGCCCGGCGTTGGTTCTTCCGAGCGGCAGGCTGCTGCCCCTCGGCGCTCTCGTCGATGTGGCCCCAACCGGGCTGCCGAGCGAGATCGGGCGGATGGATCTGGCGGCGGTGCTGGCCGTCGATCCGGACCTGCGCGCCCTCCGGGACGCCGTCGCGGCCGCGGACCAGGACGAAATGGAGGCGGCCTCGCTTGACCCCGGGTCGGTCCGGCTGATAGCGCCGATCCCGCGCCCCGGCAAGATCGTCGGCGTCGGCTACAACTATCTCGAGCATATCCGCGAGCAGGGCCTGGAGCGCCCGACGCGCCCCGTGCTCTTCTCGATGTTCGCCAACGCCGTGACCGCCGACGGCGATCCGATCCGGCACCCGGCCGGCACGCACGCCCTCGATCTGGAGGCCGAACTGGCGGTCGTCATCGGGCGCCGCGCCAGCCGCGTGACGGTTGCGGATGCCGCGGCCCACGTTGCCGGCTACACCGCGGCCAACGACGTCACCGCGCGCGACTGGCAGGGTCAGACCAAGGCGCTCCGGCCCGGCGAGAAGGGCGACGGACAGTGGCTGCGGGCCAAGGGCTCGGATACGTTCCTGCCGCTCGGCCCGGTGATGGTCACGCGGGACGAGTTGTCCGCCGCCGGCGGACCCGGCCAGGAGCATGGCCACGGCGGACCCGGCGACGGCCGCGGCCTGGCGGTCCGCAGCTGGCGAACAGCCGCCGCGGGCCCGGACGCGGGCCAGCCCTTTCAGATGCAGGACGGCAACACGTCGGACCTGCTGTTCGGCATCGCGGAACTCATATCGATCATCAGCGCAGAGGTCACCCTGGACCCGGGCGACGTCATCGTCACAGGCACGCCGAGCGGCGTCGGCGTCTTCCGCGACCCGCAGATCTTCCTGGAGCCGGGCGACCTCGTGACCGTCGAGGTCGACGGCATCGGCCGCCTGACCAACCCAATCACCGACGTGGAGGGCAATGCGCCGACCGGGTCACCGGCGGCGCTGTTCATGGCGGGGCGAGTGTCATGACGGCTCGTGCCGTCGCAACCTCGATCGAACCCTCTTCCCGGAGACTCCCATGACCGAGTCGCAAGAAGCCGCCGCCTCTCCGATTGCGGCCGCCAGTTCCCTGGACCTGCGCATCCCCAAGACCATGCAGGCGCTCGTGAAGGCCCGGCCCGAGGCCGGCGCCGAGTTGCGCGAAGTCCCCGTTCCCCACCCCGGCCCCGGCGAGGTACTAATCCGCCTCGAGGCCGTGTCGCTGTGCGGCACCGACCTCCACATCTACCGCTGGGACCCATGGGCGCAGGGCCGCCTCGGCAAATACCTGCCACGCATCTTCGGCCACGAGATGGCCGGCCGCGTGGTGGCCCACGGCTCGGGCACGGGCGCGGTGCCGCTCGGAACAAGAGTTGCCGCCGAGACGCACCTGGTCGACTGGACCTGCTACCAGTGTCGGACAGGCCGAGAGCACGTCTGCGCCAACCTGCGGATCCTGGGCGTCGACGCGGACGGCGCCTTTGCCGAGTACATGGTCCTGCCCGAGCGTAACGCCTGGCCGAGTGAGGGGCTCTCTCCGGAAGTGGCCGCGATCCAGGAGCCGATGGGCAACGCCGTCTTCGCCACGTTCGTGGAGGACATCACCACGGCCAGCGTCGCCGTCCTGGGTTGCGGACCCATCGGCCTCATGGCAATCGCCATCTGCCGGTTCGCGGGGGCATCGCGGGTCTTCGCCACGGACGTGATGCCGCATCGCCGCGAAATGGCCGCCCGCATGGGATCCGATTGCGTCCTGGACGCGGCCGGCGACGTGGTGGAGGAGATTCGCCGCGAGACCGGCGGCACCGGCGTCGACGTGGTGCTGGAGATGAGCGGCGCCGAGGCGGCGATCCATCAAGCCTTCGAGATGACGACCAACGGCGGNNCGCGATCATCTTCCGCGGCCTGCGTGTCTACGGCATCACCGGCCGCGAACTGTGGCGGACCTGGTACAAGACCGCGGCGCTGCTGCGCGAGGGGCTGGACGTCACTCCGATCATCACCCACCGACTGCCGCTGGCCCGGTACGAGGAAGCTTTCGACCTCCTCGCGCAAGGCGTTGCCGGCAAGGTGGTTCTTCTGCCGGGCGAGGACGAGGGCCGCGAGCCCGAATCCACCGCCGAGTCGATGGTGAACGAAGGAGGTGCGGCATGACGCCCGATGGCTCCAAGTCGACCGAAGGCGCCGGCTCGAACCCCCTTGGCTTCCTGGCGGACGAGCTTGCCGAGCTCAAACGTTCAAACCTCTACCGTCCTCTTCGCGTTCTCTCGACGCCGCAGGCCGCCGAGGTCGTGGTCGACGGCGCGGAGCTGATCAACCTCTCCTCGAACAACTACCTGGGCCTGGCCACGCATCCCAGACTCAAAGAAGCGGCGCTGGCCGCGACCCGGGACTTCGGCGTTGGCTCCGGGGCTGTCCGGACGATCGCCGGGGACATGACCATCCACGAGCGCCTCGAAACCGAGCTGGCGGCCTTCAAGCGCACGGAAGCAGTGCTGACGTTCCAGTCGGGCTTCACTGCCAATACGGGCGTAATTCCGGTCGTGACCGGCGAGGCCGACCTGATAGTGTCGGACGCTCTCAACCACGCCTCGATC
>PMKV01000010.1 GCA_003157875.1 Chloroflexota bacterium
ACCACGACGATCCTCACGACGAGTCCCAACGGACTGATGAGCCAGATCCACGATCGGATGCCCGTGGTCATAGCCGAGGGTGCTCTCGATGCCTGGCTCGACCCATCGTTTGGAGACACCGCCGCGCTGCGATCATTGCTGTGTCCGGCTCCCGACGATCTGCTCGAGGCGATCCCGGTCGGTGCTGATGTCGGCAACGCACGCAATCAGGGACGCGAGCTGATCTCCCCTATCGGCAGGCCGCTTGTGGCCGGTCCACGCGACTGACGCCGGCAGCGACCTCGTTCTCACGTTTGCGAGTTGTTGACCCGGCGCTGGCGAGGAATTTGCACTCGGGCCACAACATCGGCCTCATTGCAAGTCTGCTGTTGGACAGGCGGGTCTTGGTCTTGGGAGCCGGTGTGACTGGCTGCGGCAACGACATCCTAAACGGGGCCGAGTTGTAGCCGCCGTAGCTGACAGCTGTGGCTAGCCCTGACGCAAGGAACCGAACACCGGCCGACAGTGCCGGACGTGTCTTGACGGCCGTGCAAGGTTCTCTTGTCAGCCTCGCTGTAGACCAGGCCAGCACCAGGTTGACATTGGTTCTGCGCGCGCTCGATATGCTGGGATCGGCGGAAGGTCAGCGGTGCGGCTCGCCATTTGGCCGGATCTGTCGCCCAGCACTAATGGAGTCCAGCTTGAGCGCAACGAGCAAGCGGCAGAAGGGTCGGAGTCGAACGCCTCGTGCGGCACACGCCGCTCCGCGTAACGCTCGCGGCAAACAGTTCGTGGTGGGCGAGATCCCGCGACCGAGGGTAACCGAGTACAACCAGATCACGATCGTGCCCGTGTTTGCCGACGGAGAAGCAGGGCCGCCGTCCGGATCTGTGGGGCGTTACGAGGTCGTCTTCGTTCTGGGTGTCCCGGGCGTGAGCAGCGTAGCGCTGAGTCTCGACTTTGCCGCCCTTGCAGCTGGGGGAGACTCGCTGTTGGAGGGTTCCGATCAGCGCATATCCCTGGCGGCGCAGGATGGAGCCTCAAGCGAGGCGCGGATTGTTGCCAACGCCGAGCGCCGGCTTGCCCGGATTCAGCTAGAAGTCACCGCCGATAGTTTCGCGACGGCCGAGACGGATGCGCACGACCAAATCATGCCGGTAGTCAGCGGGATGGCCTTTGCGGCAGATGCAGCGGTTGAAGTAGTCGCCGTTCTGTTGACTGAAAAGGCGACCCAAACTCGCCGGATCGGGGCGACCATCATCGGGGCCGTACAACCAGTTTCCCGGATGGAAGGGCTGTCGACCCCGGAAATCAGGCCGTTTCTCGCCGTGTACAGGGAAGGGTTGAACTCGAACTCGCCCCTGTATCAGGCCCTGTGTTTCTACAAGGTCATCGAGGGCGTGTCCAGCTTCCACACCAAACAGGCGCGGGCTTCTTCGCGAAGCGGCGGCGCGGTTGGACCAGACCCGCTGTTGAAACGAATCCCCACCGACCCGAATGACCTGCCCCCGATGACACACTGGGTACGCGACGCCTTCGACCCGTATCTCGGAATGACCTTCGACAGCGTCAAGAAGTCAGTGAGCGACTCGATCCGAAACGCCATCGCCCATATCACACCGGGCGAGGATGTCCGTGTCCCTGACTACCTGAGTGATGTTCAGGCCTGCCGGGACATCACGCCAGTTCTTCGCTACGTCGCGCGGGAGGTCATACGTGATGCGATGTCCTCCTCTTCCGTCGTGCCAAGACCTCATCAGGACGGAGGCTGAGCCCTCCCGTGAGGAAACAGAATACTGACGTAAGGGCCGGCTCCGCCTACCGCGTAGGGGGTTTACGTCTTGCAAGCCGTCTCAGCCAGGGAACGCCGCTCGGATTGAGCATCGGAGGCTGGGACATTCCCGCGGGCCATTCCAGGAACGACGGCCATACTAAGGTTCCGAGGCTCAGCTCTATGTCGCGTATTTCGCCTTCGGCACCGCTTGAGCCGATCATCTCGAACAGAACCAGCTTCTCACCGAGGTTATGTGTTGGTTCGGGGTTCCAATCCAAGGGCTCCCAATACCACTTCTGGATGACTTGTGCCCCCAGGAGTCCTCTATACGTGACCTCGATGATTACCCATGGCCTCTGAAGGTTTGGCGCCTCAGCTTGACTGAACTTGCTGAAGTCCAAGGGCATCTCCACGTCATTCGCGCCAGGGGCGATCACAGTAATCGCACCCGCGTTCTCCTCGATCATCGTCAGTCGGGGGAAGCCTAGGCCCAGAGCCTCTGAGAGCCGAACTCGAACATTGAGCGCTGGAGTCGAGCTCGCGTTGGCGAACCTTAGCGACCCGAGAATGCGGTTACGCTCAGGCGAGACAAGGGGCTGAGGTGTGATTGCGAGCATTGGTACCGACGCTAGATGACCGTCCTTCCTCATCTCTGCGACGGTCTTGTCCGCAGCCTGAGCCTGAACCTGCGAAGTCTTGAGGGCTGTCCTTGCGGTCTTGGAAAGCCATACCGTCAAACAGACGATGGCAACCGCGGACACCGCTTGCACAGCGGCCGAGACGGTCGGGAGATCCACGTTTGCGCCCCCTGTTATCTGGTAGACACGGAGAGGATAGTCCGTTCGAATCGACATTGAGCCACGACGCGGGCCGCTCGAACTGGCCGGCATCCGGCCAATACCGGGCCTGACCTCGGTCACGGTGCCGGACCCCGAGACCGTGTTTCGCTAACTGCTCAGGTGCGCCGTTGGTGGCTGGATTGCCGCTCTGGGTTGGGGTCAGCTTGCTATCTCGGCCTCAAGTCCAGAGGGCCGATCGGTGGGAGCGGAACGACGGCTAGCCTCACTCATAGTCATCGTCATCCCCTCCCACCTCCACAATGGGGGCAGTGCCAGTTGTAGTCCTCTCGACTTCCCGCCAGTAAGGAATCCGCCTCAGCAGGAACCGCTTCCTCGCGTCCGATACGGCGTCGCTGTCGGCGATTGCACCGTCCCATCCTTCGAGGCGATCGAGCAAGTCCATCATTTGCGGCCCTAGACCGAACGTCGGGGGCACGTACTTCACTATCTGCCTCCCGTCGCGCAGTTCGACGGTCACGTCCTGGCGGGCATCCTCCTTCGGACTGAGGTGGTCGTAGGACATGGTCACCACACCGTCAGCTTCATCGATGCGAGACTCATTGCCCCGTGGGCTGTTCGCGATTGCATCGCGCCGGCCATACAGCAGGATTCTGTGGAGCCTCATGTCGAAATGGTTGTAGTCGGCGTCGAGGCCAACTATGCGCAGCAGCTTGGCTCTGTTGCTGGTGTCAGCGAACCACCTCTGCCAATCGGTCAGTTGCTTCCGGGCCTGCTTGTACGAGGCTGACATTTCGCCGGCCTTCGTAAAGAGTGGCTTCTTCGGGTCTTCGATCTCAACGAGGTGCAGATGGATGCAGCTACTGTCCTTCAGGATTCGCATGAAATCTGGTCGTAGATTCGAACCAGGTAGCACGGTTGTGCTGTACATGACCTCGTGCACGGAACCGTGATGTCCCATCTTCTGGCCCCGTTCGCGTGCAACAGGGACTAGACAAGGATGCATTTCCAGAAACGACTGCACCTGCGGCTCGTGGACATCCTGGCGCTGAAGGAGGTTCTTCCACTGCTTGCGTAGCGCCATTGAGTAAGCGTCCCAACCTATTCGAGGCTCGCCCTCCTCGAACTGGAACGTCGGAGCCAGCGGACTGCTCACTCTCGTCTCCCAAGCTGTGCAGGTGCAACGCGCCGGGCCACTGCGCTCGGCTCGACTGCTCAAGTCTAGTGAGTGGCAAGGCTGGCGCCACTCATACGTGGCGGCTGGCATAGGCGCTTGGCGCATAATCGGACCATGGATGCCTCGGAAGCCTTCGATGGGGTCTGGGAGCGCATGCGGCGCGCAAAGACCCACCGCGAGGCAGCAGCGCGTGAATGGGCGACCTGGCTCACTGATCATGAGCCCTACGGTCCCTGGCTCCACATAGATGACGATGGGAACGGGACGCTCTCCATTCGACAGTTCTACCCGCCGCCGGCCGCCATTGCCATCGAACTTGGCGAATGGCTCTACAACCTCCGGGCCGCTCTCGACTACACGGCCTATGCAATCGCCATCTTCAACGCGAAGTGTGACCCGCCGCCAAATGAGGCCAAGATCCAGTTTCCTATCTACGAGTCGGACAGGCTGTTTGTTCAGAACCACGACCGCATCAAGCCACTCGCCGAGAAACACCGACTCTGGATGAAAGACATGCAGCCTTACGCGAACGGGCGGGAGCCCACGCACACGCCCATTTACTGGGTCAACCACTTGTCCCGGCTCGATCGGCACCGTCAGTTGCAGATCGTCGGCGCCCACGTCACAGAGAGCGACCCCATCGTCGACTTCAACGGGGAGGGCGCCATCCTCTTTGAGGATGTAGACCCGTTTGTATTCATCGAAACTGGTGGGGATGGAGAAGGTGAGGCAGTAGTAGCCCGGTTCAAGGTCATTCCGGCGTCGGCGCGTGACCATGTCCAAGCGAACGCCCAAACTGCTATCGAGCCCGATATCTTGGAAATGGCGCGAAAGCGGACGCAGGTGCCGTGGCTGTACCTCCCACTTTCGGAGAGGCTCTTCTTCATGGAAGCGACCGTGGATGCCAACATCGGCCTCTTCGAGAACGACTGCTTCGGGTGGACCCGAGCCAAGTACTTCAAGAAGCCTGACGACACCGACGCCGACTCAGAGAGCGTCGGCGGGTAGCCACATGAACATCTACGGCTACTTCGATGAAAGCGGTACGCACAAGGGCTCACGGGCCTTTTCGATCGGTGGCTTTCTCGGCAAGGCTGACGAGTGGGGTGCGTTCCAAGTCGAATGGGAGGCTGCCCTAACGGACTTTGGCCTGCCCTTCTTTCACATGACCTCGTTCGAGAATCGGCTCAAGGGTTACAACTGGCCAGAGGAGTTGCGACGCGAACGAATCAGCCGCCTACTCGGGATCATCCATCGCCATGTTCTTGGCAGCTTTGGCATCGTGTTCCCTCTGTACCAGTACGACGCGATCTTTTCCGAGAATGAGATCCCTCCTGGACCGAATACGGAGTGGTTGGCACCGGGAATTGCCGCTCCGGGTGCGCCGCGACCTGGCGATGCTCCGCCTCGCGAGCCCGACCTTCGACCGGGAGCAATCAGGCGGAAGTCGGGTGGTCCCTACGGGGCGGCCGCGACGATGCTCTTCACGGAGGTTGCGAAGTGGGTCGCTCGCCTACCCGGCGATCCTTACGTCGCCTATCTCATGGAGGCAGGTGCGCTCGGAAAAGGCCAGACCGCGAAGATGTTTCAAGACAACTACGCGGATGAGAACCAGCGGCGAGCGCTGCGTCTCCTCTCCCTGGGCTTCGAAGACAAGAAGCTCGTGACGCCCCTACAGGCCGCTGACATACTGGCGTACGAGCTACACAAGCACCTCCCCCGGCAACTCGGTCAGGAGCAGCGTCCGACGCGCTACACGCTTAAGGAGCTAGCCAAGTCGCGCGGCTCGTGGATCACGGTTGACGACGAGCAGCTACGCCTTTTGCACCACGTGATCGGGCGAGGCCTCTACTACAGCCAAGGAACGTGGGCCGAATGAGAGGCCTAAACGTTCAGCAATGTTGAACCGGGCTGGCGGGTAGGCCGTGCTCGCAACCAGGCCTTCGCCTTGCAGCTCTAGATTGTTATCTCGGCCTCTAGCCCTCTCGCCCCGACCATTCGAGTAGGTAGCCTTCGCGGCGCCCCTTCCCACGCTCGTTTTGGCCCTTGCCAGTCGTTTCCCCGGGCTTCCCTGGACCTGCCCGTTCGAGGGTGATCCTGAGCCGACCGACCTGAATGTCCCAAATCCGGCGTCCGCGGGCGTTTGTGACGGCTGCTGTCACAGTTGTCACAAACGCCGCTTCCTCGGCAATTGGCGTTCCCATGTTTCCAGTGCGACGCCCAAACTGGTCGGTCGGCAGGCACACCGCGCGCCAGACGCCAACCCTCGGATGACGGATTGGACATCGGAGCCTATAGTCGGGGTGGCGCGATGAAGCTCGCGTGATATCCCGCTCAGCGGGTGATGGCTTCTAGAGATCTCTCTAGGAGCCTTTTGTTTTGCCCGCGGCTCTGGCGATGGCGAGGTCTGGCCAAGAAGTGTTTCGAAGCGTCTTGTTCGAGGGCGATCAGCCGGCTGAGGCGAGCGGTTGGGACAAGGCCGACGTCTTTGCCGACCTCAACCTCGATCAGGTCATCGATAAGGCCGCGCCGGGTCGCGACGACAAAGACCTGAGGGCGATGTTCGCCGAGCCCCAGGCCCAAGCCCACACCATCCGATACCGGCAGGAGGTCTGTGAGGATCTCGAGGATCCGGCCCTGGCAGAAGCGGTCAAGGCCTTCGGCGAGCGGATGGCCCGAGTCCGCGGCCTCGCCAACGCCGATCGGTCCGCTCACCGGTACCAGAGTCTTCGTTGGCTGGTGGATGCGGCCGGCGCATACGGAGAGGCTGTCCGAGTACTCGGAGACGTCCTCAACAGACCGGGCATCCGATCGAGGGGACTCTGTTCGCTCCGCGACTACCTGGCGGCATACGCGAACTCGGACGGCTTCCATCGGCTGGCAGAGGACGCCGGCCGTGTGCGAGCTGGCCTCGACGGCGTGAGATACAGCGTCCGGATCGATGGCCTGCGAGTCAGGGTCCTGCCCTTCCGTGACGAGGCCGACTACGGTGCCGA
The DNA here is from genome assembly GCA_003157875.1 of Chloroflexota bacterium. Lineage (GTDB taxonomy): Bacteria > Chloroflexota > Limnocylindria > Limnocylindrales > CSP1-4 > Fen-1039. The sequence continues at coordinate 6,724 of PMKV01000010.1, forward strand.
ACTGGAAGAGACCTTCGCTCGATTCGCCCAGGGCGTGGTCAAGCAGCGCGGTTTCCGGTTTCCGACGGCATACATGACGCGGGTCGA
>PMKV01000054.1:0-16187 GCA_003157875.1 Chloroflexota bacterium
GGCCGAGGCGAGCGGCCGCGGGCGACTCGGGCGGCCGGATGGCGGGGCTTGCGCGATACTATACCGCTCGGTATACTACCGGCGTGGACAACCGGTCGACCCTGCTGGCGCGGGCGCTCGAGCTTTGGAGCGAGCGCGGGTACGACGCCGTCGGAGTGCAGGAGATAGTGGAGTCGGCGGGGGTTACCAAGCCCACGCTCTACCACTACTTCGGCAGTAAGCGCGGGCTGCTCGACGCGCTGATCGAGGAGCGTTCGGCGGACCTGCGGGACGCGCTGACCGCCGCCGCGGATTACCGCGGCGATCTCGCTGCCACCCTGGAGGCCGTGGTTCGAAGCTACTTCGGGTTCGCCCAGAGAGAAGCCGCCTTCTATCGGATGCAGCTGGGCTTCTGGTTCGCGCCGCCGCGGAGCGACGAGCACGACGCCGTCCTGGCTCGAAACCTCGGACAACATGCGGCCCTCGAAAGGCTGTTCGAGGCCGCCGCCAACGACCACGGCAACATGCGCGGCCGCCACAGGGCATACGCGGCGACCTTTCTGGGGATGATCAACACGTACATCGGCCTGTGGCTGAACGGCTACGCGGATCTCGACGACCGGCTCGTCAATGCCGCGGTCCACCAGTTCATGCACGGCATCCTGTCGTGATCCATCCGCGGGCAGAGTCGGCCGACTGGGCCTTCGACTCGGTCTTCTACCACGTCTACCCGCTGGGTCTGCTGGGGGCGCCGGCCCGAAACGACTTCGGCGCGGCCCCTGTGGAGCGGCTGGCAACCCTGACCGGCTGGCTGGGCCACATCCGCCGGCTCGGCTGCAACGCGCTGTACCTGGGGCCGCTCTTCGAGTCGACCGCGCACGGCTACGACACGGCCGACTACTGGCACCTGGACCGCCGGCTTGGCACCGACGAGACGCTCAGGAGATTCGTCGTCGCCGCCCACGAAGCCGGGGTTCGGGTCGTTCTGGACGGCGTCTTCAACCACGTCGGCCGCGACTTCTGGGCCTTCCGCGACGTGCTGGCGAACGGCGAAGGATCGGCCTACCGCGACTGGTTCGCCGGGCTTCGGTTCGACGGCCGCAGCCCGTACGGCGACCCGTTCGCGTACGAGGGCTGGCACGGCCACTACGACCTGGTGAAGCTGAACCTAGCCAACCCCGCGGTGCGCGAGCACCTGTTCGGCGCCGTCGAGAGCTGGATTCGCGACTTCGACATCGACGGTCTCCGGCTCGACGCCGCCGACGTGGTGGACCTCGATTTCCAGCGGGCCCTGGCCGCCCTGTGCCGCGACCTGCGGCCCGACTTCTGGCTGGTCGGCGAGGTCGTCCACGGCGACTACCGGCGCTGGGCCAATCCTCAGACGCTCGACTCCGTCACCAACTACGAAGCCTACAAGGGCCTGTATTCGAGCCTGGTCGACCGCAACTACTTCGAGATCGCGCATACCCTCAACCGCCAGTTCGGGCCGGGCGGGATGTACGCAGGCCTGCCGCTCTACAACTTCGTCGACAACCACGACCAGGACCGCGTGGCCAGCAGGCTCGGCGGGACCCGGCTCCTCTACCCGCTCTACCTACTGCTGTTCACCATGCCCGGCGTGCCGTCGATCTACTACGGCTCCGAATGGGGGCTGCTCGGCAAGCGAGCGCATGGCGACGACAGCCCGGTTCGACCGGCCATCGATCTCGCCGCCGGGCCGAGCCTCGGCCCCGAACCGGCCCTGGCCGGCGCGATCGGGAAGCTGGCCACGGTTAGCGCTGGGTCGGTGGCGTTGCGGCGCGGGTCGTACAGGCAACTCCACGTCGCATCCGAGCAGTTCGCGTTTGTCAGGGAGTTGGACGGCGAGGCGGTCATCGTCCTGCTCAACGCTTCGGAGCGGGAAGTGGATCTGGCCGTGCCTGCGCCACGCGACGGGGAGTGGCACGACATGCTGAACGGTGGCACCGTCCGTGCCGCCGGCGGGCAACTTCACGCCGCGGTTCCCGCCGGCTGGGGGCGCGTGCTCCGGGCCGGCCAGCCCGCCGGGCCCACGTAAGCGGAACGCAAGCCGTCCCGGACGGCACAGCGAGTCGATCTCCGTCGGGCGACCTCAGCGAACTATGATCACCGCTGCGTGACTACCCGAGCGCAGCAACGCACTCGCAAAGGACCCGTAATGACCAACTTCTACCTGACCGTCATCCACCGGCCCGAGATGGTGCCGGAGTATCTCCAGAAGGGTGCGGAAGAGGGCAAGGCAGAAGACATCGGTCGGAGCGAGGTCATCGCGGAATCGCTCGACATCTTCCGGACCCAGCAGCGGGTCGCCCACGACAACGGCATCCGGACGACGATCCAGATGACCTACGCCAGCCTCTTCAACGAGGAAGCGGTGGCGATCGCCAAGGCCGACCACGACAAGTACGGCGATGAGATCGGGTCCACGTTCCTCGGCCTCCAGTGCGCCCAGTTCAGGGAGAAGTTCCACTCCAAGGAGCTTGCGATCTGGCTCTTCTCGATGGAAGACAAGCGCCGGATCGTCGACGAGGTCTTCGGCAAGTTCAAGGAAGTGTTCGGCTTTCTGCCGACGTCTACCGGCTCTTACTACATGGACGCCGAGCTGGTGAACTACATCAGAGAGCGCTACCCGATGGTCAAGGCCGCGGTGGCCACGTGCTGGGAAGAGGGGCCCAAGGCCTACCACAACGCCAACAACTCCTGGTATACGCTCCTCGACGGCGGCCCGTGGAACCCTTGGATCCCGTCAAAGCGCAACATCCATTGCCCGGCCTCGGACGAGGCCGACGACATCGGAATCGTCGCCATCCCCCACCTCTCGCGGGACCTGATGGCAGTCTTCGACGGGCCCGGGTCCTACTACGGCACTCACCCGCAGAACATCCTGCGCGGCATGGTGTACGAAGACCGCGAGATCCCCTACTTCATGAACATCGTCGATCAGTACCGGGCGATGACCAGATACAACCGCGGCTACGCCTACAACATGATGTTCGTCGGCCCCGGCTGGATGAGCAAGACCGGTCGCTGGGAAGCGGACTACGACTTCCTGCTCAAGAGCTACGAAGACGGCATGGCCTACTACGGGCAGCTCAAGTCGGAGGGCAAGGCCGTCGACCTCACGATGAGCGAGTTCGCCGACGCGTACCGCCGGGACCGCCCGTACACCCGCCCCGAGATGACGCTCTGGAAGGACATCCTCTACGGTTCCAGGCGCCAGCAGTTCTGGTTCGCTGATCCGTGGATGAGGTTCTGCCTGGACATGAACCAGGGCGGCGCCATGATCGACCTGCGGCCGTACGCGGCCAAGCTCATCCGCCCCTGCGGTGTCGGCACGGCCCACATCCAGGACGCCTCGTACCCCTTCCTGGTCCAGTCGATGTTCCGGGCCGGCTACTTCACCCACTATGCCGGCGAGGGTGCGGTGAAGAGCGCCAGGTTCGGCCACGCCGGCGAGGAAGTCGACCTGTGCGCCTGTCGAACCCAGGCTTCGTTCTCCGAGGATGGCGACACCCGCATCGTGACCCTCGATCCGGTCGACATCGAATTCGCAAAGTTCACCGTCAAGGTGCAGTCGATCTTCCGCCTAGCCGAGGGCACCGGCGAGATCGAGATCGTCCGCAAGATCGTGAGTTCGACCGACCCGAGCGCGCAAGTCACCATCGACGAGTACGTCACCGCCTGCTACGGCACGACCGAATATCCCGAGGACCTCACCGGCGTCAAGCTCACCGCCGCGGGGGCCTCCGGGACCGAATCGATCGACTACGCCTACAAGAGCCGCGAGGCTGCCGTCGATGGCGTCCGGTCGGTCGAGGCCGTCGTGCCCCAGGTCGATACCAGGCTGTCGATGCGTTCGGACGCGGCAGACCCGGCCGGCACCACCGGCTACGTGCGCGAAGGGATTGCCTTCTCGCCGATGTACACCCTGGGCATCAAGAAGACCGTGACGGGCACTGGAGAGTTGCGCACATGGCTCAAGGTCGAAAAGGCAAGCTGAACTTCCGCTGCCCGCGCTGCCTGATGCGGGAAATCGACATGGACATGCTCTACGACACCGACGCGGGCGAGTACTACTGCCTGCGCTGTTCCTTCGTCGGTCCCGAGGCCGAGGTCCTGCGGCTCAACGCCGAGTTCCGCTCCAAATACCTGGACCGCGCCACGCGGATCACGGAGTTCTAGCCGCCGCGGACCTGCGGCGGCCGTGCGGGCCGGGGCCTTCCGTTCCGCCACGCAACATTCTCAGGTCACGCGGCGCGACGACCGCCGCCGCGAGCCTACCCGGACCTACCCTCTCAGTCGAGCCCGAGCAATGCCGCAGTCCCCGCAGATGGCGGTAACCACGACGCGGTCGCGCGGCTCCTCGGAGCGTCCAGATATGCGCAGAACATTGATCGGGCTCGCCATCGTTGCGGGGCTCGTCGCGGCTTGCGGCAGCTCGGCGGCAACCGGCGGAGCGCCCGCCGGCGGAGCGCCCACCGGCGGAACGCAGCCGGCGGCCACTGTGGCGGCGGCGACCGGGTCCCCAGCCGCTTCCGTCGCTGCGGGCACGAGCGTGGCAGGCGGCGCTCCAATGACGCCCGTGGCGTGCTCACTGCTCACCACCGCCGAGGCCGCGACCGCCCTGGGCGTTTCCACCAATCCCGGCGCGCCCTCGGTCGACCCGAAGGAGAACGTCTGCACCTTCGGCGGCACGGCCATCGCCGACATGCTCAAGTTCGTCGAGATCTCCGTCACCGACCCGGCCGAGTTCCTGCCCGGGCGGGCGCCTGTGGCCGGTGTCTTCGACAGGCTCCCCGCCTCCGGCGTGGGCGACGCGGCCTACTACCAGAAGGACTACCTCCCCAACAACAGCGGCACGACCATGGAGCTCTCCTTCAGCAAAGGCGGAAAGACCTTCGCGGTCGACGTGGTCATCCCCGGCAGCCCTGACGCCCAGCTGCAGGCCTCCGAGAAGGCCCTCGCCCTGGCAGCCATCGGTCGAATGTAGCTCGGAAGGAGCATCCAACCATGCGCAGAACACTTATTGCTCTCACGTTCGTGGCGGGACTCGTCGCCGCTTGCAGCGGGTCCGCCGCCACCGGCGGCCTCCCGGCCGGTGGAACGCAGGCGGCGGTGGGCGCCACCGACAACGCCAACGCTGCGGCGGCGAGCGGGCTCGACCCGTGCTCGCTGGTCACCGCCGCTGAGGCTTCGACAGTCCTCGGTGAACCCATCGACCCGGGAAAGATCTCGTCCCCGGGAGCACCCTATTGCTACCTCTACGACCACGCCCTCGCCGGCGACTCCGTCGAGATCTACCTCACGGCCCCGTTCGAGTTCCTCCCCAACCAGTCATCCACCGCCGGGGTGTTCGAAGTGACTCAGGCTTCGGGCGTCGGCGACGCGGCCTACTACGTGAACGATGTCGGCGCCGGCACCGTGGGGTTGAGCGTCAAGAAGGGCGCGACCACTTTCGTGGTCTCCGTGGTCCTCAAGAACGCATCGATTGCCAAGCTGGAAGACATGGAAAAGACCCTCGCGATCTCGGTCGCGGGTCGCGTCTAGCCCAGGACGGTCACGAAAGCCCGACCAACCCGACGATCCAACGGCGGATCTGCTCGAGCGCTTCCAGAAAGGTGATGTTGTCGAACAGGCGCGCCCAGTGGAGCGCCCATTCCTGGACCTCCTTGGCGCCGATCAACGGGACGAGGACGATCGCGAGTTGCATTCGGGTCCACGTCATCGCCGGTCGGAAGTGGTGGAAGGCCGCGATGAACAGGAACCAGAACTCGAAGACGTTCGGGAAGAGGAGCAGCACGGCGCGATTGCCGCTCAGCTCGAAGGCCACGAAGCCGATGATCCGGAACGCATAGAGAACTATCGAGATCGTCCGCTCCGGGCCGGTCCAGCGCAGGGCGACGATCAAGAAGACTGCCAGGTAGACCTGGTCCGCGAGCTTGTCGAACATCTGGTAGTCGGGGACCCCGCCCAGATCCAGGACGTTGAACCAGAAGAGGTCCGTCAGGTCGACGAAGATCGCGAGCAGCCCGCCGGCCAGCGGCCACTTGAGCGTCGGCAGCGACCCGAAGATCCGATATAGGGCAACGACGGCGACTTCGAGCGTCATCGTTGCCGGCCGATCGCGCGCTCCGCCACGCGACGTCTCGGCCACGCGCGTTTCCGCCAGCCCCTCGCCACGTTCCACCCTCACCCTCTGCGCCACGCGCCATCTGCGCCGCGCGCTCCTATGTTGGTATTCGCTACCACGGCGCTGCCGGTTCAGCGACCGCCTGCCCAGCCCCGTGGCGCCTCCGCCCGGACGATCATGGACCTGCAGCAAGCCCCTCGGGCGTGAACGCCGGCCGTTGAACTGTGCCAGTCCATTACATGCGGCCCGCAGGCGGCGTCCTAGGCGCGCAAGACTGACCTGAAGGAGGGGCCAACTATGGCGTCGATGTTCCCGAACTCACGAGGTCGGCGCAGGTTCGCCGCGGTGGCAGCGGCCATGTTGGTTGCGGGAGCCGGTTGCGTGGGCGCCCGCTCGAGCGCTCCTCCCGACGTGTCGCCGGGAGCCTCCCCGAGCGCCGCGCTGACCGCCACGCCCACGACTACCTCCGCCGCGACCTATGACCTGTCGAACGTGCCGCTGGCTCCCGCCGGTGAGTGGAAGAGCATCCACTGGGTGCAGTTGCCGGCAACGCCTGTAGCCGCACTGCCATCGCCAGACCCTGGCACAAGCGCTGAGACCATCGACAGAGAGTTCTATGTCGCGGGCTGGAGTCGGGGGTTCGTGGGCTTCTCGCTGCAAACCTTGACGGCGTCTGAATCGAGGACCGTCGCGACGCTCAGCACGAGCGTGGCGACCATAGCCACGACCTATTCGAGCGACGGGGTGCACTGGCACGACGGAACCGTCATGCAGCAACCGGTATCTATCGACGACTTGCAAGTGGTTGGGCTCTACGAAGGGCCGTCCGGACTGCTGGCCGTCGGAGCCTCCGGCGCCTGCGGAGACTCCTGGATTGAAGCGCTGTGGACCTCACTCGACGGCATCTCCTGGCAGAAGGTCGACACCAAGAAGGCATTCGGAGAGACTGTAATCGAGAACGTCTCAGGCGGATCCAGCGGGTTCGTTGCAACCGCCTCAGACGGGAGGGCAGTCTGGACGTCGCGCGACGGTCAGAACTGGATGCTCGTCAAGCTCGACACGCCGGCGAGCTCCCGCATCGATGCCGGCACGGCGTTCTCCGGCGGCTACGTGCTGGTCGGCTCGACGGAGACAGTGGGCGCACGGAGCTGCGGTGCCTACGTTACCGACCCTTCGGCACCACCGACTCCCGCGCCCCCGATGAGATCGCCGGCAGTCTGGTGGTCGCCAGACGGCGCGACGTGGAACAATGCTGAGCTCCCAGGCGCTACCTCCGCCTACGCAGTCGAAATGCAGGTCTGTCGAGCGAACGACCGCACGCTGGTCGCGCTCGAGGAGTACCGCAGCGACGCAAGCTCCGGCTACACATTCTGGATTTCGAACGACGGCCGCACCTGGAAGTCGCCGGCCGCGCCCTCCGGCCTGAGTACGTATCTCCTGACCGACGGTCAGCACGGCCTCCTCGCGTATGACCCGCAGGACCCCGGTGTCGCCGACGCGCCGTCGAGCAACTCGTCGATCTCGATGGTGACCGACGACGGAGGCCTGGTGGCTCTTGCGCAAGAGGGCGATCGGCCGCCTTACAACTGGAAGGAGCAATGGGCAGTAGGCCCGACCGGAATCCTGTGGACGGATGGCAGTCGACTCTGGGTCGGACTTCCGGCGTAAGGCTAGCCGCAAACGACGCCAGGTATCTCGCTTCCGCCGAGTTGGGCTGTCCTGCCGCCGCCCCAGGCCTCACGCGGCCGGATCTGAGACGGATGGGCGGTGCCGTATGATTAGCGTCGTCGGGGTGTGGCCTAGCTGGTAAGGCACGTGCTTTGGGAGCACGAGATCGTGGGTTCGAGTCCCACCACCCCGACCATCTCCCCTATGACGAACGCGCGATGTTTCGCGCCGGACGGGACTCGACGCGGCCCCTCCGCAGGCCCACCTATAGACCGGCCGGGCTTCGGGCTGCCACGCTATCGCACAAAGAGTGAACGCATCGTGCCTCGGGTGCGTCTAGCAAGTGTCAGGACAGGATCGAATCTCTGAGGGGGCCCTGGCGAAGCGCAGAGAGGCGGCGGGCGAGACCGCGCCGACCACCGACTCACCAGGATCGAGGCGAACCGAATGGGCAACGAGAAGAGACGAGTAGCCGAGCGGAACGTGGGCGTGTTCTTCTCGCCGGGTGGGCTCGGGGATAGTGGAATCCTGACGCCGATGAACAGCCTGACGGTGGGACCGGGTGAGCCCGGCCCAGAGGACGAATGGCACATGCCGCCGGATCCCGCCGACGCCGGGGATGGGCCGACTACCGAGCCTATGGGATCGACAGAAGCCGAACCGCCTCGCCGGGACCGCTAGAGCCGACGGCCGAACGCCGAAGATTCGTCCGGAGTCGAGCGGCGCCGTCCCGCCAGGTGATCGATCGAGGGTAAGCGTCGCACCGTGACCCGCGGGCATGTACGGTCGACTCGTCGGGTGAACAGATCGAACCGCACCCGATCGAGACGAGGAGACGAAATGGCTGCAGTCGACGTCCAGAGACTCGGCACGCGCGACAGGCCGTGGCAGCTCAAGACGCCCAGCGGAACGGGCGAGTACCAGATGTACCGCGACGAGGCGGCCGATCCACCGGCCCTCGTCTGCACGGTCGGCACGACGGTCCTGCGCTACCGGCTGCGATGCCTCGACGACCTCCACGCGATGCTCGAGGCCCACGGCGACTGGATGGCGCTGGGCNNCAGCGCCGACGAGCAGAAGCCGGCAGCCGAAGGCACTGTCGAAGCCTGGGCACGCTCGGCCGACAACCCGGTCGGTGGCTGGTACGGGTTGAAGAAGGGGCTGCGCGGCAGGTTCGGGATGTACGTGCCGCCGCTCATGGAGGCCCTCGGCCTGGCCGAGGTGGAGCACAACCCAAAGAACAACCGCATGCGGGCGCTCAAGGGGTAGCGGTTGTTTTGGGGCAGGGTGGGAGTGGCGCCGGGGCTGCGAGTGGCGCCGAAGCGGATCCGGCGTCCTATCTAGACAGACTTGCCCCGTATGAAAGTTAGGCGCGATCGACGCTGGCTATCGGCCCCAGAACCAGCCTTCGGCGCCCCGCCGAGCGTGTACTCGGCGCCGGTCGAGCCCGATCGCGGCGGAATCAAGCCGACAACTCGCCTGACTTTCACCTGAGGCAAGTTAGTCCAGGAGGGCACGCGGGGAGACCGAAAATGGGTCTCCTGGATGGATCGAGGACGGGTCGCGTGGATGGATAGGCGCAGTGGCACGGCCCTGGACCGCCCAACCGGAAATAGTGCAATCCCCGGATGGCGCGCCAGATCGGGCGCTTGGGAACGTCAGTCGCGGTGCCACAGATTGGCGATCGGCTCGCCGCGCCCCGCTATGGACGCGACCTGCTCAACTCGCCGGGCGCGGGTCTCGGGACGCTTGGCCTGATAGACCCAGGCGAGGGCGCTCCTGCGAACCGATACCGAGCTCGCGTCGAAATGCTCTCGCGCGCCCGGGAGCCCGGCGAGAGCCGCGGCCAGATCGTCGGGCACGACCAGGGATTCGATGACATCGAGCGACTCCCACGAGCCGTTGGCGCGCGCGACGGCGACTGCCGCCAAACCGGCCTCGGACATCAGGCCGGCGGCCTCCAGCCGGGCGACGCGCTCTCTATTCGATCGCGCCCATGTGCTCCGGGGCTTCCGAGGCGCGAAGTAGTGCATCGACCGGTCGGCGTCGAGGCGATTGAGCACTCCGTCGACCCAGCCGAAGCAGAGCGCCTCCTCGACCGATTCGTCGTAGCCGATGGTGGGCTTGCCGGTGTGCCGCTTCCACGCCACCAACCAGACCCCGCTCGCAGCCCGATGGTTGGCTTGCAGCCAGGCCCGCCATTCGGCGCGGGTCGCGGGCTGGACTCGGGCCTTCTCCTCCATGACCCTATTGTCGGACGGGCGGCGCCGGGCCGTTGTCGATAGGGACGCGCGTCCCTAACCTGTAGCGGTGGACGGCAACGACCGAATCGAAGTCGGGGCGGCGGGCGGCGGCTCGGCCGCGATTGAGCTGATCGCCGGCGACATCACGACGGTCCGCGTCGACGCGATAGTCAACGCCGCCAACAGCGCGCTCGCCGGAGGCGGGGGCGTCGACGGCGCGATCCATCGGGCCGCCGGGCCCGACGTCATGGCAGAGCTCCGCGCTCGGTATCGCGGCTGCCCAACCGGGGGCGCCGTCGTCACCGCCTCCGGCCGACTCGCCGACCACGGCGTCCGCTGGATCGTCCATGCCGTCGGCCCGATCTGGCGAGGCGGCGAGGCCGGCGAGGCGGAGTTGCTCGCGTCGGCCTACCGGACCTCGCTGAGGCTCGCCGACGACGCGGGCGCACGATCGGTCGCCTTCCCGGCCATCAGCGCCGGGATCTACGGCTACCCGCTCGACCAGACCGCGGCGGTCGCGCTCCGGTCCGTCCGCGACGCCCTGGCCACCGCCCGTTCGGTCGAACGCGCAGTCTTCGTCCTCTTCGACGACCGCGCCTTCCGGACATTCGAGCGAGCGCTTCGCGCCATCGCGGAATCGGCCTGACCGGTATCCTCAACGCATGACAGAACTTGCCTTTCCCGACGGCTTTCTCTGGGGCACCGCCACCGCCGCCCACCAGGTCGAAGGTGGCAACTCCAACAGCGACTGGTGGGAGTGGGAGTTGAAGCCGGGCACGCAATGCAAGGAGCCGAGCGGCGCCGCCATCGACCACTACAACCGCTACGGCCGCGACATCGCCCTGCTCGCCGGACTGGGCTTCAACACCTACCGCTTCTCGGTGGAATGGGCCCGCATCGAGCCCAGCGAGGGCGTATTCGACGAGGCCCAGCTCGAGCACTACCGGCGCATGGTCGAAGCCGTGCGCAAGAGCAAGCTGATCCCGATGGTCACGCTCAACCATTTCTCGCTGCCGATCTGGGTGGCGGCGAAGGGCGGCTGGCTGTCGGATGACGTGCCCGCCCTGTTCGAGCGCTATGTCCGGCGGGTCGTCGAGGCCTTCGGCGACAGCGTCGACTGGTACTGCACGGTCAACGAGCCCGGCATCGTCGCCTTCGGCGGGTACCTCGGCGCGATCCCCTTCCCACCGGGAACGCATGGCGTCGCCAACTGGAAGAGGGCCGCTCACGGGCTGATCGAGGGCCATCGCAAGGCCCGCGCCGCGATCAAGGCACTCCGGCCCGCCGCCCAGGTGGGCCAGACCCACGCGATGCAGGAGTGGGAGTCGAACGCCGGCGGTCGACCAGCGATGGAGTACTCCCGGCGGATGATGGAGGACATCTACGTCGCGGCCTCCAGGGAGGACGACTTCGTCGGCGTCCAGACCTACACCCGTGCCCGGGTGGAGATGCCACGGCTGCTCGGCCCGCTGTCGAGGGTCGCGCTGGCCATTCCCCCGATCGAGGACATGGTGGTGGCGCGGGCCGCCCACCCCGGCAAGATCAACCCCACCCCCGCCACGAACCCGGCGGTCCGCCTCACGCAGATGGGCTGGGAATTCCGGCCTCAGGCCGTGGCCGCGACCGTTCGGCGAGTGGCTGAGGTGCTGCCCGGCAAGCCGATAGTGGTCACGGAGAACGGCGTCGCCGCGGCGGATGACGCCGATCGTGTGGAGTTCATCACCGACGCCCTGAAGTCCCTCCACGCCGTCATCGCCGACGGGATCCCGCTCCGCGGCTACGTTCACTGGAGCGCCTTCGACAACTTCGAATGGGACAAGGGCTACGCCATGCAGTTCGGGCTCATCGCCGTCGACCGAGCGACGCAGGAACGCGAACCCAAGCCGTCGGCGCAGTTCCTGGGTTCGATCGCGAAGGCCAATCGACTTACGGTCGCCGGCTAAGCTCACCGCAGGCCCCTGACAGCACAAGACCGGCGCTACCCGGCGCCGGCCCCGGCGGTTGCGTCGCGGCAGAGGCACTTGCCCCTACCGCGGCAACACGCCAGCGCGAGTGTCACCGCTGATGTTTCCGGCGCGCGGTCTCCACTCGAGGTTGATGACGCCGCGACACGGATCGGCCTTGGGCGGGTGGACCCCGCCATCATCGCGAATTAGTCGCGAACCTGTGGCCGCCTGCGCTGCCTGCATCTTGCCTCCAGAAACCTGGCGCGGATGAGACTCCAACACCGTACGCGCATCCCGAGGCGACTTCAATACCCGAACGGATGCCACCCGATGGGAAAGGAGTTCCCTGCCGAACTCGTGCGTTGAAATGCGCCGACCGATGCCTACGGTGCGAGTCCGGGGAACCGGAATCGCGCGCCTCTCACCCGCCGGACCGAGCCCGGGGCGCCTCAGAAGGAGCAACCACGACGGCGATTGACAGCCCGACGCAAATCGGGCGATCTGCCTCCCCAGCCATCGATTGGGCGCTCGATCCAACCGTGACCTTCCTCAACCACGGTTCGTTCGGGGCGTGTCTCAAGGCGATCCTCGAAGTCCAGCGCGGCTGGCGCGACAAGCTCGAACAGCACCCGGTACGATTCCTCGCCCGCGACCTCGAGGACCTGCTCGACTGGTCCCGCTCCGAGATCGGTGGATTCACGGGCTGCGACGCCGACGACCTGGCCCTGATGCCCAACGCCACGGCCGGAGTGAACACGGTCTTGCGGTCGCTCCGCTTCGAGAAGGGCGACGAAATCCTGGCAACCGACCACGCCTACAACTCGTGCCTCAACGCCGTCCGCTTCGTCGCCGCCCAGTCGGCCGCCAGGGTCGTCCTGGCCCGGATACCGTTCCCGATCGAGTCGCCGGACGAAGCATTCGACGCCGTGATGGCGGCGGTCACGGCCAACACCAAGCTGGTCATGGTGGAACATGTCACCAGCCCGACGGCGCTGATCCTGCCGATCGAGCGGCTCGTGCCGGCGCTCGCCGAGAAGGGCATCGACGTCCTCGTCGACGGCGCCCACGGCCCCGGCATGGTGCCGGTCAGGCTGCGAGAGATCGCCCCGGCCTACTACGTCGGAACCGCCCACAAGTGGATATGCGCTCCGAAGGGCTCGGCCTTCCTGTATGTGCGGCGAGACCGCCAGGCCCTGATCAAGCCTCTGTCGATCTCGAGCGGCTCCAACGACACGCGCGTGGACCGTTCCAAGTTCCGCCTCGAGTTCGACTGGCAAGGAACCTTCGACCCGAGCGCCTGGCTGACGATTCCGGCCGCGATCGACGGGTTGGGCGAGATGCTCCCGGGCGGATGGCCGGCCCTGATCTCGATCAACCGGCAGCTGGCGATCTCCGCTCGCGACATGCTCGCCGACGCGTTGCACACCTCCGTGCAGGCCCCGAACTCGATGACGGGCTCGATGGCAGCGCTGCGGCTCCCTGGCGGACCGTGGCCGCGGTCCGAGGCCACTCGCCGGATGGGCATGATCGAAGCCGCCATGCGTGGCCGGCGGTTTGAAGTCCCGTTGATTGCCTGGCCGTCGCCGTGGCTCGTCGACTCGGGCGACCTGCCGGCCTCCACGGAGTTCGACCTGCTGGTGCGGATCTCCGCGCAGGCCTACAACTACTACGGCCAGTACGAGCGACTGGCTTCGATCCTCGCGGGCTATGCGGGAGTGAACCGGCCTTCCACCTGAGCCGCGGCGCCCGGCGGAGCCGCCTCGATCAGCCGAGGGCCGCCGCGCCGGCCTGGGCGACCGATCAGCCGAGGGCGACCGGGCCGGCTCTGTCCGCGACCGCGACCGGATAGACCCGGCCCTGCAATCCCGTCCGGCTGTCGTACTCGCGGCCGACCGCGGCCTGGAGGGCCGGCACGGCGTCGGCCAGCACCAGGTTCACCGTGCAGCCACCCAGCCCGGGGCCGGTCATGCGAGACGCGACCACGCCGGGGACCGCTCGAGCCACTTCGACCATCGCCTCGAGCGCCGGTGAGCTGACTTCGTAGAGATCGCGCAACGACGTATGCGACTCGGCGAAGAGACGGCCGAGCTCGTCCAGATTGCCGGTGTCCAGCGCCACCGCCGCGGCCACGACCCGAGCGTTCTCGGAAACCACGTGCTCGGCTCGCCGCGCCACGTTCTCAGGTAGGCGGGCGCGATGCCGGCGCAGGGACCCGGCATCGAGGTCTCGCAGGGAGCAGAGGCCGGGCATACGCTCGGACAGCAAGGCCACGGCACGGGCGCACTCGGCGCGCCTTATAACGGGGATCGACGAATGCGCCTCCCGACTGGACCCCGTGTCGCAGACCACCACGCAAATCCCGAAGGGCAGCGAGGCGTAGCGGGTATCGAGGGAGCGGCAATCGATCAGGAGGGCCCTGTCTTCGCGGCCGGCGGCGATCGTCATGTGGTCCATGATCCCGCAGTCGACGCCGACGAAGTCCCGTTCGGCGCGCTGGGCAAGGGCGGCAAGCATCGGCAGGGAAACCGTGGGCCCGTCGCTGAGCATAGCCACTGCCGACGCGATCTCCAGGGCCGATGACGACGATAGGCCTGAGCCGATGGGGATCGTGGTGTGGACCACGCCATCGAAGCCGCGCGCCGGCAGCCCGGCTTCGCGGAGCGACCAGGCCATGCCGGCGACGTAATCACTCCAGCGGGTGCCGTTGGCTGAGGTGGCTTCGGAGCCGGCGGTTGCGTCGGCGGCGGCCGGAGCCGCCACTCCCCCCTTGCCGCGGCCGGGGGCGGGTGCCAGGGTGTCGATCCGGAACGATCCGACATCGCGCGAGTGCCGAGACACGACCCTGACGAACCCGTCCTGGCGCGGCCGGAACCCGATCCACGTGTCCAGCTCGATCGCCACGGGCAGAACGAAGCCGTCGTTGTACTCGGTGTGATCGCCGATGAGGTTGACCCGGCCGGGCGCCCGAACGATCCGGAATTGGGTGGCATCGACGGCCGAGCCGTCGGTCGACTCGGCGCTCGTCGGGGCGGTCGCGGGGGAGGCCTGACCATAGACGTCGTCCATGGCTTTGGTGAGCATCCCGATGCGCTCGTGGTCGGGTCCGTTTGGCGCCATGGGTAGATGCTAAACGCCCGCCGGCCGCTCGGTTGAGGCTGCAGGCTCGGCGGTGCGGCGGGGCAACGGCAGACAAGGCCCCGGCCCGGGCGGCTCGGCGCCCGCGACGCAACGGCCGCGTCAAGCCGAGCCGCCGGGCGACGGCATCGGGTAGCATCAGCACATGGCCCGCTTCTCGACCCGCGCCATCCTCGCCGCGACCCGGTCACCCGAGGTCCATCAGACTCCCTCGGCAGTCCCGATATACCAGGCGGCGGCCTTCTCCACCGACGACGCCTCCGAACTGGGTGACGTCCTGACCGGCGCCAGACCCGGCTACGCCTACAGCCGAATCGACAACCCCACCACCGCCGCCCTGGCCGCCGCGGTCGCCGAGCTGGAGAGCGCCGAAGCCGGCCTGGCCTTCGCCACCGGCATGGCCGCCATCCACGCCGCGATCGTGTCGACGGTCCACGCCGGGCAAACGATCGTGGCCACTCAGGCGGTCTACGGCACCACCCGCGATCTGCTGGCCCGGGTGCTGGGCGGCCTGGGGATCGCGACCGAATTCGTTGATCCAACCGACCTTGCCGCGGTGGACGCCGCCCTGGCCCACACCGGAGCGCCAATCCTGTACGTGGAGACCGTCTCCAACCCGACGATCGTGGTCTCGGACATCGCCGCCCTGGCCGCGGTGGCGCACCGGCACGGTGCGCTGCTCCTCGTCGACAACACCTTCGCGTCGCCGTACGCGTGCCGGCCGATAGAACGGGGCGCGGACCTGGTCATGCACTCCGCCACGAAATACCTCTCCGGCCACGCCGACGTTCTGGCGGGGGTCGTCGTCGGAAGCCGCGAGCGCGTTGATGCCATCCGGCCCATCCTCGTCGACGTGGGTGGGGCGCTGGCGCCGCTCGCCGCCTTCCTCGTCCTGCGCGGCCTGCCCACGCTGGCGCTGCGGATGGATCGCCACAGCGAGACGGCTCTCGAGCTGGCAGCCTGGCTCGGTAGCCAGGACGGAGTCGATCGCGTCTACTACCCGGGGCTGCCGACTGATCCGGGCCACGCCGTCGCGATCCGCCAACTCGACGTCTTCGGCGGCATGCT
>PMKV01000054.1:16221-16755 GCA_003157875.1 Chloroflexota bacterium
GGACGTCGAGGACCTGCGCGAGGATTTCGAACTGGGCCTGGCCGCGGCCCGAAAGGCGGCCTCCGGGCAATAGCCCGCCAGCGGATCATCCTCGCGAAGCGGCCCGTTTCTTGCCCAATTCTCACCACAGCAACATTGGGCGAGGACGGCAGGCTAACGCCGCTCGGACGGGCCCGACAGTGGGCCGATCTGAGCCGTCTAGGGTCTGATTCGGCTTGAGTTGAGGCCGTCGCAGGAGTCAGGTTCCCCAGTTTGTCCGCAGTCGGCCCGGCCCGGCCGACAGCCGTTGCCCAATGTTCGCCTGATGAGAATTCGGCAACTTCCACGACGGTGACAAACTACCCGGGCCAGCTGCACCGCGCCACGGTTGGGCCCGCGCCACGGCCCGCGCCAGCGCCCCGCGCCACAGTTGGCCCCGCGCCACGGCCCCGCCCCACTGCCCGCGCCACGGCCCGGCGCCCCGGCCCGCGCCACGGCCCGGCGAATCAAAGAAGCCTCTCCGGCCCGAGGCCGGAGAGGCTTCTGGGTTGGGCC
>PMKV01000156.1 GCA_003157875.1 Chloroflexota bacterium
GCGACGCTTCTGCGCGACCGGCTTCGCATGGACGGCCGACAGCTCCGACCCTTCCTGCGAAACCCGACGGCGGCCACAACCGGGCTTGCCTTCTGGACAGATTCCAATCCCCGTGGCGAGAGTCCAGAAGAAGGCCACGACACCGCCAGACCGAGGCGCACCGGAGCGCCGGAATCGGGACGGGCGGCCGCCGATATCCGCCGCAAAGCCTGATTTCGAGCCGATTCCGGGATGCGTGGGCCATTCGCGGCGCCGGATCGGAAAGAACGATCTGGACCCGTCCACGCGGGCTGGCAGATGGCATGAAACCTGCCCGGATGGGCCGGATCCTGCCGCTCGGGCTGGCAAGTGGCAGGATGCTCCGCCCGGGGCAGCCAGCCTGCCGCGCCCGCGGCCGTCCACGCCACTTCCCGGCGCCACGGCCCGGCGCCACGGCCCGCGCCACGGCCCGGCGAATCAAAGAAGCCTCTCCGGCACGAGGCCGGAGAGGCTTCTGGGTTGGGCCTAGTACTGGAAGAGGAGTTCGCGGTACTTGGGCAGCGGCCAGAGATCGTCGGCCACAAGGGTCTCGATCTCGTCGGCCACAGCGCGCAGGTCGGCCTGGGCGGGGATTACCACGTCCTTGAACGCCTTCGCTTCCGCGTGCACCGAGCCGGCGGCGTGGGCGGAGTGCTGAGCCTTCTCGAGCGCGTCGATCGAGGCGACGAGCTTGTCGGTCAGACCCGCAACCTTGTCGCTGGTGGCCGTCACGCCCTTCGACGCCCCGGCAGCCGCGAGCTGGCCGAGGTACTTGACCGCGGCGGGGAGGATCAGGGTTCTGGCCATGTCGAGAGCGCAGTTGGCCTCGATGTTCGAGACCTTGACGTAGCGCTCCCAGTTGATCTCGACCCTGGAGCCCAGCTCTCGCTCGGAGAGAACACCGAAGTGCGAGAAAATCTTCTTGGCCTTCGGGGTCGCGAGGGCCGGCAGGGCATCGACGGTGCTTCGATTGTTCGGCAGGCCGCGCTTCTCAGCCTCGGCATACCACTCGTCGGCGTAGTTGTTGCCCTCGAATAGGATCTGCTTGTTTTCCTTGACGATCGCCGACAGGATCTTGGTCAGGCCGGCGAAGTCGCACGGCTTGAGCTTGTCGAGGTCGTCGGCGAGCTTCTCGAGGGAGTCGGCCACGGCGGTGTTGAGGGCGGTCTGAGGCCAGTAGATCGGAGCCGACGAACCCACCGAGCGGAACTCGAACTTGTTGCCGGTGAAGGCGAAGGGCGAGGTCCGGTTGCGGTCGGTCGCGTCGCGGGGCAGGACGGGCAGGGTGGTCACGCCCAGCTCCATGGTTCCGCCTGCCTTGGAGGTGGAGGCGGCGCCCTTCTCCAGTTGTTCGACCACGTCCTCGAGCTGCGCGCCGAGGAATATGGAGACGATTGCCGGAGGAGCTTCGTTGGCACCGAGCCGATGGTCGTTGCCGGCGTCGGCGACGCTGGCCCGCAGGATGTCGGCGTGGACGTTGACGCCGCGCATGACGGCCGCCAGGAACGCCAGGAACTGGGCGTTGTCGTGCGGGTTGTGGCCTGGATCGAGCAGGTTCTCGCCGTCGTCGGTGCCCATCGACCAGTTGTTGTGCTTGCCCGACCCGTTGATGCCCACGAACGGCTTCTCGTGGGACAGGAACATGAGGTCGTGCTGATGCGCGATGCGCCGCATCGTGCTCATCACGATCATGTTGTGGTCCGAGCCGACCGAGGTGGGCTCGTACACGGGAGCCATCTCGAACTGCGCCGGCGCGACTTCGTTGTGGCGGGTCTTGGACGGGATGCCCAGGCGCCACAGCTCACGATCGAGATCCATCATGAAGGCCAGCATCCGCTCACGGATCGAGCCGAAGTACTGATCCTCCAGCTCCTGGCCCTTGGGGGACGGNNCGATCTGGGTGAAGACGCGCTTGGTGGTGTCGTTGCCGAACCACTTCAGAACGCGCAGGGCCTGCTTACCCAGGGCCTCCTGCGAGCGCAGCATCGGGATCTTGTGGTCGAGAGCCTCGCCGGTGTAGGAGACAAAGCCGGTGGGGATCGTCAGGGTCNNGAGCGGATGCCGCCCGACGGGAAGGAGCTGGCGTCCGGCTCGCCCTGGATCAGGCCCTTACCGGAGAACTCGGCGATCGTCTCGCCGTCGCCGGTGGGGCTCAGGAACGAGTCGTGCTTCTCGGCACTGCCGCCGGTCATCGGCACGAACCAGTGGGTGTAGTGAGTGGCGCCGTGAGCCAGGGCCCATTCCTTGACGCCCTGGGCGACTGCGTCGGCAATCAGCGGATCGAAAGGCTTGAGACCCGCAATGGTGCTGCGCAGGCTCTTGAAGACCGGCTTGGCCAGGTACTGGCGCTGCGCCTCCTCCCCGAAGACGTACTGGCCGTAGATGTCTACGCCGGCGTCCTGGAGGTAGTCCTCCGTGGACTCAACCTTGTGGTTGGCGATCGCCTCGATGGCTTTCTGACGTGCGGTCATGTGGACTCCTACCTCTTTCTTGCAACTCGCGGCCACTTGTTCGCGGCCACTTACCAGCCCGTGGTCGGCCGCGGAGATACCTCGTGCAGTAATCGAGGTTGAAAGCTACCGGAATGAATGGGCGCGGGCCAAGCCTTCGGCCTCAGGCGCAGCGGAAATGATTCGCAATTGCAACCGTTCAACCGGATTGGGACGGCCTACTTGCAGGCGGTGTCGGTCGACTCGTCGGGCATCAGGACGTGGAGCGCCAGGACCCGCTGCACGCCGGCGCCGTCGACGAAGATCGTCCCTTCGTGGGCCGCCTTGATCGACGGCAGCTGGTTTGTCAGTCCGGCCCCGGTCAGGACTCCGCAGGGCGAGCCGGCCGGGTCGCGCAGATTCCCGAAACTCGCGAAGGTCCCCACCAGCCATGTGGTCGTGTCGCCCGGGTCTACCGAGGGACCCCACCAGGCAGCATCGGGCGCGGCGGCCGCGACGACCACGCTCGTGGGAGTCCACGGCGCCGGCGCACCCAGGTCGCTCCCCAGCCAGCCGGACATGTTGCGCAGGTGGTCCGTGAAGTCGACGAATGCGCCGTAGGTCCCCGATACAGGCGCGCCGGTGCCGGGATCCTCCTCGTACTGGCATGTGCCGGAGAGATCGTGAGAGACGCCGTCCACGACGATCTCAAGGTAGGTCGTACCGGTGCCCGACATCATCGGCGCGCCGGCGGCGTGGGGACACTGGAAGTCGTGCGTCGCGCCAAGCAGACCGTCCTTCTGCGCCACGGCCACGATCGTCGAGATGCCGGATGCCGTGATCGCGGCAGAAACGGGCGCGACGTAGATCGGCGCCGGGCTCGTTGGGGTCAGGTCCGGCTTGTAGTAGAGCTTGCCGTTCGAGACGGCGATCGCAGAGAAGAAGAAATTGTCGGGCCCGAGCGACGGGTTGATGAACCACAGCCGGACGTAGAGCGAGCCGACCGAAGGCCCGGCCGTGGTCGGCGCCTCGGACGGCAGGGCGCTCTCGCCGGCCGACGCGACCTCGGTCGAGGGGGCGGCCGGAGCGGTCGCGGTCGACGGCGTAGCCCTTCCTCCGCCGCAGCCGGACGCGGCGAGCACGGCGGCGAGGGCCAGGCCGGCCAGAACTGATCGATCGATTCTCGTTGGCATCGCTCCTCAGCCTACGCCCAACTCGGGACTTCTACAGCAGCTCGGGGCGGACCCACTCCTTGCCCAGGACGTTCTCGTCCAGGAATGCCAGTACCGTCTCGTACCAGAGCCTGGCGTTGTTGGGCTTCAGGATCCAGTGGTTCTCGTCGGGGAAGTAGAGGAAGCGGGCCGGGACCCCGTGGCGGCGCAGGTCGGTCCACAGCCGCAACGCCTCCCCCACCGGAACGCGGAAGTCGCGCTCACCGTGGATGACGAGCATCGGCGTCTTGATCGAGCCGATGTGGGCGGCCGGCGACTGCCGATCGTAAAGTTCGGGCCGGGCATACGGGTCGCCCATCTCGTGCTCCCATTCGGCCCCCGTATCGGTCGTGCCGTGGAACGGCCGCAGATCCCAGAGCGAGGCGTGGGTCACGATTGCCCGGAACCGGTCCGTGTGGCCGGCGACCCAGTTGGCCATGTAGCCGCCGTAGCTGCCGCCCGCCAGCGCGGTCCGCGACGCGTCCAGATCCGGCCGGGTCAGGGCCGCGTCCAGCGCGGACAGGATGTCCGTGTAGGGCGCCTCCCCCCAGTGGCCCCAGCCGCGCTCGATCATGCGCTGGCCGTAGCCGATCGAGATGGCCGGGTCCGGCATCAGGACGGCATACCCGCGCTCGACGAGAAGATGCGGGTTCCAGCGCCAGTGCCAACCCGCCCACGACCCGATCGGGCCGCCGTGGGCGAAGACCACGAGCGGCGCCGGGGCTGCCGCGGAGGCTTCCGGCGGGAGGATGAGCCACGAGCCGATGGTCGTGCCGTCGGCGGCGTTCGCCGAGAGCCGCTCGACGCGGCCGCGCCCGGATACTCCCCCATCGTCGATGCCGCGGGGCAGCTCCACGGGCGTCTGGTGCTCGCCGGTCGTCGCGAACCTGACGATCCGAGCCGGAGCGGTGACGGTGGAGCGGAGGGCATAGATGGCCTTCCCGTCGGGCGAGGGACAGAGGTCGGAGACGGCACCTTCCGAGACCAGGCAGGTTGTCTTGCCATCCGCGAGGTCCACGCGGAAGGCCGCGACGCAGCCCAATCGGTCGGCGACGAAGAAGACGGACTTCGAATCGGGCGCCAAGACCGGCGCCTCCGGCCACAGGTCCAGGTCGGGCGTCAGGTCGCGGCCCTTGCCGGTGGCCAACTCGATCAGCCAGATCGTTCGCGAGGAGGCCTCCTCATGCTTCCCCGAGGTGGCTCGCGAGGCGACGACGAACCGGCCGTCCGGCGAGAACCTTGGGTGTTCGAAGAACCAGTCGCCGCCGGCGAGCGTTCGGCGGGTCTTCGACTCGACGTCGATGATTACCAGGTCGACCGGGGTCGAAGGCAGGCTCGACCAATCGGCCCAGCAGGCGACGATCGTCTTGCCATCGGGCGAGATGTCGAAGTCGGACTCCAGGATGACCGGGCCGATGTCGCCGCTGACGTCCGCCGGCTCGAGGCGGGCCTCCGGATCGGCCGGTAGCTCGGCGGCGAAGAAGCGCTGGCGCCGTGGAGCGAGCCAGTGATCCCAGAAGCGGATCGGGTAGTCCTCGAACAACAGGGCGCCCACCTTGGCGTCCGTTCGAGCCTTCGCCCGGGCGGCGTCGTCTTCCAGGCTGGTGGCAGCCGGGTGAACGAGCGCACCGAAGGCGATCGCGTCGGTGTCAAGCGCGGCGGCCACGCCCTCGATCCCACCATCGGGCGCGAGCAGCAGGCGCGCCTCGCCGCCGTCGGCCGGCAGCGACCAGAGGGCCGCGATCTTGTGGTCCGGGTCGGCCTTGGCGTCCGGATCGGGCCGCGCGGAGGTGAAGAGGAGGGAGCCGTCGTGGGCGAAGGCGGCCGCCGATTCGCCCGCGCTCGAGCGCGTCAGCCGGCGCGCGGCGGTCTTCCCGGTCGGGTCGACTTGCCACAGCGCGGTGCGCATCTCGTTGGCCTCGGGCCCGAGGCGGCTGACGGCAACGACCAGGCGCCGCCCGTCGGGCGACAGCTTCAAGCCGGATAATCGGGGGGTCGAAAAGAACCGATCGAGACTAAGCGGTTCGTTCATGCGCGGATCATGGCGCAACGGCGCAAGGTCGTCATCGGCGGGGCCGGGGCGCCCGCTACCCGCGTCGTCTCGGCCCGAGCGCCGCTACCCGCGTTCGAGCCGCCCTGCTATCATTCCGTGGCCCTCAGCGGGCATTCACGGTCGGGGCGTGGCGCAGCTTG
>PMKV01000029.1 GCA_003157875.1 Chloroflexota bacterium
TCGAACGAGCTATCCCGACATCGATATCGACTTCAGCTCCGAACGGCGGGAGGAAGTCATCCAGTACGTATACGGTCGATACGGGACCGAACACACCGGCATGGTCTGCAACCTGGTCACGTATCGGGCCCGGTCGGCGGTCCGGGAGGTCGGATACGCGCTGGGGTTCCCGCGACCGCTGGTCGATCGGGTCGCCAAGGCGCTCGAGACCTACGACTCGGTAATGGTCCGGCGCGACCTCGAAGCGGACGGCGGCTTCGGCCAGTTCTTCGCCGAGACCGTCGAGCGAGAGACGGCAGCGGGAGCTGCGTCGCCGGGGGGGCCAGCGGCGGCGCGAGTCGAGGCGGCGGCTTGGGACGGCGCGGCCGAACTGGCCGGCGAGCACGGCTTGACCGACCGAATGGGTCAACTCAACCACCCGCGCGGCGGCCGGATCGGATCACCCGGAGGGCATGGCGGAGAGGGAATCGCCGGCGGCCCGGGCGACTCCCCTGCGAGCGCGGCCTGGATGGCGGCGCGGGAGGCGGCCAGCGCGGCGGCCGGCGCGGCGGCAAGCGCGGCGGCCGCCACTACCCGCACTGCCGCCCACGAGCCCCATTCGAGCGTGGCGCGAGTCCAGCCTCAACCCGAGAGGCCGCCCGAACTGCGGCGCGGCTCCAGCGCCGGCATGCCCGAGTGGGAGCGCTGGTTGACGTTCTGCGCCCGCATCGACGGCTTCCCGCGNNCAAGCTGATCAAGCTCGACCTGCTGGGCCTGGGCATGCTGGCCGCGATCGACGAGACCATCGGGCTGATCGAGCAGGACTGCGCGGCCCGCGTCGACCTCGACCGACTGCCGGAGGACGTGCCCGAGGTATTCGAGATGCTCCAGGCCGCCGATACCGTCGGCGTCTTCCAGGTCGAGAGCCGGGCCCAGATGCAGACGCTGCCCAAGTCGAAGCCGGTGGACCTGGACGATCTCGTGGTCGAGGTGGCGATCATCCGGCCGGGGCCGATCCAGGGCAACGCGGTCCATCCGTACCTGCGCCGCCGCCAGGGGCTCGAGCCGGTCGAGTATCTCCATCCCAGCCTCGAGCCGGTGCTGCGCGAAACCCTCGGCGTGATCCTGTACCAGGAGCAGGTCATGCAGATCGCCATCACGGTGGCCGGCTTCTCCCCGGGCGAGTCGGACGGCTTCCGGCGGGCGATGGGGACGTGGCGCTCGAGCCGCGAGATGGAGAAGCTGCATGCCCGCTTCGTCGACGGCTGCCGCTCCACCAACGGCCTCACCGATGAGCAGGCCGAGGAGCTCTTCCGCCGGGTCGCGGCCTTCGCGAGCTTCGGCTTCGCCAAGAGCCATGCCGCGGCCTTCGCCCGGACGGCCTACGAGTCGGCGTTCCTCAAGCTCTTCTACCCGGCCCAGTTCNNCCACGGCGTCGCGGTCCTGCCGGTCGACATCAATTCATCTACTTACAAGACCTCGACCGAGTGGGTCGGCCCGACTGAGCGCCCAATCGCCGTGCGCTCGTCCGGCTGCATCGTGCCGTCGGCTGAATCCCGCGCCCGCTGGACGCCCGAGTCGGCGACCGGCTTCGGCATACGCCTCGGCCTGGCGCTGGTGAAGGGGATCGGCGATCGGCACGCCGAGCGCCTGGACGCCGAGCTTGCTCGCGGACGGTACGCGACGCTGGCCGACGTCGTGGCCCGCACCGAGATGCCCGAAGAAGCGATCGAGAACCTGATCCGGGCCGGCGCCCTCGACTCGCTGGGCCGGCCGCGGCGCGAACTCCTGTGGCAGCTCAGAGAGGTGATCGGTGCGGTGCGCGCCGCACCGCACACGGCGACACGAGGGAGAACGGCGAACGGTCGAACGGTCGAACGGCAAAAGGACGGCTTGAGCCGGATGGACGGACGGAGCCCGACTCCCACCGGTTGGATCCGGGCCGGGGGACGGGGTCGCCGCGCCGCCGGTGTCGGCGGACGCGGGGCCGCGCGACCTTTGGACCTGCGGCTTCCGCCGACGCCCGCTCCGGAGCTGCCCCCGCTGACCGAGCGGGAGCGGCTCGGCGACTCGTATGACGTGCTATCGCTCGACGCCCGCCGGCAAGTGGTCTCGCTTTTCCGTCCGGCGCTGGATCGCCTGGGCGCGGTCACGAACGCCTCGCTGGCGGATCGGGGCCCGGGGCCGGTCCGGATCGGCGGCCTCGTCGTCACCCGCCAGCACCCCATGACGGCGCGTGGCACGGTCTTCCTGGCCCTCGAAGACGAGACGGGCATGGTCAACGTCACTCTCTGGCCGGACGCATGGGCTCGGCTTCGCGGAGTCGTCCGACGCCACGCCTTGCTCTACGTCGACGGCATGCTGCAGCGCGAGGCCAGCGTCGTGAACGTGATCGCTCGCGAGGTCAGGCCACTCCCCGCGGTGGCGGAGTCGGTCGGGAGCGACGGACCGGGAGGTCCGTCGCTTTGGCGACCGGCCGGGAGGCCGGTCGCTTTGGGCGCGGGCGTGCGGGCGCTCGGCTACAGCGGCATGCGCCGCGGCGGCTAGAGTGCGGGCTCCGGATCGCCGGCCGTCGGGAAGGCCGCGGCTATCTCCTCGCGCCCTTCGCGGCCGAGCGGCGCTGGGCGGGCCGCCCGCCACCGGATCGGGGAGTCGGCTTCTTCGTCGTCCCGGAGGTCAGCGTCAGGAAGCGCTTGTACCAGCCGGTTAGCGCGCCCATCAGAGCTCCGAACGCCAGGGAAACGGAAAGCAGCTGGATCTCGTCCGCGATCGGATCCCGACCCGAACCGCTGCCCGTGGAGCCGGTCGAGGCTCCGGCCGCGGACGGACTTGGAGCCGGCGAGGCCGTCGACGTACCCGCACTTGCGCTCGCGGCCGGCGAGCCGGTCGATAGCGTCGCGGTGACCTGGGCCGATGCGCCGGGCGATCCGGAGGCCACTGCGCCCGAAGGCAACGGCGACCCCGAAGAAGTCGCCGATGTCGTGAACGTCGACAGTTGCAGGGTGGTCATCAGGATGACCACGACCAGCGTCGTGGAGGCGAAGAAGGCGGCGATCAGGCCGGCCAGCCAGGTGCTCTTGGGGGCGAGGAATCCGGCCAGCATCGGTGGCGCCAGCGGCACTGGATAGAAGACGAATTGGACGATGAGCAGCCACAGCGGATCGGTGCCGCTGCTGTTCCTCTGGACGAAGACGTAGGCGCCCGCACCGAGGCACAGAAGGAGCGGCGCCCAGACGGCCTTGGACCCGAAGGTCAGCGACCGGATGCTGCGAAGGTCGTCGAGGTAGTTGGTCGGCCGGTAGGCGGCGCGCGCGGCCGCGAACATGCCCATCCGAACTCCCGGCTGTGTGACCGGCGCGGGGCTCCCGGCCCGGCCGCGGCCGGGCTTGGCGGCCGCCGTGGCTGCCTCCGCCGCCGTTTCGTCCGAGTCCTGGGCCGACGCGAGCTCCGCCTCCTCTTGGGCCTGAAGGTAGGCGCGGTATTTGCGTCGCGCCTCAGCTTTATCGGTCCTCTTGGCGCGGGCCACGTCGTCTCCTAGGTCGGAAGGAAGGTCGGACTGGATTGGCGGAGTGGCGATCCAGAAGTGATCGCCGCGGTCGAAATGGTAGTCGATGCCGACGCCGACCACAGGCCGGGGCCCGTTGCGATAAGCGCCGGATAAGCGGCGGATAAGCGCCAGTTGAGCCGCGGGGCGTACAACGGTGCGGCTCACTCCCGCCGGAGAGGCCGCCTGAGGTGTCGAATGCCTGCTCCGCGGGGCATCTTCGTCCTATTCGCTTCGTTCATCTTCACGGCCGCGACTGCCGCTGCGGCCATGCCTCCGGAACCTGCGGCCAACGCCGTGGCCTGGCCGGCATCGACCGGACTCGTGGTGGCGGAGGTCGTGACCGGCGGGGCGACGGCCTCGGACGAATACGTCGAGATCGCCAATGCCGGCCTGATAGAGGCGGATCTGGGCGGCTGTGAGATCGTCTACGCCACGGCGTCCGGCGCCACCGTGACCCGCAAGGCCACGTTCGCGGAGCCGCTGCTCCTCGAACCGGGAATGCATCTCCTGGTCGCCAACGCCGCGGGCATCTACGGGCCGCTTGCCGACGTCACGTACAGCGGCGGGCTCGCGGCGGACGGTGGAGCGGTAGCGCTCCGCCGTGGCGACGGCAGCGTCATCGATGCCGTTGGCTGGGGTACCGCGACCAACTCGTATGTCGAAGGGTCGGTCGCCCCGGCCCCGCCGGCCAAGTCGAGTATCGAACGTCTACCCGGTGGATCCGGCGGCAACGCGCAGGACACCAACGACAACCGATCCGACTGGTTCGTGCAGCCGAACCCGATCCCGCAGTCGCTCGCATCCGCACCCGCGCCTGGTCCTGCCGGCGTGCCCACCGCCTCGCCGGCAGCGACGGCTACGCCGGAGCCGACCGCGACATGGACCGCCATCCCCACCTCGACTCCCTCGCCGACTCCGCCGTCGACGGCTACGGTCGGACCGACGTCCGACCCGACGGGAACCCCGAGTGCCTCGGCCGAACCGAGCGCGTCGGTTACGCCAAACTTGGGGCCGTCGCCCGTGCCCACGCCCGTGCCCACGCCAACCCCCATGTCCACGCCCACGCAAACGTCCACGCCCGCCGTGAGCCCATCGCAGTCTTCCAAGGCGAGCGACTCGCCGCCGGGTGTGGAAACGATCGCCTCGGCCCGCGCCGGCGCAATCGGAACCAGGGTTCACGTCGCCGGGGTGGTCACTGTCGGGCCCGGACTGGTCGGCGCCGACGACATGATTGTCATCGGGGATTGGTCGGGCGGCATCTTCATCCACCTCTCGGCGCCGACGACGGAACCGGCGATTGGCTGCCAGGTCGAGGTCGACGGCATTCTTGCCGCACCCTATGGTCAGCTCGAGATTCGCAACCCGGTCTCGCTGGTCCTCGGTGCGAACGACAAGGAGCCGACCGGCGGAGTCGTGCCGCTTGCCGATGTCGGAGAGGGCACCGAAGGATCGCTCGTCACCGTTCGCGGCACCGTCGACTCGGTCGGGGTCGATGGCGGGCGTCTCACGATCGAGATCGGCGACGGCACGACCACCGTTCGCCTCCTAGCGGATCCTCCAACCGGCCTGTCTCGTTCGGACGTGATGCGTGGGGACGTCGTCGTGGCGACGGGGATCGTCGGCCAACATGCCAGCGCCACCGGCCGACTCGATGGCTACCGCGTGTGGTTGCGTCGCCGATCGGATCTCGGCATCGAAGCCCCGATCGAGGCCGCGACATTGAACCCCGTGCCCGCACCGACCGTCGACTCCATCTACCTCGACCTCGCCTCCGCCCTGGGGACGCGCGGCGCCGCCGTCGACGTTGAGGGGGTCGTGACGGCAACGGCAGGGCTGATGGACATCGGCGGCCCGACGATAGTCGTCGATGATGGCAGCGCCGCGGTCGCGGTCCTGATGCCCGGTTCGACCGCGGCGCCGCCTCTCGGCATGCGCGTGCGGCTTACCGGCAAGGTCGGCCGCTGGGAGGGCGGACCAACCGTGCTGGCGTCGGGCGTGCAGGCTCTCGGCGAACTGGAGGCCGTGACCCCGCGTTCGGTGGCCGGACCTCTCGACGGCTCGCTGGAGTGGCAGCTGGTCAAGGTCTGCGGACGAATCGATCAATACGTTCCCGCGGGCTCGCGATGGCTGCTGAAGATGCTGGTGGACGGCCACGAAGTCGTCGTTCTGGGAGAGCCGGCCGCCGGCATCCCGGTCACGAAATCGTTTGTGGGCCGCCTGGCCTTCGCGGTGGGAATCGTCCGCCGCTCGACCTCCGACCCCGCTGCTTTCCAACTCCTGCCTCGGAGCGCGTTGGACTTGCGACTGGGCCCCGCTCCCGACCCGGTCGGCGCCGCGTCCGTTCTCGGCTCGGCCCGCGCCTCCGGCAGCGGCGACTCGTCCGGCCGGGCCGCGGGCCAAAACGTGGAGATCGGATCTCTTGCCGGGTACCTGGGTCGGAGCGTTACCGTCGCCGGTCTCGTGACCGATACGGGGAGCGGCACGGCCACCATCGACGATGGCACGGGCGCGGTGCGTGTCCGGGCTTCGTCGGACGCCGAGGCAATTGCGCTGCTGCAGCCCGGGGACGCCATCGAGGTAACCGGCTACGTCGGAGAAGACGACTCGGGTCTGGTCATCGAAGCCGATCCTGCGTCGATCGTCGACCTGCCCGGCGATCCGGGGAAGGTTCTTGCGACCGGCGGTGGCCTCGGTGGCCTCGTGGCCGGCCTCGCGACGCCCTCGGTGGCAGCCAGTCCGGCCGCCGGTGCCGCGATCAGGCGCGCCTCGACCGCCTCGATGCCCTGTGACTTCATGATCCCGGCCGTCCTGATGACCATGCTGGGAGTCGCGACGGCCGCGCTCTACCTGGTGCGGAATCGGATCTCAGCGCGCCGGCCGGCCACTCCCGCCTCGTGAGCCGCCTTCTGCCACGCTTGACGCTCGTCTTTGGGGACGTCTATGCTCGCGCCAGGTGCCCATCGTTGCGCACCGAATACGAGGGCCTAGTTATTGCCGAACGCGGGTTCCTCCTCGTACCCCGACAGCTGCCGATTGCGTTTTCGGGACCTGCGGGGAGGAAAACTGGGCCCTTGCCAAGGTTGATCGGTCTCACCTCGTGGCCGGAACCGATCGGCGAGGCGGGTTTCGATTTGTCGCGATCAGGTACGCTTGCCTGAGCAGGCACAATCGCCAATGTCCGGGGCCACGCCCGGTTCGTGAATTGGAGGCTTTGAACAATGGCCGAGGGATACTGCGTCAAAGACAAGAAGAAGGTCGAGATCAAGAACGCCGAGCGGATCACCATGAAGAATGGCAAGCCGGCGACTCAGGGCATCTGCCCGAACTGCGGCGGAAAGGTCTTCCGCATCGGCGCCTGACACCCTGAGTCTCACGGTCAGTGCGGCCCCCGCCCCGGCGGGGGTCGCGGCGTCTCTGGCTCGCTCGCGACCTCGCCGGCGCGGTTCGTCCCGCGTGAGGGGTATGGCCGGCCCGCCCGCGCCGGTCACAGGGGCCAGCCCGAAAGTGCCGACCGGCCCGCGGGAGCCCGAATCCCCTTTGCTAGAATTGACGAGCATCCCCACCAAATCCGGAGCTACGAGGCTTTCCTCTGTCAGCAAGACCTGTTCTCGCCCTCGACGTGGGCGGGACTCACATTCGGGCCGCCGTCGTCATGGACGACGGATCCCGGCTCGCCCTGATCAGGGGGCGCACGCCAATTGCCGAAGGACCGGCCGCGGTCCTCGATGCCTGTGAAGCCGCTCTCCGCGACGCAAGGAACGGGGCCCCGTCCGAGATCCGCAGCTCCCTGATCGGCGTGGGGATCTCCACCCCGGGCCCGGTAGATCCATGGCGGGGCGTGGTGCGCCAGACTCCAAACATGGGACCCGAATTCGTCGACGTCCCCATCGCAGCCGAGCTCGGGCGACGGCTCGGCCTGGAGGCGTTCCTCGAACGCGACACCAACGTCGCCGCGCTCGGTGAGATGGCCTTCGGCGCGGCGCGTGGCTGCCCCGACTTCATCTACCTGACGGTCTCCACCGGTGTGGGCGGAGCGATCGTCTCCGAGGGCACGATCTTCCACGGCCCGGACGGAACCGCCGGCGAGCTTGGTCACACTCCCGTCTCGATGGATGGCTTGTGCGGCTGTGGTGCCGTCGGCCATCTGGAGGCGTTCCTGGGCGGAGCGGCGCTGGCTCGCACGGCCAGAGCGGTCGTCGCCGATGGCAAGAGCCCATTCCTCACGACCCGGGCGGCGCGGAAGGGCGTCGATGCCATCGAGGCGCGCGATGTCGCGGAGGGCGAGGATGCGGGGGACGGGGCGTGCCGGGAGATCATGGAGCGCGGTCGACGCGCGTTTGCCGTTGCCTGCGTCGGTTTCGTCGACGCATTGAATCCAACCCGGATCGTTGTCGGCGGAGCGATCGCGGACGCACAAGGCGAGCGACTCCTCGGGCCCGCTCGGGCCGAGGTCGCCGCCACCGCCTTTCGAACCCCCCGAAGTCGGGTCCAGATCGTCGCCGCCGAACTCGGCGCCGACGTCGGTCTGGCCGGCGCCCATCCACTCGTGATCGCGCGTCTCGGCGACCCGGCCTGGCGCGGCGGTCGGGCCATCCCCCTTTCCGCGAACGGTTGACCNNGTCGTCGCCGTCAACGACATCGTCGACGTCCCGATGAACGCCCTGCTCTTCGCCCACGACTCTACGTACGGCAACTTCCACGGCACCGTCACCCATACCGACGATGCGATCGTCGTCAACGGCAAGACCATCAAGGTCCTCCAGATGACCGACCCATCCCAGCTGCCCTGGAAGGACCTCGGCGT